>DCUY01000023.1 GCA_002327905.1 Caldifarciminota bacterium UBA2202 | reverse complement strand
TAACTGTTTTTCTGCTCACGGCACATGGCGTCTTGAATTAATAACCTGCTACAGATATTTTAATAATGTGGAAAACCTGTGAAATGTTCCACGTGGAACATTTCTATTATCCCATAAAAACATTTAAGTTATCACAATTGGGATACATTGAAGATTTTGACGCACAATAGTTTTCCACAAATTCCAAAGCACATGTTCCATGTGGAACAAAAAAAAGACTTGAAATCTTCTCGTCTTTGTGGTAGTATTTCCCTCTAATGAAAAGAATAATAGCAGTTGCAAATCAAAAGGGCGGAGTCGGCAAGACTACAACAGCCGTAAATCTCGGTGCGGCTTTGGGTGTTGCGGAAAAAAAGACTTTGCTTATTGATATAGATCCACAGGCAAACGCCACATCCTCTCTCGGATATTATGACAAAAATTTTCTCGGCAGGAGCGTGTATGATGTTCTTGCCAATAAAGTTTCAATTGAAGAGACTATTGTAAAGACGGAGCTTGAATATCTCGACCTTCTTCCTTCGGATATATCTCTTGCCGCGACAGATGTGGAGCTTGTAGGCCTTGAAAGAAAAGAGAGGCTTTTAAGGCATGCTCTTGAACCGATTTTAAACAGATATGAGTACATACTCATTGATTGTCCGCCTTCTCTGCAGATACTGACTTTGAACGCGCTGGTTGCGGCCAATTCAATTCTTATTCCCGTGCAGGCTGAATTTTATGCAGTAGAAGGGCTGGCAAAACTTTTAAATACCATAAACAGTGTGCGTCAGTCAATGAATGATGACCTTGAAATAGAAGGTGTTCTTATAACAATGTATGATTCTCGCCTCACATTGGCAAGACAGGTGGCTGACGAGGTCTTAAATTATTTCAAAAGTTCGGTATATAAAACATACATACCAAGAAATGTCCGTCTGGCGGAGGCGCCTTCATTCGGTAAACCAATAATTCTTTTCGATCCTGTTTCAAACGGCTCAAAGGCTTATTTGGAACTGGCTAAGGAGTTGATAGAGAAGCATGAAAAAGGCACTAGGTCGAGGTCTTGAATCTCTGATTTCAGGAACAGAGCAAAGAGAGATTCGTCAGGTTCCGCTTAAAGCGATTAAACCGAACCCGTTTCAGCCGAGAAAAAATTTCACAGAAGAGGATCTCTTTGATTTAACCGAATCAATAAAAATAAATGGCGTTCTGCAACCCATTACTGTGCGCAGAAAGAATGACTTCTTTGAAATAGTCGCAGGAGAGAGAAGATTCAGGGCGTCAATAGCCGCAGGTCTTAAAGATATCCCTGCTGTTATAAAAGAAGTGCCTGATGAAAAAATGCTGGAATTCGCTCTTGTTGAGAATATTCAGAGGGAGAATCTCAATCCGATAGATGAGGCATTGGGATATAAGGATTTGTATGAAAAATTCAAATTGACTCACGAAACGATATCCGAGAGAATCGGAAAATCCCGTTCGCACATAACAAACATGCTGAGAATCCTTGAGCTTGAAACACACATAAGAAAAATGATTTCAGATAATCTCATTTCTATCGGACATGCAAAGGTTCTTTTATCAATAAAAGACAAAAACAAAAGAATAATAATCGCACAGAAAATTGCAAAGGAGAATTTGTCTGTAAGAGATGTGGAGAGACTTTTATCCGGCAATGCAAAACCGCTACCTGTAAAAGAAAAAAAGGCGGAGCATAAATCTTCACACATAAGGTCTCTTGAAAATAAAATTTCCGAACACTTTTCAAGAAAAGCGGAGATCAAATACAAAAAAGGAAAGGGTAGCATATCTCTCGAATTTTATAATGAAGATGATTTCAGAGCTCTTTTGGAAAAGTTCGGATTAAAAAATCTTGATTAGGAGTATAGATGAAAAACATGCTCGAAACAGTAAGGGCTCTCACAATGGCAACAGGTCCGTCCGGAGCAGAGGATTCCATGTTGTCCACAATCAAAGAACTTGTCAAAAAATATAATGTGACTGTCGAAAAAGACAGGATGGGGAATATCACTGTCTTTAAAAAGGGCGCAAAAAAGGGTTCTTTGGCATTCTTTGCACACAATGACGAACTTGGGCTTATAGTTACAAAGATTGATAAGGACTATCTCAGATTTACGGAAGTGGGCGGTTATGATGAAAAAGTTTTGCTGGGGCAGGAGGTGACTGTCTTCGGAAAGAAAAAAATAAAGGGGATAATAGGAGCAAAACCACCGCATTTGCAGACAAAGGGCGAGGGAGATAAGTTCCTTAAATTTGAGGACTTATATATTGATGTTGCAATGAAAAATCGGGATATAGTTAAGTATATATCTGTCGGCGACAGGGTTATTATAAACAGTAATTTTACTGAAATGAAGCAGGATCAAGTGTGTGTTAAGGCTTTGGACAACCGCTCCTGCGGAGCGATTATTCTGTACATGCTTCATTATCTTGAAAATGTAAAGAATCATCCTGACATATATTTGGTTCTAAATTCTCAGGAGGAGACTACAATGGCAGGCTCCAAAACATTCGCCTATAAAATAAATCCCGATGTAGCCTTTGTCCTTGATGTGACTTTTGCAAAACAATCAGGGCATGAAGGCGGATTCCCTATAGATAAAATGGGTATAGGCCTTGGAGCCAACATCTGCAAGAGAATGTTTGATTTCATTAAAAAGACCGCTGATGAAAATAATTTTCCGTATTTTATTGAACCGCTCCCGTCAATGTCGGGAACAGATGCGTACGCAGTTCAGACAGTCAGAGGCGGGCTTACGACAATGCTCTTGTCTCTTCCTATAAAGAACATGCATTCTCCTGTTGAAATGGCGAGCATAAAAACTATGGACAGCATGGCAAAATTCCTTTCTCTTGCAGTATCATTGATAAATGTAAAGGACTTTCAAGAGAGAATAATCAAATAAGGAAAAAAAATGAACACACTTTTAAAAAGACTGACTGAAATCCACGGAGTCTCCGGATGTGAAGACTCTGTGCGCGAAATAATCATAGAAGAGATTAAACCGTTTTGCGATTCTTTGAAGATTGATAAAATGGGGAATGTGATTGCCCTTAAAAAAGGGACAGGCAATAACAGAAAAAAAATTATGCTTGGAGCCCACATGGATGAGGTGGGTTTCATGATAAAATCAATAGATGAAAACGGTTCTATGAAATTCATGACAGCAGGCTCCATTGACAGAAGAGTTCTTATAGGCAAAAGAGTTCTTGTGGGAAAAGAGAGAATTCCCGGAGCAATAATTTATAAGGCGGTTCACAACCAAAGAGGCGAATACGAAATTCTTCCAAAAATTGAACAGTTGTGCATAGATATAGGATGCAATGAAAAAAAAGAGACGGAGAAGTTTGTCTCTGTCGGAGATTATGCGGTATTCGCAACAGAGTATGAAGAACGAGGAGACATTATGAAGGGAAAAGCCTTTGACGACAGATTCGGGTGCTATGCAATAATAGAAACTTTCAAATCAAAATACATTAATGATGTTTACGGAGCTTTTTTTGTTCAGGAAGAGGTGGGGCTGAGGGGCTCTATAGTATCAACATTTTCAATAGAGCCCGATTATGCAATTGTTTTAGAGGGAACATCAGCCGCAGACATGCCGCACGAAAAGGATGAGGCTGATTTTCCGAAAATGCAGGAGGGTGTTGTTGTGACAATTTCAGACAGAACCTTCTTTGCAAATAAAGAGTTTTTATCTTTTGTAGAGAGTGTGGCAAAGAAGAATAAAATCAAATATCAGTTCAAACAGCCAATGGTCGGAGGCACTGACGCCGGAATGATACACACTGCCAAATGCGGAATAAAAACAATGGTCTTTGCCGTACCGTCGAGATATATACACTCTCCTGTCTGCTATGCATCAATGAAAGACCTTCTAAGCATGATTGAATTAACAAAGAAAACCATTAACAATATAAAATAGAGGTGGAGAAATGAAACAATTGATTCGCGCACTCACGGATATAATCGGACCTTCATCATACGAAGAGCTTGTTGCGGACTATATAGAAAAAATATTGAAGAAGAATAAGACTCTTGAAATCAGAAGAGATGCTATGGGCAATCTTATAGCAAGAAGAAAGGGAAATGGAAAGAAAATAATGCTTGCGGCTCACATGGATGAAATCGGATTTATGGTGAAGCATATAGATAAAAACGGATTTCTCCGCTTCGCAGTTGTAGGCGGAATATTCAACCACAACATAATTGAGAATCATGTAAAATTCACAAATGGGGTTGAAGGAGTCATAGGCATTGAGCCCAAGTCATTCAATTGGAAAGATGTTCCTGCGGCAGAAAAAATGTTTATAGACATTGGAGCAAAAAGCAGAGCAGAGGCTGAAAAACTTGTTTCCATAGGCTCTCTTGCGGGAATGAAGGCGACATTTGTGGATATGGGAAAGAGGATCTCGACAAAAACTCTTGATGACAGAATCGGATGCGCAATGCTCATGGAAATTGCAAAGCAGGATATAAAAGGAAAGAATGATATTTATTTTGTCTTCACCACACAGGAAGAGGTGGGGCTTCGCGGAGCAAAGACCTCCGCATTCGGCATCTCTCCGGACTTTGCAATTGCTATTGATGTAACTGATACGGGAGACCTTCCTGAATCACATATAATGGAAGTCTCTCTTGGAAAAGGTCCCGCAATAAAAGTTATGGATGCTGGAATGGTTGTAAGAAAACCTGTTATTGATTTCATGAAAGAGACGGCAGAGAAGAATAAAATTCCTTATCAGCTTGAAATTCTTCAGGGCGGCTCAACAGATGCAATGGCTATTCAGACAAATAAAGACGGAGTTCTTGCCGGAGTGATTTCCATTCCAACGAGATACATACACTCTCAGGCCGAGATGTGCGATATGGATGATGTTGAGAACGGAACAAAACTGATAAAAGAAATGGTTGAAATAGATTTAAGCAAAAGAGGTTTTTAGTTGAAAAGATCACACACTATAATATACATATCCCCAGACGGAAAGACAAAGAGAGAGTTTCCCATGTCCCAGATTCTCTTCAATGTTGTTGTCGGAGCTCTTGCATTGCTGTTTATCACTGTTATAATTTCTTTGATTTTTGTGGGAACTGTTTATTCGGATGCGATTCAAAAAAGAATATACGCAGACAAGGTGAGAAAAATGGAAGCAGAGATGGCAAAAGTCGAAAAACTCAAACAGGATATTCTGTATTTATACGATAAAAGCGAAAAAGTAAAAGAGCTTCTCGGTATAGATATTCAGAATGCCATTCTCCGCTCACATTATGACGATACAAGAAAAATATCTATAGACACAATGGTGACAAAAGAATCAATAGTGACTTCTCAGGCTTCAATGCCTGATATAAATCCGACAGACGGAGAGATATCAAGAAAATTTTCAAAAGAGCATCCGGCTATTGATATAGCTACGACGGCTGGTTCTCCGGTAATTTCAACAATAGATGGAATCGTCAAGTCCGTCGGATGGGATGAAAATTTCGGAAATTATATAAAAATACAGAACAATGCATTTGAAATATTTTTCGGACATCTTGACAAAGTGTATGTTAAAAATCTTCAAAATATCAAGAAGGGGGAAATTGTCGGCCTTGTGGGAAATTCCGGAAAATCCACAGCGCCTCACCTGCATTATGAAATTTTTGCAGACACTCTTCTTGTAGATCCGGAAAAGTTTCTGCCTGAAAACAATAAATAAAGGAGATATAAATGGAAAAGACAACAAGCGGAATCACAAATATCATAGGTGAAGGGACAGAAATCACGGGAAAAGTTTTTGTGCCCGGCTCAGTGAGAATAGACGGAAGAGTTGACGGAGAAATCTCTATAACAGATATGATAACAGTGGGAAAGACTGGAAACCTGAAGGGAATAATAACAACGAAAGATGCTGTCGTAGGCGGAAGAATAGAAGGCACCCTGAATGTGAAGAACAGAATCGAACTTCAAAAGACTGCAAAGGTCTCTGTTGACATGAACTGCAAGCTTTTAATTGTGGAAGAAGGCGTAGTCTTTGACGGCACATGCTCCATGACTAAACAGCCTGAAAAGCAGGAACAAATAAAGCACTGACAAAAATTTGAAAATAAAATATTTTTTTTTATTCTTCTTGATTATTTGCTTGGATTCGTGCGGGAAAAAACTTCCACCGCCTTCTCCTGATATTTTTCCTGCAAAACTTGTAAGTGGTTATTATATTCCGAACCAGCAGATTAAGATAGATTTCAATGAAGAGCTTGGAAGCTCTTTTGATTCGGCATTCTGCACAGTGGATTCATTAAGAAATAAGATTGATGGATACACAAAATCAAAATCGGTCTTTCTCAACTATGAATTTGAGGGTAAAACGGACAGAATAGATTTGTTCGGCATATCCGACTCAAAAAAAAACAAAAAAGATTATCTTGGAATAATAATTATGGGTGAGGTGCAGAAAGACACTACTCCTCCTGAAATTATAAAAAGAATCTTGTCAGATTCCATAGTGCTTTTGGAGTTTTCCGAAGAGATTCAAGAATGTTCTTTGAAGATTTATCCTGAGTATGTGCAGTATGACTTATCAATTTTGAAAAATAAAGTGCTTGCAAAATATTCAGACACACTCGGTTATTATCCGCTTCAATTTTTTGTATTTTATGTAGCAGATAAAAAAGGAAATAATATAAAAAATCCTCTGGAATACAGATTCGCCGATTTAAATGATTCTTTGTCTTTTGTCTCTCTTAGTCTCGATTCTCTCAATCCGAAGATTGATCTGACTTTGACTGATTCAGACGGAACTATAATTTTTAGAAAAATGGCGAATGACAGAGGTTCTGTTCTTTTTGATAATTTGAAACAGGGAAGATATGTGGTTGAAGGAGCAGGATATTTTAAAGACACTCTGATCTTAAAATGAAAGAAGGGGCATAATGCCCCCTCTTACCGAATATTCACAAAAAACATCAATAATTTTCGACAAACAATTCAAAGTATGCCTTTGGATGTTTGCACACGGGACACGCATCCGGAGCCTCAGCCCCCTCATGAATATGTCCGCAGTTTCTGCATTTCCAATAGACTTTCTTTGCATTTTTAAATACAACTTTCTTTTCAATATTGTCGAGGAGTTTTCTGTATCTTGCTTCATGGTCCTTTTCAACAGATCCGATTGCTTCAAACATCTTTGCGATCTCTTCAAAACCCTCTTCTCTTGCATCGCCAGCCATCTTCGGATACATCTCTTTTGTCTCAAAATTTTCTCCGTCAGCCGCAGTATTCAGATTTTCAATTGTGTTTCCTATTCCCTTCAATGCCTTAAAATGCAACTTCGCATGCTCTTTCTCATTCTCCGCAGTTTCAAGAAAGATTCCCGCAATCTGCTCATAACCCTCTTTTTTGGCAACAGAGGCGAAATAAGTGTATTTGTTCCTTGCCATTGATTCGCCTGCAAAAGCATCATGAAGATTCTTTTCGGTCTTCGTTCCTTTTAATTCTTTCATCTTGCCTCCGATTGATTTGAATTATTTTTTATTCTGTTTAATAATCTAATCTGCTGTGTCGCAGTCTGTGTGCGCCAGAACAATATTATGCCTTCCAGAGCATGTGCTTATTGCAGTACTCTCTGACCTCTTTTATATCTGATTTTTTAATATTGAACATTGCAGAGGGATTGTCTCCCGGTTTTAACTCATGCCTTAAAACCTCTCTTTCCGTCAATACTTCAATAAAGACAATATAGTGGTCATTCTCCATAGGGTGCGGCACAGAACCGATTTTAACAATGATCATGTCTCCGACCTCTTCTATTATCGGAGTATGTTTTTCTCTTCCTTCGTCGCCGCTCTTTTCAACAAGTTTATTCATCGGCTGTCCGCAACACACAAGAGCCGGAGCTCCCGTATTTACGATTTCAACTACATTTCCGCAGATTTCACAGCGATAGACTTCTCTTAATTCTGTTTTTGCCATAATTCCTCCTTATGCTCTTTTTGAAAGTTGATTGTCAAGCATGTAAAGCGCATTTGATGATTCCTTTATCTTTTCAAGAATCCTGACAATTTTATCAAAAGACGCCTCTTCTTCAACCTGTTCGTCGACAAACCATTTTATAAAGGATTCCGTAGCATAATCGGATTCTTTTTTTGCCAGACTCATAAGATTTGAAATGTTCTTTGTGACTGTCAGTTCATGATTGTATGCGAACTTAAATACATCAAGAGGATTTTTATAATCCGCTTTGGGAGCGGATATTGCCTGAAACGTAACCTGCTCGCCTCTCTCATATAAGTGTTCATAAAATTTCATTGCATGTGTATGCTCCTCTTTTGCCTGAAAGATCATCCATTTTGAAAAACCGTCGAGATTTTCGCCTTTGAAAAAGGCCGCCATCTGCAGATAGAGATACTCTGAATAGAGCTCCCTCTGAATCTGATCATTAATCTCCTTGACCATTTTTTTACTAATCATTTATATCTCCTTTTAATTTGTTTTTAATTTCAGTGAGAGCGGGCTCTTTCGGTACAAACTGCATTTTGATGCTGTTCAAAACCTCAAAACCGCTCTTTTTCAGCACATCTTCGACATCTTTTATTGATTCTCCGCCCCATCCGTAAGAACCGAAGGCAAAAGATTTTCTCTTCTTGGGTGAGAGTCCGTTTAAGTATGTCAGAAAACCGCTTACAGATGGAAGCATATTTTTGTTGAGTGTGGGCGAACCGACAGCTATGTATTCTGCGTCAATAATCTCAGTCATTATATCCGAAATATGAGATGATTTTAGATTTGCCAGAACCGTTTTGTATCCGCTCTCTTCAAATGCTTCGTATATTTTTAAAGCGATTTTCTCTGTTGATCCCCACATTGTATCATAGACAATAACAGCTTTTTTTTGAGTTGTATTCGCCGACCATTTTTTGTACTCATTCAGCAAAATAGGAATGTCTTTTCTCCAGATAATCCCATGGCTTGGGCATATTGTATTTATTTTAAGCGGTGCAAGAGCATCAAGTGCGGTCTTCACCTGTTGCGAGTAAGGAAGCACAATATTCGCGTAATATTTTTTCGCCTGTTTCAAAGTTTCGTCCAAAGACAATTCATCATCGAATCTTTCAAAAGAGGCTATATGCTGTCCGAATGCATCATTTGAGAAGAGCAAAGAATTCTTTTCAATATAGGAGACCATATTATCAGGCCAATGAACCATCGGAGTCTGGTGAAACAATATTTTTATGTCGCCTATATCAAGAATATCGCCGCTCTTTACAACCCTGTATTTCATATCAGAGAAAAAATGATTTTTGAGTCCGCGCTCTCCCTGAGGATTTGTTATCACATCTGAGTTTTTTGCATATTCCAGAATTTTTGGAATTGAGCCGGAATGGTCCATTTCAACATGGTTTGAAATTATGTGTTTAATATCCTTTGGATCAATAAGCTCTTTAATGCGTGACATCATCTCATCAAACTTGTAATGTTTGACAGTGTCCACAAGAGTCGGCTCTTTGTCTAAAATCAAATAAGCATTATATGTAGAGCCACGCTCCGTAGTATATCCGTGGAAATCTCTTAAATCCCAGTCAATAGCTCCGACCCAATAAATTTTATCAGTAATCTTTACAGGCTTCATCAACTCTCCGGATTAAAATCCTTTTTCCCTGCTCCGCATATTGGGCACACCCAGTCTTCTGGTATCTTTTCAAATGGTGTTCCCGGCACTATTCCTCCATCCGGATCTCCCTTCTCGGGATCATAAACATAACCGCACACATCACATTTGTATTTTTTCACAGAATCCTCCTTTTTTTCTTTTTTCTCATCCGCCTGATAGGTGGGGGCATTCTTTGGGGATTTCCCCTTTTTGATAAGATGAAAATATGAATATGTCATGACTTCTTTATCAGAATAATTTTCCGCGTCAACAAGTTCTCCGATAAATAAAGTGTGAGTTAAAACATCTATTTTCTGTGTCACCTTAAAATCCAATGCCGCTACTACAAAATCAGTTACAATGGGAGCTCCGGTTGAAAGAGTCTTATACTTAATGTTTTCAAATTTATTTATATCTCTGCCTGACTTGAATCCGAAATTTCCTATAAACTGCAAGGGAGTCTCTTCGGAAAGAACAGAGACTCCGAAGACTTTGCTCTCCTCAATATATTGATGAGTTAAATTAAGTTTGTTTATAGACACAGCGACAGTTGCAGGCTCTGATGTTATTTGAAAGAGAGTGTTGGCAATCTGTCCGTTTATCTTCTCTTGGAATTTCGATGTGACTATATACATACCGTAAGAGATCTTAAAAAGAGAACTTTTGTCCATAAACGCTCCTATTTGCAATTTTTACAAATGCCATAAAGATAAACCTCTTCATTTATCACCTTGTGTTCGGTCTTAGGCAGAAGCTTCTTTGCTGATTTGAAAATATCAAATACTTCTCCGCATTTTGTGCACTTAAAGTGCATATGGTCGGAAGTGTCAATGTCAAAACGCACAAGAGTGCCTTCAATAAATATTCTTTTAAGCATTCCCTTGTCGGCAAAGAGATTTAATGTGCTGTAAACAGTTGTGCGCGACAGAGTGGGCATCTCTCCTATCAGTTGAAGGTACAGCATCTCTGCGGACGGATGAATCCTGTTGGTTGTCAGAAAATCAAAAATTCTGATTCTCTGATATGAAGGGGATATGCCCTTCTCAATCAGCAGTTTTTTTATCTCTTCAGCGTAGATTCTGTTCTCTCTTTTCATTTAAATACAATTCCTGCTTCTTTATACCATAGAACAAAATCCAGATGGCTCAAAGGAATCTCAATTCTATTTGAAAAAAGAGCCATTTTGTCTTCAATATCCAAATAATGATTTCTTGCAAGTGATTTAGGCACAACATCTATTATACCCAAAATTTTAAGATTTTTCAAGATGTGTCTGTCTAAAATTGCAAAATTTTTTCCATGTCCGATATTCCTTAAAAAGTGGCTTGCCTCTTTATACCCGAGTCCACGAATGTTTTTTACAAGAAATTCTCTCATCTCTTTTTCATTATTTTCGGAAGAAATCTTGCTGTAAATTGTGTATTTGCCACTGTCGAACCATTTTTTCTGCGCTTCTTCAAAATATTCGGATTTTTTATATTTGAATCTCACACCTATAAGATGAGGAAGAATCTCTTTGCTTTTATGATTATTCTTCATGTTTTTCTTTATTGAGCAGACTGAATCCCAGCACATTGTCGCCTTTGACTGTGGAGTAAAGAGGCAAAAACCGAGTTCGTAAAACAATTCATCCCTTGACATATTCCTGCCTGTTTGTTCAAATACCTTAATCCTTTGAACAATTTCAGGCTTTATCTTTGCGTAAATATCTTTGATTTCGTTGATGTTTTTGTTCTTCATATATTTGCATTTTGTAATAATTACAACCTTGTAATCAATTATAATTAAAAAACAGAATTTGTCAAGTAGGGGAGGGTGTCAAAAAGACGCCATGCGCCGTGAGCCNNGCCGTGCGCGAGACAAAAACGCCATGAGCCGTGTGCCATGAGCAGAAAAACAGTTAATAGTTTATAGTTGAAAGTTGATGGCGAAGCGCCACCATGCGAAGACGCACCGTGAGCCATGTGCCGTGCGCCTTGAGCAAAAGAAATATCAAAATCGTCATTGCGAGCACTGCGAAGCAATCTCCTTACTGCGGTGAATGTTCTTTGTAAAAGAACGAATAGCCGACAAGGAGATTCCCACGCTCAGAGGTATGAGAGAAAAGCATGGCGNNGGAATGACAGACTTTGTGAGCTGGTGTGCTGGTGAGCTCGTAAGTTGGTACGCTTGTAAAATGCAAAATAAAAGATTGAATAGAAGCATAGAGATTGCTTCTTCGAGGACTCATCGCAATGACAGACAAACAGAGTGGGCTGGAAAAAATAATTCGAATGCAGATAAGGATGTTGATTTTTTGATTGTTTAGGGATATAATTATAATAGCTTTTGAATTGTTAAATCAGCACAAAAGAAGCGAAGCGAAGTAGAATAATGTTAAAAATAAATAAAACCATCAAAACCATAAAAACCCTCCGCAAATCCCTAATGTTATTAGTTTTAGGAATTGGGGTATTAACCCCTAAAAATTTAGATGGGGGGCTTATTGCTGGCTCGTGTTATAAATCACATAATAATGTTTCTTCAGATAGTACAGATGTATCCTGTTGGATTAATAATGGAGATTCTGGAACTCAGCACGATATTATTGACGATGATTTTTTAACAGGATATTATAGCTTTGATTCCGGTAATTTTATTCCTGTACCATTTCTTAGTGATACAATAAAAGTATCTGCTGAAAAGGTAGATAATGGAAAAACATATTTAACACATGCCCACAAAATAAGGGGGGAAGACAATACTATTCTTCCAACATTATTTTTAGATGACCCAGACAAAAATGTTGTTAGCCAAGCAATAAATATTGGAAAAGTAAAAGATGAATCTGGATTGGATGATACATTGAGAGCAACAGCATGGTTACAAAAAAATCTAAATCAAAAAATTGATTATACTAATTTCTTTTTACAATTTTTAGGAGAAGATTCTACTTCGGTAGATACCTCTGATATTTTTCCCCAAGTTTATATTAATTTAGAAAAACAAGATTCTACATGGAATGTAGGAGATACAGTAATTGTTGAGTTATACAAAACAATAGGAAGCACAAAATATTATGATGAATTTAAAATTCCAATTGATACATTAAAATATGGAATGGCTACTGTTCAAGATAGTGTTGTTTACAAAGGAGAAAAAACAGGAACAACAGCCCTTCAGCAAGTTTCTTTCGCTAAACCAATAATTAAAGGAGATACAATTATTTTAAATTATAAATGTGATAATGCTGTGGGATATAAGATTTTAAGAAAAGATAATAATCAAGAAGATTTTAAAGTAATTAGTTCTACTGAAAAATCTCAATACAAAGATGTTGTTCAAAATGGAATTTATGAATATAATATTCAAGCAATAGGAAATGATGGAAAAGTTTTGAATGAACAAAGCTTTAAGGTAAAGAATTACGGGAAGGAAAAATGTATGAGTAAGGTATTTTACTATGGTCAGAAGAATCTCAAAGAAGAGCTGAAAGGCAGAGAAGTATATGACATCACAGGCAAGCTGATAAATGATGTTTCCCGTCTTCCGTATGGAATATATTTGATAAAATAAGTATAATTCTTGACTAATGGTAAAAAATAAGTATAATTCTCATTCGGTAAGTCTTTTATCAGGAGGATGTTATTCCTAATAGAAAAGAGAAAAAGAAACAAAGTGTTTTAGTCGGTTATTCTGCATTATTACAGAGGTATGACTTACATATATATGAAAATTGGCACAAATCAAAAATAGCAAATAGCGGAATACATAGAAGAGAGGAAAATAAAGGGGTGGTTGAGGAGACATTTACTAAGAGATATAAGCCGCTTGACAGTTTTGGGGAACAGCTTGAATTTGCCCTTAAGTATGACGGATTAAACTTATTGATAATCAGTGAGCTTTTTGAAAAAGTGAAAGAGGTTGAAATAACAAACTATATAAAATCAAAACCGAATAGTAAATATGCGCGAAGGATATGGTTTTTGTATGAGTTCATGACGAAGCGGAGATTGCCAATAGATGATTTGAGCCAAGGGAATTACGAATATCTTCTGGAGCCCGAGAAGTATTATACGGGCGTTTCTTCAAAAGTGAAAAGGCAGAGGTTGTATTATAATATGCTTGGGAATGATGCTTTTTGTCCGATTGTCAGGCGCACAGACATTATAAAAGAGAAAGAAGATAAAAAACTGTCTCAGCAATGTAAAAAAAGAGTGGCTAAATACAGCGCCGGATTGTTGAAGAGAGCAGTGAGTTACCTTTATTCAAAAGAGACGAAATCATCATTTGAACTGGAGCGAATAAAAGCGGATGCGACAAGAACGGAAAGGTTTGTGGAAATGCTTAAAGAGGCGGAGAAAGATGATTATTGTGAAAAAAACAAGCTGATAGAAGCGCAAAACATGATAGTTGACAAGAGATTTGCGGCAAGAGATTATAGAAAAGTGCAAAATTATGTTGGAGAGACGACTTTTATAGGTAAGGAAAGAATCCACTTTGTATGTCCAAAGCCATCAGATATAAAGGAATTGATGAATGGGCTGATAAAAGCGAATAGGCAGATGTCAACTGATGCTACACCGCCTGTAGTGCAGGCGGCAGTAACGGGTTATGGATTTGTATTTCTTCATCCATTTGAAGATGGGAATGGGAGAATTCACCGATTTTTGATTCACAATATTCTATCAATGAGGGAATTTGTTCCCAAAGGACTTGTCTTTCCAGTCTCTGCAGTAATGTTAAACAACGAACAGGAGTATAATAATTCGCTTGAGGCATTTTCAAAGCAGGTTGTTACTCATCTTAATTATATAGTAAGAGAAGATGGAGAGATGACTGTCAAGGGAGATACGATAAAATGGTATAAGTTCATAGATATGACAAAACAGGTCGAATCTCTTTATCAATTCGTAGATGACACAATAGAAAATGAACTCATCAAAGAGTTGGAATATCTTGAAAGATATGATAGAACAAAAAGAAATCTTAAGGAGATAATCGATATGCCTGACAGGAAGATAGATTTATTTCTAAGATTTTGTTCTCAGAACAATGGAAGAATTTCAGATAAAAAACGAAAAGAGTATTTTGGCTTCCTGAGTTCTTCGGAAATAAGGAAAATGGAAACATTAATAAAAAAAGATTATATGACAGAAGGAGGAAATAATGATTGAAGAACTTACCTGTGAAAAACAAAAGGTTTATAAATAATTTGTGATTAAAAAAAACATGAAGAATAATTTATTAAAAATCTTTTTAGGAATAACAACAATTTTTGGAATTCAAAATCAAATAAAAGCAGGAACAATAGACGGAAATCTTTATGGCGCGTATAATAAAGAAATATTTGTTATATAGGGACAGAGTATACTTTGTACTTTTCATTGATAGATTCTTCAGGATAGAAGTAACTACTGCGGACTTCGGAATGACGGACGAAATTAGTGCGCTGGTGACAAAGACGCCTTGAGCTGTGGGTAAAACAAAATCAAAGAGTTAATAGTTTATAGTTAATGGTTGAGAGTTGAAGGCGAAGCGCCACCATGCGAAGACGCACCGTGAGCCGTGTGCCGTGAGCAATAATAAATACATTCAATTAACACAATACCGTATTTGATTTTTGATTCTGGCGGACGGACACATAGATGCGCCCCTACGACATATGCATTTCATCTTTAACCCATTACCTGTGTCGTTTGATAAATTGCGGGTATTTTTTTAAGATTCAAAGATTGTTCTGCAATATATACTAAAATATATCCAATTAAAATGGCGTTAAACAAATAGGATGAATGTCGAATCCGATTGTTTTTTGAATATCGGCAAGCATAGATTCTATCTCTTTGGTCTTTCGTTTTTCTTTGGAATCCAACTCAATGAGTCCGTATGAATACAGCTTTCTCAAATCAATCACCCCCATAAGCCATGAAGCAAGATTCAGTATGTCAATTCCAATTACAAAATCAGACAATTTACCCATAGAAACAACAGATTTATTTTTTGAAATATGAATATTCAGGGATATGTTGTTTTTCTTAATAAAAGTGTCTTTTATTTTCAAAGTGAAATCAAATCTGCCTTCCGGTTTTTTAATTTTCAAAATATCTTCAATGAACATCTTCGGCTCAAGTATTCTGTACATCATTGCAGTATTGTCTGTTGCGAACTGGTGCGCCACAACAGGGAGTATGTTTTCCGAGGCGTCTCTCGGGTCATTTAGAAGATGTATGAAATCAAAATCATGCGAGTCGATTATTATTCTGTCAACTTGATCCTTCTGCGAATGAAGAAATGTCGAAAATTCCTTATATGCTCTTGGTTCATTTATAATAAGTCTCTGTATTTCAAGAACCTGTCTGAGAAAATTCTCTTTACTTATATCTTTCTGAGAAAATATCATGTATGCCTTTATCTTTGCATTTTCTTCATAAACGAGGTATTTTATCTCTCCGCTTTTGAATGACGCCTCAAATGATTTTTTATGCTTGGAACATGTTCCGTGGTTGTTTCTGTGAAACTCTTCATAGCATTCATGTATTTTCCGAACATCCTCAAAGGTTGCATATCGAAGATGGCTTTTCATAGAGTAATCTGTAAAAGAAGCAGGCTTTATTTGATATCTGTAAAACCTTGTGCCGAAGCAGAATCCCATTTTTCTGTAAAATTCAGGATTGAATGCATAAAGCGATGCAATCCGGAATTTTTTATCCTTGAAGTGATTAAGAAAATGACTTAAAAGATCTTTTGCCGCATGTTCTTTTTTGTGCAGAAGGGATATTGCCACGAGGCCTATTCCTGCCATGTCAATTATCTCGCCTCTGTTATTCATCCTGAATTTGTAATAAAGGGCTCCGCCTATTAATTCCTTGTCATCGAATATTCCGAAGCACTGAACATTTTTACTTTCTTTGAGTATTTTCCCGATTCTTTTTATGAACGAGTCTTTCTCTTGCTTTGTTGTCAGCTTTATTCCCGGATATGCAGTAGAGACAATCTCAGTGAAGAGTTTTATCTCTTTTTGCTCAAGTTTTCTGATTACTTTTTTCATTATTTATAAGTTATCTCCATGTTTCCGAACACAACATTTGCCTCAATTATGACAGCAGTCTCCGAAGATGCGCTCTCGGAGGAGAATGTGTTTGAACCAAAATTGACAGTTGATCCGTTCGGAGAACGCCCCTGCCCGAATACTGAATTCATGTGTATAATATATTTTTTGTCTTTCGAAAGATATACTTTTCCGTCTCCGAATATTACATTGATTTCAATCTTCTTTCCCGGCTCAAATTCAGTATTCGACAAGTCAACCTCTCCTGATGAGAATATTATATTATAATCTCTTTGCGAGGGCATAGCATTTAATTTTGATTCTCCGAACATTATCGTGTTGGAGCGTTTTTTGAAAAGGGATCCTGTGAAAATCCTTATGCCCAAGTAAATTAATAACAAAGCAACAAGAGTTTTGAATATCGGTATTGAGATATGAAAATATGTTGAAATCAGAATAAGAGCTCCTATAACAAGAAGCAAAGTTCCCCAAAAAACAGATGAACGAAATTTATTGCACATATTTTCTCCTTTTATATTTTCTTTTTATATTATAAGATGCGTATCTCTTTGTCAATATGATACATCTCCATTGCACATCAGGAAAATCCGATTATATTACAGATATGGAATCTTTTGATAGTTTTTATCATTATATAGAAAATCTTCCGGGAGTGTCTCTTCTTCTGGAGATGTCAATATATCTTCTCTTCGGCTTTTTTGTTGCTGGAATTCTTAAACTGTTCATCTCTTCGGAATATATAGCAAAACATCTTTCAAACGGCGGATTCTGGGACACTGTGAAAGCATCCGCATTCGGAGTTCCGCTTCCGATATGCTCGTGCGGAGTTATTCCCGTATCAGAGCATTTAAAAAAGAGCGGAGCAAGCAATTCATCGGTTATTTCGTTTTTAGTCTCCACCCCAACATCCGGAGTTGATTCTATTCTTGCAACATACTCTCTTTTAGGTCCGATCTTTGCAATATTCAGACCCGTCGCTTCATTCGTCGGGGGAGTCCTCTCCGGAAATCTAGTCTCAATATTTACAAAAAATGACAAGAGCGAAAAACCTCCCGAATCTCCTCATATGTGCGAAGCGGATATTGCAGAGCACAAGAGTTTTAGGGAGAAGACAATTATGGCTTTGAAATACGCATTTTTCGAACTTGTGGAATCAACGGGAAAATGGATAATGGTTGGGCTTCTTCTTGGAGCAGTGATTTCATTTGCTGTTCCGCAGAATTTCATAGCAGATTACCTGTCAAACAAATTCGTATCATACATTGCAATGCTTCTTATAGGAATTCCGATGTATGTGTGCGCCACAGGGTCAATTCCAATAGCCGCATCTCTTGTAATGAAGGGCATGAGTCCGGGAGCGGCTTTGATATTTTTAATAGCGGGTCCGGCGACAAACACCGCAACAATAGCATTCATTGCAGGAAGAATGGGAAAGAAGACAGTCATAATCTATCTGATTACAATAATCATTGTATCGGTCTTCTTCGCATTTTTGTTTGATATGATTGCATCTCATTACGGATTTGATTTTTCAAGAGCGCATTCGCATTCTGCGATTTTCCCGAATTATCTTAAACTGATTTCCGCAATAGCGCTTCTTGCTCTTATAATAAGGCCATATTTAAAAAGGAGAGATAAAATGGACGGAGAAAAGTTTTATATTTCCGACATTACCTGTTCTCACTGCGCAAAGACGATTGAAGAGGCAGTGAAAAAAGTCGAGGGCGTAAAAGACGCTCTTGTGGATGTTAAGAAAAAGGAATTGACAGTTAAAGGAAAATATAAAAGGGAAGATATTCTTGGTGCAATCCGCAAAGCAGGTTATACTGCTTAAATTCAAATAACAAATCTCTTCAAAAGAACGGAGTTACAGATAATAAGGCAATTGCCGAAACAGGGATAAGTATGGAAATAATTCGGTTAAAATAAACAAAATCTTTATAATATTTCCAGAACAATTTAAGTTCATCGTCATTCATCATTAAATCCGGTTTTTGTATTGACGGAGTCCGCATTAGAATCCAAGGTGAAGTCAGTAAAATAAAAGAACCGGCAAAAATGGCATAAACTCCAAACTCGTTTGCAGCTTGAAAAAGACTGGCCGTATAAAATGATGGAAAAGTAAGAGCAATCAAGCTTGCTGTATATAAAGACGTAAGCAAAAGAGGGTTGCTGTCCTTAAATGATGAAAATCTTGCCTCATCGGCTATTTCATTTGAATCAAAAAGACAATAGGATTGAGAAAAAATAAAAAACAAAGACAAAAGCAAAAAAATCAGTGTTTTCTTCATTTATATTCCGGAGTAGGTTTGTCAAGCATAAGATGTCTCAACATTCTGTATGTCGGATTTCTTTCGCTTTCCTTTTCAATTGATTTGGTAGTGTTGAGGATAGTCTCCTTAATATATGTCAGCCTCTCTTCGGAATTTCGTTTTTTGTTCCGGAAAATGAAACCAACGCCCTTATTAAAAAAATATTGAATGCCGTATGCTGCAAACATTAATACGCCCTCAATAATAACAGAAAACGGAAGTAAAAACATCCCTGTTGCCATATCATCAATTTTATAAGATTGATATATTATAGCGCAGTCAACTCCCATAAAAAATATGCCAAGAGGTATCATTAAACAAAAAGTATAAGGGATGCTGAAATTTTGTTTATTTGTATATTTCTCATAATCCTGCATAAGATAATAAAACTCTCCGGTCTCTTCATAAAATGATTTAAGGTCACTCTTTCTTAAAAAATGTCCTTTAAAAACATCAAGCATAAATTTTGAATCTTTTCTCTTTGTTAAAGAATCAATCATCTGAATATATTCTGCATCATTGATATTCTCTTCATATATCATATCAGAATAACAGATCTGGTCATCATAAATCCCAAGACCGTAACAAAAAATATTATTAACAAAGGAGCTTTCAAAATTCGAATTATAGGATCTGTATTCGTGATAATCATCCTTATAAATCATAATCTTCTCGTTTGAAAGAATTATTCCAGCAGATGATAGCATTTGATGCAAATTGCCCGCGAATGAATCTTCATTTATTTTGAGAGGAACACTGTCAATACAGCAATAGATGTTCTTCAATCCATAAAATATTACATTAAAACTGCATGTTTCATTCTTCATTTCAATTCCGATAAAATGACTTAAATCAAAACAAAGAGTGTTATTTTTTAAGGAAATAGTGGAATCCTTTAAAAACCCGTTTTTCATCTGAATTTGGACATAAGTGGAATCTTTGCTTTCATTTAAAGAAAAAGAAATAATATTTTCAAGATTTTGGTCTTCTGAGGTAATCCCAGCCTGACAATCCTTAAGCGATAAAGAATCCGCAAAAAAAGTTTCGCTTAGGCAGAAAATGAGAATTAAGTGGACAAGCTTTACAAATGGGCTTGTACGCATAAAAATTCCCCCGTTTTTATTTTTTCAATTTCAATTTATAATGTCAATTAAATATTGTTTGACAGGTTGTCCCAAAGGTCGTCATCAACACCGTCATCTACTTTATTCTTCTCTTTAAGCTTCTTTGCATAATTCGGGTCGGCTTCAAGTTTTGCATTGTATTCCTTCTCTCTTAACTTCTTAAGGAAATTATTCGCCACATTAGGAAAGAGTTCTATTAAAAGCTCCTCTTTCTCATTCTTTGCAAGCTTCACTCCTCCGAATTCTTCAAGAATGGGATTCTCCTGTTTTTCATATTTTGAAACATCGTAAGGCGTCTCATTGGAAACACCGGATACTTTTTGCCTGAATTCAGGGTCGATTTTATACGGAGTGTGTCCGTACGAACCCTTCACAAGATTTACGAACTGCGCTGATTTTGATGTGTACCACGGTTTCCCGTTCTTCTCGTCAATAATGCAGTTGACTGCCTGCACTCCGACTATCTGGCTTGTCGGAGTCACCAAAGGCGGAAGCCCCGAGTCAAGACGCACCTGAGGCACTGCCTTCAAGACTCTCTCCATCTGGTCGAACATGTTAGCCTGTTCAAGTTGTGTCTTCATGTTTGTGTACATTCCCCCAGGAATCTGCGCAGTCTTTACAATGTCGTCGGGAGCGGGGAAATTGAAATGCTTGTCTATTTTGTGAGTCTCATCCAAGAGTTTGTCAACTTTATCATTAAGGGCATATTCAATGCAATTGTCAAACATCCTCTCGATATCATCAGGCAGTTTATCCTTCGTTATGTCAAAATTGCGGGGATGCACATAAGATTTATTGAAGGGCTGAAGCTCTTTGCAGATGTCATAAAGCTCATTATTGATCTTTACAACAGCATCAAGATTGACTCCGGTGTCCATTTTGAGTTTGTTTGCGAAAATCTGAATTAATTCAAAAGCAGGAGCGGCGGGCCCGCCTGCAAAATTCATTATAGCAGTATCGACTATGTCTGCTCCGTTCACCATTGCCATAAGAACCGAAGCAAGTCCGTATCCCGGAGTGCAGTGCGTGTGCAGGTCAACAGGTATCTTCACCTCTTTTTTTAATCCCTTAATGAGATTTCTTGAGGTCTCAGGGTCAATGAGCCCCGCCATATCCTTTATTGTGACCATATCAACGCCGAGCGCTTCAAGCTCCTTTGCCTTGTTTATAAAATAGTCTATCGTAAAAATCTTGGGAGGAAGCTTCTTTGAAGAAAACAATGATTTCCATTTTTCTGAGTTTGAAAAAATCGGGTCAGTTGTGAAACATACTGCTCCGTCAACCATTCCGCCGGCCTCTTTTACAAAACGCACAGTTGCTTTATAATTGTCAATATCATTTAAGGCGTCAAAGACCCTCATAATATCAATACCGGACTTTACTGCATTTTTGCAGAAACCGCCTATGACACTGTCAGGATACGGATTGTATCCGAAAAGATTTCTTCCTCTTGAGAGGGCGGTCAGTTTTGAAGAACTGCCTATGCTTGATTTTATCATCTCAAGCCTGTCCCACGGATTTTCGTTGAGATATCTCATGATGGAATCTGGGACTGCGCCTCCCCACACTTCCATGGCGTAAAAGTGAGCGTCCTTAAACAGATTGATAACCTTGTCAACCTGCTTCTGGCTCATCCTTGTTGCGAACTGGGACTGCTGTCCGTCTCTTAAAGTCAAATCCCTTATCAATATTTTTTTAGACATCAAACCTCCTGAATATATTTTATTATATAATAATAATAAAACCCTCACTGTCAAGATGCAACAAAAGCAAAGAAATTGTCAATTAATTGCTCTTGACTATGTGAAGGTTTTTCATATCATTGAAATATGAATTTTAATAATATGTTCAAAAGAAATATCGCAATGAAGATTGTCTCTTTTTCTATGGCTCTGCTGATATGGTTTTATGCCACAACGGAGCAGAAGGTCGAGATAAGAATGAAGGCAGTATGCGAGTTTCAAAATCTCGGAGAATCTCTCTCTGTGTATAAAACAAATTCAGATACAATGGATGTTCTGTTCAAAGGCAAATCAAGAGATTTCCTGATAATGAATCTTTTGAGGAGAAGACCGACATTCAAAATTAATTTATCCTCCCTTGATAAAGGTGTGTATAAATTCACAATTGATAAGGAGAGTGTTCGTGTGGAGCATTCGAAGAACATTTATGCGGTCTCTGTGCTGTTTCCAAAAAACATTGAACTTGAAATAGATTCTGTCGGAAAGAGAGAGATTGTTGTATATCCTGTTATTACAGGCCGTCCTTCAAACGGGTTCACAATATCAGGAGAAGTTAAGGTTTTGCCGCAAAAAATATCAGTGACAGGCCCGAAAAAGATGATAGACTCTCTCAATATGATGAAGACAGAGGAGATAAGTATTGACAACTGCAAAAAAGAGATTGTAAAAAAAACAAAACTGAATTTTGAGGGGAGGCCTGTTTTATCAGAAATTAAAGAGGTCACAGTGAAAATTCCTATTGAAACAGTCATAACAAAAGAATTCAAGGATGTTCCTGTTATTTTTGTAAATAAAAAAAGCGGCATATCAATAGAACCGGATTCAGTTTCCGTTGACATCCGAATCTCAGGACCGGAAAAAATGCTTGAGGAGCTTCTTGCAGGAGAAATATCGCCCATAATAGATATTTCAAACATTTATAAAAAAGGAATCTATACTGTGCAGATTACAATACCAAAGCAGAAATATATTGAAGTTCTCTCCATAAATCCGCAGAGCATCAAATTGAAAGCAAAATGACACTTATACTCGGAATAGAGACTTCATGCGATGAAACATCAGCGGCAGTGGTGGAAGACGGAAGACGAGTTTTGTCTAATGTCGTCAAAACGCAGATGTCGCATAAGGATTTCGGCGGAGTTGTACCAGACTTATCTTCAAGAGAGCATGTTCAATATATTTATGAAGTTATTGAAGAAGCGGTTTTAAAAGCTGAAATATCAATCTCGCAGATTGACGCTGTCTCAGCCGTAAACGGTCCGGGTCTTGTCGGGTCTCTTATGGTCGGACTCACAGCGGCAAAGGGAATCTCTCTCAGGCAGAACAAGCCATTCATTGCAACAGACCATGTCAAAGGACATATTTACGGAAATGTTCTCACTTCGGGATATCCCGAATATCCGTCTCTCTCTCTGGTTGTATCAGGCGGACATTCTTCGATTTTCTTGGTTGATAAGGATTTTGAAACAAGAGAGATAGGAAGGACTTTGGATGACGCCGCAGGAGAGGCGTTTGACAAATGCGCAAAAATGCTCGGTCTCGGATATCCGGGCGGACCGGCTCTTGAAAGAGCGGCTGAAGGTGGAGATAAACAATTCAAAAAATTCCCAATATCAAAACTTGACGGATTCAACTTCTCATTCAGCGGTCTTAAAACTTCAGTGATGTATTATATAAAAGACGAAGGCGCTAAGAGTGTAAGCAAAAACATCAATGATATAACAGCTTCAATAGAGTATGCGATTGTGGAGCAGTTGATACGGACATTTCTGAAAGCATACGCTGTTCACAAAACAAAAAGCATAATGCTGGCGGGAGGAGTCTCTGCGAATAGATTATTAAGAAGGAGATTCGAAGATGAATTTAAAAAGAGGGGCGTGAGTGTGTATATTCCTGAGATGCGTTTCTGTACTGATAATGCGGCTCTCACAGCGGGCATCGCTTACAGGGACTTTATAAAAAACAAATTTTCACCAATTGATACAGGTGTGTATTCAAGGAGCTGATATGCCAAGAAATCTTGTTTCTCATTTCAAAAAAAGAATGGTCAAAGACATGGCAGTCAGAATTCCTTTCAAAGAAGAAATTTACAAAGAGGCGTTTTTGTCTGTTGACAGACATTGTTTCATTAAAGAAATTTACGGATATGACGAACATCTTCTTGATTTTAAGATTATGGACAACCTGTCTTCGAATGAAGAGGATTTCCTGAGGAGAGTATATTCGGATTCATCAATTTTGTATTTTAAGGATTCTGAAGGAAAGCTCTCTTCAGTCTCTATGCCGTCAGTAGTCTCCGCCATGATAAACCTATCAGAAATGAAGAGGGGTGAAAAAGTTTTGGAAATCGGAGCAGGCTCCGGATATTCAACTGCGGTCTTTTCAAATATTGTGGGAGAAAACGGTTTTGTGTGCGCAACAGAAATATCAAAAGAGATTTTTGAAATAACAAAAAAGAATCTTGATAACTGCTCTTTGGAGAACATCCATATAGAAAACAATGACGGAGGCTTCGGCGTTGAGGATTTTGCCCCGTATGACAGAATAATAGTATCCTGCACAACAGCCGATATAACAAGCCATTGGATAAAACAGCTTAAAATGGGAGGAATCCTTGTTGCCCCTCTCGTTACTCGCGGTTATCAGGTGATGGTCTCTCTTAAAAAGATTGACGAAGATGTTTTGTCCGGTAATGTTTACTGGCCTGTCAGATTTTTTTCACTCTCAGGAAAATTTTCAATAATCTCTCATTATTCATTTTCTTCGAGAGAATTAAAGAGTATGAAAAAAATAATTGAATCCACGCCAAATACTGATGAAGAATTTTCTGAAGAGATAAGATCCCTCTCATCAGATACTCTTAAATCGTTTTTATTCTTTCTTTCAGTAAAGAATCAGAACGCGATATGCTATTATCCAAGAGAGGATATAAGCGACGGGATGGGATACGGAATTTTTCTTCGCACAGGGAACATGTCGGGATTCTCTCTTCTCTTCGGAAGCAAAAGCATTTACTGGGGGAATATGGAATCGCATAATATGCTGAAGGCAGAATTTAAGTTTTACAAATCAATGGGAATGCCCAATCTCTATTTCAGCAAAATAAAAGTCTTCATCCGCAGAGATGATTATCCTTTGGGGGAGAGGGAATTTTTAGTAAAGAGGAGGGATTCCCTGACTCTATTTTCCTTTGACTGAGCGCTCCACTGTTTTTCTTCTTCCGACAGGTTCGAGTCTCTTCATCTCTCTTATTTCATTCATGCATTGTTTTACGGACATGAAAGACCCCGTGAAACCGAGAATCATTCCAAAAAGAATCAGGAAAAACACCAGAGAGGAATTCAGAAAAATCACATTCGGTATCCTCGTCTGAATGAATGAAAAGAGGGAGTATAAAATCAAAGTTGATATTACAGAACCGAAGAGTCCGTGGACAACACCTTCAATGATATACGGAAGCTCTATGTATGTCTCTGTCGCTCCGACCAAATCCATTATGTCAATCTGCTCTTTTCTTGCATAGACTGTAAGCCGAATTGTGTTGAATACAACGAACACGGAAGAGAGGGTGATTATTATTCCGAGTATTATGTCAATGAAGAAGAGAATCTTTATAAGTCTGTCCAAATCATCAATCCATTCTGAGCCGTAATCAATGTCCTCAACTCCGCCGAAAAGATTTATCTTGTTGGATATTTCCTTCAGATACTCCGGAGTCTTGTATGCCATGCTCACTGTTACTTTTATGGAAGCGGGAAGAGGATTTGATTCAAATGCGGAGAGAAGAGGCGAGTTTTCGCTCATGTCTTTTTTAAAATTCTCAAGAGCCTGTTCTTTTGAAACAAACTCCGTATTCTGCACTCCGAGTATTGTAGATATCTGTTCATCCAAAAGTTTTATCCCATTCTCGTCAAGATTGTCATTGAGATAGACTATCATTTCAATTCTGTCTTCTGCCAATTTTATTACATTCAATAAATTGGCTGTTCCCGCGATGAACAAGCCGAAGATAAAAATGGAGATTGTAATTATTCCGACAGTGATAAGATTCATGGATTTGTTCTTGAAAAATCCTTTGAGCGCCTCTTGTATTATATAAATCATTGTCCGCCTCCGTATTCCATTTTGAAAATATCTTCAGGATTGACGGATTTCCCGTCCCTTAGGCCTATAACCTTGCCTACGGATTTTTTAATTAAAGAATAATCATGTGTAGCCATTAAAATTGCAGTGCCTCTCGTATTTATTTCAAACAATAATTCCAAAATATCTTTTGTGCCTTCCGGGTCGACATTTCCCGTGGGTTCGTCAGCCAAAAGAATAAGCGGCTCCTTTATTATTGCGCGCGCAATAGCCACCTTTTGTTGCTCTCCTCCGGAGAGCTGATACGGAAAAGAATTTCTTTTGTGAGACATCTTCACAGAGGCAAGAGCTTCAAGGGTCTTCTTTCTTATTGATGAATGTCTTTCACCTGTGACCTGAAGGGCGAAAGCGACATTGTCATAAACATTTCTGTCCTTCAATAATTTAAAATCCTGAAATATTACTCCTATTTTTCTTCTGAGAAGAGGAATCTCATTCTGCTTTATTGTCTTTGTGCTGAATCCTGCAACCTCAACTTCTCCCTCTGTGGGAAAGATCTCCATGTAAATCATCTTCATCAGAGTGGATTTTCCGGCTCCGCTTCTTCCTATTAGATAATTGAACTGCCCCTTCTCAATAGAGAGATTGAGATTGTTCAGCGCAACCCAGTCCTTCTTGTAATACTTGTAAACATTCTTAAAATTTATCATAAAGCATTTTCCCCTTTTTAAGAATTGCCTCTTCAGTGAGATTGTATTTTAAAAACAGGCTGTCAGGAAAACCCGATTCTCCGAAAACATCTTCTATTCCGATAAAAGCAATAGGCAGAGGCCTTCTCTCGGAAGAAAATTGCGCGACAGCAGAACCTAAACCTCCGATTACAGAGTGCTCCTCTGCGATTATCAATGCCTTTGATTTATTAAGCGCCTGTGCGAGAGATTCCGCATCAAGAGGTTTTATTGAATACATGTCAATAAGCCCTGCGTCAATCCCCAAAGATTGAAAACGAAGAAGAGTGCTTTTGGCTATGGAAACCATTGCTCCGCAGGCAATAATTGTAATGTCGCGTCCTATTTTATGAACAACAGATTTTCCTATTTCAAAAGAATCATTTTCGGAATACAAAACATCAAGGTCGTTTCTCGGGAGACGCATATATGCATAAGATTCATACTCATAAAGTTTTTTTGTCAGATGCGCTGTCATGAATGCATCTGAAGGGCATAGAAGAGTCATTCCCGGAAGCACTCTCATGAGTGCAATATCCTCATTGCATTGATGGCTTGCTCCGTCCTCTCCCACCGAGATTCCCGCGTGAGTGGAGACCATCTTAACATTCCAGTGGGGATATGCCACTGAATTTCTTATCTGGTCATATACTCTTCCTGTTAAAAACATTGCGAATGACGAACAGAAAGGCTTTAATCCGACAGAAGAAAATCCGGAAGCAGTGGCTATCATATCCGCCTCTGAAATCCCCATATCAAAAAATCTTTCAGGGAATTCTTTTTTGAAGAGCTCCGTCTTTGTTGATTTTGCCAAATCAGCATCAAGCACAATCAAATCATCATGCTTTTTTCCGAGTTCGACAAGAGTCTTTCCGTACTCAGTGCGGAGGGATTTTTTTTCAGGCATTCTCAAGTTCCTTCATTGCTCTTTCAAATTCATCTTTCTTTGGCGGGGTTCCGTGGAAATCAACATTATTCTCCATGAATGAAACTCCCTTTCCCTTTGTTGTGTGCGCTATTATGAATACAGGCATTCTTTTGATTAAATCCGCCTCTGTAAATGCTTTTTCTATTTCATCAAAATTGTGTCCGTTTATTTCAATCACATAAAACCCGAATGATTCAAACCTCTCTCTTGACGGAGATGGATTTTTTATCTCTTCAATTTTTCCGTCAATCTGCAGATGATTGTAATCCAAAATCACGCGCAAGTTTTCAAGGCGGTATCTTGCAGATGTCATCAATGCTTCCCAGAACTGCCCCTCATTTATCTCTCCGTCTCCGACCATGCAGTATGTTTTTGAATTTATATTTTTTATCTTCAATCCCAATGCACATCCGTTCGCGAATGACAAACCCTGCCCCAATGATCCTGTTGATGTCTCCACTCCCGGTGTTGTTTTTCTTGAAGGATGCCCCTGAAGCATTCTGTCGATTTTTCTAAATCCTGACAATTCTTCAAAAGAAATTATTTCTTTGAATGCAAGGCAGGAGTAAAGAGCGGCAGACGCATGCCCCTTTGAGAGTATGAATCTGTCTCTGTTTATATCCGTAAAATTGTTTTTTGAAAAATTCATTTTTTCAAAATAGAGATAGACCATTATGTCTATTGCGGAGAAGGCTCCTCCTATATGTCCTGAAGAGGCATTGTAAACCATCTTCAAAATTTCTTTTCTGCATTCATTGGATCTTTGTATTAAAAAATCTTTTTTCATAGAATATGAATATTAAACAAAAAAAATTGATATGTCAATGATTTATATTAAAAAATAAAATAAATAAAAATAATAAAAAAATAATTTTACTCTTGAATTTTTTTTAATTATATGATATATATATAGTTAGAAAAATTTTAACCGTAGGAGGGACAATGCCTACAGCAAAAAAAGCTGCAAAGAAACCTGCTAAGAAGACAGCAAAGAAGCCAGCAAAGAAAGCAAAGAAGTAAGAAAGCAGCGAGAAAGAGTAAGCCGGTCCACAAGACCGGCTTTTTTTATTTTGGGGGATGTATGAAAGAACTGTCAGTGATTTACTATTCGGAAAGATTAAAGAAAAAATATTCAAAGAAAATCATCTCATCTATTCAGGATATTTTTGTTGCTACAGGAAATTCGGTCCAGTTCATAGAAGTGGAGGATTCAAGCAGATCGCGGGTGAGAAAGTATATTGAGACGGAATGCTCCGACTCGATTGTAATAATTATCGGCGGAGAAGAAGTTTTTCCTTTTGAGAAAATCAAATCTCAGGTTGATGACGGAGATGAGTTTGTAAACACGGACAATTGGTGGGCGTCATTTGGAAAAGACATCACCATACCGCAGATTGAAATTACAAGGATGCCCGACGGGGAAGATGAGACTGAAAAATCTTTTCTAAAAATGATTGAAGATTCAATGATAAAAAATAAAATAGAGGCAAAAGAAAAATTCGGCATAACTGCGGAGATTTGGCGAAAGGCGGCTGAAAATGTATTCGCGCATCTCAGGTCGCAGGGAGAGATTCTCTCTTCTCCTCCGCACACTTCAATAAGCAAATTGGAATTTGACAAATTTGAAGGCGGCCTCTATTTCAATCTCCACGGAGGAGAACAAGAGTGCGGATGGTACGGACAGAGAGGAAAACTCTCATCCTATAAAGAGGAATATCCCCTTGCTCTCGAGCCGAAGAATCTTTCAAAAGGAATTAAGAACGGATTCATTGCAAGCGAAGCATGCTACGGAGCATTTATAAACAGGAAGAGAAATGATGATTCCATAATGCTTACAGCTTTAAGAAGCGGAGTCTCTTTCTGCATCGGCTCCACATCAACCGCATACGGCACTTATGCCCCGCCGCTCTCTGAAGCCGACATGCTTGTCTCAATCTTCTTTGATGAATTTTTAAAAAAGAAGAATGCGTCTCTGGCATTTCTTAATGCGAAGAGAATTTTTGCACAGAGGAATATTGAAAAGAACGGATTTTTGGATGATGATGACAAAAAGACTCTTGCTGAATTTGTGATGTACGGAAATCCTCTGACGGAGGTTAAAGATGAATAAAAAAAAATTGAACGGCATCATTGAAAATTACATAAAAGAGAATGTGAAAGAATTTTTAAATGTGAAGCCGATTGTCAAGGAAGTCTCAACTGACATATCGGAGTATAAAAAGCAATTGAAGAGCAAAGCAAAGATGAGAAGAGGAAAGATATTCTCCTATACTTTTATCTTAAATGAAGGAATGTTCAAAAAAGTCCTCAGAATCTCCGTCTCGGACGGGGGAGAGATAATAAAGATTTCAAAAAGCAAATAGCAATTGCTTTATTCTTTTTTTTCTATAAAATATGTCCATGGATTATTTAAGAATCTTTTCAATAGTGCTCCCATCCATATTTCTTGCAGGGCTGATTGATTCCATAGCAGGTGGCGGTGGCTTGATTTCTCTTCCTGCATATATCGCCGCAGGCCTTCCTCCGCATTTCGCTCTCGGAAACAACAAGTTTTCATCCTCCATAGGCACATTGTTCGCAACTCTTATGTACAGAAAGAACAGGATGATTGATATGAAAGTGGCTCTTTCAAGCGGTCTTTTCGCTCTTGTCGGCTCCTTTCTCGGAGCAAAGACGGTTTTAATTCTCAATCCTGATTTTCTAAAATACATTCTTGTCATTCTTATTCCCATTATTGCGGTCTATACTCTCATTAATAAAAAATTCGGAGAAAAAAACGAATCGCATGAGATTCCTTTGAAGATAAGAATTTTTTTGTCAGTCATTGCAGGGTTTGTGATAGGTTTTTACGACGGCTTCTTCGGTCCGGGGACAGGATCCTTTCTTATTCTCTTCAACACTCTTGTTCTAAGGTATGATCTTCCCACTGCAAACGGAAACACGAAGGTTGTCAATCTTGCATCAAACATTGCCGCTGTTGTCACATTTCTTATAAACGGAAAAGTCTTGCTCATCATAGGAATACCTGCCGCATGCGCCGGAGTTTTGGGAAATGTGCTCGGAGCGAAAATCGCAATCACAAAAGGCGCAAAGATAATAAGGGTTGTCTTCATATTTGCCCTTGCTCTTCTTATGATAAAAATTTTATCCGACATTATATAATGAATATATATTATAATATAAAGAAGATTTCATCTTGACTGAAATCAGTTTTGTGATTTAATAAAAGAAAAGAGAGGTATTATGTCTGAAGATCCAAGATTGATAGAGCCGATTATTGTTGAGAAAATGATTTATCTTTTTGAAAAAACAGCAGGAAGAAGATTTGATTTTTTAAATGATGGCGACCCTTTAGAAATTTCCGAGGACGAAGTCAAAAACTATCAGCCTAAAAACAACATTGAGAGAGCCCAGCTTTTGGTTTATGCCGGATATGAAGAGGATAACTTGGAAAAAATGAGAGAAGCGGCAATGAATGCTCTGAAATTGGACAATCTCTGCTGTGATGCATACACTCTTTTGGGTTTCGCCGAGGTTGATGACACAAATAAGGCTCTCGAATATTTTAAAATGGGAGAGACTCTTTTTCGTCAAAGGTTTTCAGAAGAATTTTTCAGAAAGAATGAAGGAGAGTTCATGAACATTGTTGAGACGATGCCATACATGAGGAACCTTAATTACACAATCTTGACGCAGGAGATGCTTAGTCACTACGATGATGCGATAGAGACAGCAAAATTGATGCTCCGACTGAACAAAGAAGACAGCATGAAAATCAAAAATCGTCTGGTGATGATCTATATAATGAAAGATGACATTGAAAACCTAATGACTCTTCTGGAAAGAGTTGAGCCGGAAAATTTCAATGAATCTGAAATTCTGTTCGGTGCAAGCTTCATCAGCTATTTTTATTACCAAGACAAAACCGCGACATTAAAGTATGCGAATGCGCTCTTTGAAAGCAACACTTATCTGAACGATTTTTTTTCTAGCGGGAAAGTACCGACGAGTGATATTTCAGGGCGATTGCCGTCAGAGGAGGAGTCTGATGCAAGAGAGTTTTTAACAATGTTCTCAAGAGTCTTTAGCGAGAATATGGAGAAGACAAAAGAATGGATGACATTTCTAAGGGAATCATACGTCGGCTTGCCGTTAAAAAAGCACTCTGCAGACATACATAAGCAGAAAAACAGAAGAAAAATGGCAAAAGCAAGCAGGCGAAAGAACAAGAAAAAATAGAAAAAACGGACATAAATCAATTATTTGTGAAACTTACGCTACAAAGACGATTTTTCATTCATAGTTGTATTCGCGGTTCGCGAATCGCGAATAGATGTTGACATCAATCTCTCTTTTTGATATAATGTGTTTATGAAATCGCAGGATGTTGTAATTATAATGAAAATCGTCTCCATGAAAAAAAGTGAGTGGAGACTTATTGACATTGCCTATCAGACGCGGATAAGTTTATCGGAGGTCAGCGAAGGCATGAAAAGACTGAGGGAATCTTCGCTTATCTATGAAGAAAAAAAAGTCAATACTGAGAATCTCCGAGAGTTTCTCTTCCACGGTATAAAATATTGTTTTCCTGCAAAAGTAGAAAGAAACTGCCGGGGTATATTGACTGCGCATTCAAGCAAATTCATGAAGAACTTTGTAAAATCCGAGTCTGTTTCAGATTATGTCTGGCCTTATGAGCATGGAGAATCTTATGGCTTGAGTGTCAGGCCGTTATATAAGACAGTTCCGAAATTTGTCGAAAAAGATGATTCCATGTATGAGATATTATCTTACATTGATGTTCTTAGATTGGGTCGCATTAGAGAAATTGCATTTGCAAAAGAAAAGTTGAGCGAAATAATCAATAAGTATGATGTTATCTGATAATATTCGAGATGTTGTCGAGATTACAGGGGCGTTAAGAAAAACAAACAGAAAATTTTGTATTGTTGGCGGCGCGATATCCTCTTTCTATCTCGAAGATAATGTGAGTGCGAAAATAAGGCCCACGAAGGATGTTGACTGCGTTATCGAAGTTCTTGATTACTTGTCTTTCACCGATCTTGAAAAAAGTCTGACAACACTTGGATTTATTCACGATTTAGATTCAGGAGTCATCTGCAGATGGAAGTACGGGGAGATAACAGTAGATATTATCCCGTCAGAGTCCGAAAAAATACTTGGCTTTACAAACATCTGGTATAAAGACGGAATGAAGAATTCTCTCTCAAAACAAATCGGCGGAGTTACAATATATTATTTTCCTCTAAGTTACTATATTGCCTCAAAAATTGAAGCTTTTAAAAATAGAGGACATCATGACTATTACAGCAGCAATGATTTTGAAGATATCGTACTGATTCTTGAAGGCAGGCGCAACTTAAATGAGTTCTACGAATTTCCTGATGAGATAATTATCTACCTAAGGCGTGAGTTCGGCATAATGATTAAAGATACAAAATTTGAATCTGCGGTTTATGGTCATTTAGAGCAGACCCCAGTAATTCAGAAAAGATTTGAAAGAATAATAGGATTTTTGAAGGAATTTGTGAAAAGCGAAAGCGCAGAATGAAAAATTTTTACAAAGTAAAGACAAAGAATCTTGTTTTAAGAAAGGTGAAGCCGGAAAGAGGTGACGCGGAATTTATTTCAGAGCTTTGGCAAAACAAAAGCATAATGAAATTCGTAGGGTTTCCCAAGGGAATCAAAGAACCGCCTGAAAAAATAATAAAGATAACGAAAGAGAGAATAAAAAATAGAAGAGAACACCACCTTATTATTGAAAAAAGCGGATGTTTGATAGGCGAAGCTCTGATAAGGTATGATGAAAAGAGTGAATTTGCCGAGACGGATGTCAAACTTATGCCGGAGTTTCAAAGAAAGGGATACGGGAGCGAGGTAAAGACGGCGCTGATTAAATGGATTTTCAAAAATACTGATGCAGAGGGAGTAAAAGCAACTCCCAATGTAAAGAATATCGCGTCAATCAAGATGCAGGAGTCAGTGGGCGGAAAGCGAATCAAGAAAATGCATTATGAATTCCCGAAAAGCATGTCATCCTACACCACCCCAGTCGATTCTTACCTCTACATTGTCTATCGGAAGGATTGGATTTCGAAGTAATATTTTAACTTATTAATTTCTCTTTCGGTCTTTGTATTTTGACTGGTGATTTTGGACTCGTGACTAGGGATATATATTTCAGCCCCTTGACTCTAATGAGGGGTAATGCTAAAATACAAAAAAATGGGCGAACGGAAGGAGATTTTTCGATGGTCAAGAAGTTTGAAAAAAAAGAAATATTTATCTGATATTAACTAAATTAAAACTATGGGGATACTATGACAAATGAAATAATAAAAGTTAAAAATGATCTCATCACCGAGTTGGATAAGCGCATTGAAGACAAGATTATAGAAAAGACGAATGCCGACCTCTTGAAAAAACTCATCACAAATGCCGAAACCATCAATGAAGCTATAATGATAGCCGAACTTGGCACTACCTATAAGCGCACCGGCTTTCATTTTGACAAACGACTGGAGAAAATGACCGGCACGATAAAGTATTTTAAGAAAAATAAAAAGCTCAGCTTTGCGCATGACAAGAACGCACTGACACACAAACTCATCATCGGCGACAACTATGATGCTCTTCTGAACCTTCTAATTGAATTCCGTGGTAAGATTGATGTGATTTATATTGATCCGCCCTACGGCAAAGACGATATGGGTGAGTTTGCCAAGACGAATTATGAAAACGCTATCACACGGGACAATTTGCTCTCTATGCTTTATCCGCGACTCGTCCTAGCTCGCCAGCTTTTGAGTGATAATGGGGTGATTTTTTGCAGCATTGACGACAAAAACCAGGCGTATGTGAAAGGGTTGTTTGATGAGGTATTTGGGGATGGCAACGCAGAAACAATTATTTGGCATAAAGTTGATGATGATTCTGGTCGTCTAAAAATCACTCGTCGCGTTAGAAAAGAACATGAATACATTCTTGTTGCATATAAAAACATTGAGGAAGTTTATTTCAAAAAATATCTTTCTGATAGAAATTATAAAAATTCATACACCAATCCTGATAACGACCCTCGTGGTGAATACAAACAAGGCATAATTTCAACCACAGAAGCAAACTCAAAAGAAAAAGGAAAAAATTATTACTCTGTTACAACTCCCTCCGGAAAAGTCTTTACAAGACAGTGGAGAGTAACTAAAGAGGAATTTGATGAACTGAACCACGATAATCGTATTTATTATGGCAAAAAGGGAGATTCGGTGCCTTCGCTAAAAGTATTTATCAACGAGCAAAAGGAAACAACACCGACAACTATCTTTTCGGGTTTAGGAACTGCGAAGAGTGCTGGACAAGATTTAATGAAGATTTTTGGAGGCAAAAGGTTATTTGATTATCCAAAACCCGTTGATCTTATTGAACATTTACTAAAAATAGCAACCAATGAATCATCCATAATTCTTGACTTCTTCGCTGGTAGCGGCACTACAGGTCAAGCTGTATTAGATCTTAATAAAAAAGATAGTGGTAGGCGTAAATATATTTTGATACAACTTGATGAGGATTTAGACAAGGCACTTAAAGAAAATCCGAACAGTGAAACGATAAAAAACCAGATAGCATTTTGCAATGAGTTAGGGAGACAACACAAACTTTCAGAAATTACTGCAGAAAGATTAAATAGGGTTATGAATGGAGAGATATATAAACTTGGCGATAATCTTGATGTTTATGATATTGCCACGGTCGCAAATTTTGAGGCAACAGAAAATAAAACTCCTTTTGATGTAATTGATGAGACATTGTATGGGAAAGAGAAACTCGGAGTGAAGGAAAAGATAAAATGGGTGTGCGAAAACTTTGAAAGTATGCAAAAAAAACTTGAAGACAAATAATTATGAAACAAGAAGCTATATATTTACAACAAAACGCCGTCTCCGCACTTGTTGAACTCACCGCCACGAAAGACGAGATGACTTTTAAAGCACCTACTGGAAGCGGTAAAACCTATATGATGGCAGATATGATGAATCGCATTTTATCAGCGGACAAGAATGTGATTTTTCTCGTGTCCACTCTCTCAAAGGGCGATTTAGCCACGCAAAATTATGAGAAGTTTCAAGAATACTCCGCAAAGGGCAATTTCCCTGTGCTCAAGCCATATCTTATCAACAGTCAAATTGCGAACGAAGAGCGTTTATTTGTACCAACCGATTACAACGTGTATCTTTTGCCTCGAGATTTGTATAAACAAGGCGGACGCCTAATGCAAGGGGCAATGGAAGGTTTTTTTCTTACAACGACAGGCACAGGATTGATTGGTGGATTGAATAAAAAAGTTTATTTGATTAAAGATGAGTGTCATATTGCAACAAAAAATCTGGATAATTTATCGGAAAAGTTTTTTAGCAAAACATACAACTTTTCCGCCACGCCAAAACTCTCGCGCGGACAACACCCCGATGTAGAGATTAAAAATGATGAAGCTGTGAATGCAAAACTGATAAAAGGTATTGAATTGATTGAAGATCCGGATATAAAAGTGGCGAGCGCGATTGAGAAGTTTGAAGAAGTAAAAAAAGATTATCGAAACCTGCTTGGTGTAAACCCCTGCCTTATTATCCAGATTAGCAACAAAGACAAGGCGGACGAGGAAATCGCCGAGATAAAAAAGGAACTAGACAAGGTAGAACACACAGACTTGAAGTGGATGATCATTGTCAATGACGAGAAGCAGTGCGACACGAACGATACTTTTAAGGCGAAGAAATTGCCGGTTAGCAAATGGAAGGATTATGCCAAAGAGAACTCAAGTACCATCGATATTATCATTTTCAAAATGGTGATCACCGAAGGGTGGGATATCCCGCGCGCCTGTATGCTGTATCAAATTAGGGATAGTCAAAGCAAACAACTGGACGAGCAAGTAATGGGACGGGTCAGGCGAAACCCACGACTACTTGATTTTGAAACATTATCAGAGGACGCACAAAAATTAGCTATGACGGCATGGCTTTGGGGAATTGTTCCCGAGGATATGCGAAAGAGTTTTGGTGTGAGTTTGTGGCAAGATAGTGAAATTATTACCGACGATATCAAGATTAAAACCACACGGCTAAGGCCCTTGACGAAAAAGGCAGATTTTAATCTTGCGACATTTCTCGAAAAACAAACTGCCGTATCTGCTCCGAGTTCTATTTTTGCTTTGTGGCGAGATTTTGTGAAAGCTGAAAATAGCGTGCGAGAGATGGGTGAAAATTATGCCCTGACTTACGCAAAATGGCGAGAGTTTACCGAAAATATCGAGGCGGTGGCGAGAGAAAGCAGTAAATATGTAAATGATTATGAAAAAAGCATGGAAGTGGTGAAAAACGAGAAGGGGCAAGATGTTGAAGTTTCTTTTGCCTTGATCTCCCACTACACGGACAATGGCAATTATATGAATATCAGCGATTGGGTGTGGAAACGAGTAGATGAAAGGGATAAATTTTCATTTGATAGCGAGGCGGAGCGCGCATGGGTGGCGATATTACAGGAACTGTCAAAAGATGATGTGGCAGTTGGCGATGGACGAGTTGGTAAAAGTGTAACGGTTGGCAAGAAGAATCCGAAAGCCGGAGCGATTGATTTGTTTGGCGTAAAAGAACCAGAATATTTATATGCAAAACATGTGTATCTGTGGGGTAAAAACTATGTGGCTAACTCATCGATAAAGTTTGAATACTATCTAGGTGCACTGCATTCTTCCTATCCTGATTTTGTGATGAAAGACAGTTTTGATCGGGTGCATATTTTTGAAGTGAAAAGCGTCAATATCTCGTCTAATATGGTTGGTGGTTTTGATAACAATATCTATAAAACGAAATTGGAAGAATTGAAAAAAGCATATAGGCAAGCGTCTAAACTAACCGAGCAGATATTTTACTTGCCGATTTTACGCGATGATAACTGGCGGATATTCCAGTATGTCGCAGGTTCTGAAAAAACTCTGACAAAAGACGAGTTTGTGAAATTTTGCAGGAATCAGAACTGATGGGGATGGGGCTTGACAAAGTGGATGCAGTACAAGTTTCTTAAATGCACTTTGGAATAAAATGAAACTGTATTGCAAAAAATCAAATTGATTATATAATAATAATTGATAAAAAGGAGTAACATGAAAAAACTAAAAAGAACAGAGTATGTTTCAAAGCTGTCATCGTCGATGTTTCTAAACGTTGAGGATCTAAAACCCGATGCGAAGACTATTAGAGAATACATTGAAATTTATAAGGACAGAGAAATGATACCTATAACTTATCAAGAGCTGACGAATACTGCTATTAATAGTAGGTTGCAATTGAACACCGAAAATTTAGAGTGGTCGATTAGATTTGGATCAAATCGTGTAGATGTTGAAAAAAATTCACTCAATATTACAGGGTCAAATATTGGTAGTGTTGATACATTTTGCAGAGATTCTTCTGAAATTTATAAAAAACTTCTAAAATCAATTTCGCGAAAAGCGAATCGTCTCTCATTAGTTTCCTATTTTGTTTTAGAATATGACAACGTATTTACTCCTAAAATTTACGCAAAATTGTTTAAATTGTGTTCAACATTTAAAAAAAATATACCTTTCGAATGGAAATGGAGAGTTGTTTCAAAAGTGACAAAACCGGAAATTAACGAGGAAGTAAATTATATCCTTGATGTTTCAAAAATTGTTATTAACATTAGTGATAAGGAAAGCAAAAAGAAAATTGATGGATTATCTATTTTAATTGATATAAATACGATTCCTACAAAAACAGAAGACAGATTTGCATATGAACAAGTGAAAACTTTTTACGATAATGTTTACCGATGGAGAGAGGAAATTCAAAATGACTTTACAAAATTCATTGAAAAATCCTAGGCATTTAATAAAATTAATTGAGAAAGAAAAATACAAATCCGATAGTTCTTTTGAAGAGAATCTTTCATTTTTTAACGAATCAATTATAAAAACTCTTTTACAGTTTAACAATAGAAATAATTATTCATTGATAGAGAATGTATTAGAGAAAGAAGAGCCGTATCAAATTAAGTCTAATGTTGTGGAATTTGAAAGAAGTTATAAGACAGAAAAGAAAGAAATATGCCTTTCTGTCGAAATGGAGAAAACATTAGAACAATATTTATCATATCAAAATGATAAGTTAGAGGCAAGTTCTTGTACTATTGATGAAAATATAGTTAATGAAGAAAGAAAAAAGGAAATTATGAAGAAGTTTAATGACGATTTTATTAAAAAATTAAAGGAATGTGATTTTGAATATGGAATCTACAATGAGTTAGATAAATTCTTCTCAGATAATCTAAAAATGAATTCTTTCGTTACAAAGGAATGCTTAAATGAGTTATTTTTAAAGTACTATAGCAATGAAGAAGTGGTTGTTGGAATTTTAAGAGTGATTTCTCGAATTAACTATGATGAAATTAAACCTGTAGGACAAACTTTAGCAATGGCTGCTTTAGTACATAAAAATATTATTGTAGTTGAAACAGCTATAAGAGCTTTTGAAAACTGGGGGAAATATGAGGCTATAGAGTATCTAAAAAAAGTGAAAATAGCTGAAAAATGGCTAAACACATATTATAAAAATGTAATAAAATACTTGTCAGATGAACAAAAAAGTCTTAATTAGAAAAATTAATAGAAATAACTGGTGTAGTGATGCTTTAACAGTCGATGGCATTTATGCTGATGCTATTACAAACTGCTTAAAAACAAAGAATAACAAGTTGTCCTTTTGGCTTGTAAATGATGAAAATGATAAAAATGATATAATTGTAGCTATGATTTCAATATCCGATGCGATTGAATCAATTGATATTGTTGAAATAGAAGAAGAAGAAATTAAAAAAAATAAAATTGATCTAGAACAAACAGATGGAATAACGGAAATAGAAGAATTTGCTAAAAGACATTTCGATGTGATTAATTTGGACTATAAGAAGCTGGGGATATTAGCAGGAATAATAAGCGAAAATGCAAGAAATAACGATAAAGTTTATAGACTAACAAAAGGTCAATTAAAGGAGATAATGAAATCCTTCATAGAAAAGAAACACGGCATTATTGAAAGTTGTAGTGAGAAGTTCAAAAAATTATTGGCAAAAGAAAATTTAATATAGCTAGTTGCTTTGATGGAAATATCCTTGAGCCTGGGTAAGCTACTTGGATTCTTTACTTATTGACAGTGAAAACATCACTAGTCCATCATCACTGGTCACTGGTCAAAAAGAAGCCGTGAGCCTTGAGCCTTAAGCCATGGGCAAGAAAAGACAGTTAATGGTTTATAGTTAATAGTTAATGATTAAGAGTTGAAAGCGTAGAATACAAAACGGATACAAGGAGAAATGTTGACAAAATGGATTTGGTGGGTAGAATAAAGAAAAATAGGAGGAGAAGATGGCTCGGAACAGATTTATGGTATTTGTCTTTGTAATAAATTTGCTATTAGTATCAATAACAGGTTGCGCTACGACTTACAACCTTGATTATTCAAAGCTCAATAATGTTGCTTACATACATAATATTGACAAACTGGAAGAAGGAAAGGATTATAATGTCACCGGACAGGTAAATGTGGAAGAATATGGATTTTTCTTCGGTAACGAATCAAGTCAGATCGAAAGCAAAATCTGCTCAGGCGTAGAAAAGCACTTCCCTGAAAAAATTAAACAGATGAAGGCAGACAGAGTTACTGATATACAAGTGAAGGAATTATATCATTACCCATCATTTTGTTGTTTACCCGGATTCTTCTCCTACAATGTCCAGGCACTGGCAGTGAAGATCCTTAAAGAGAATAGTTGTGAAAAAATTGAAGATAATTCAGATGTAATTTATCAAAAAGAAGAAGGAAACGAAAAGACAATAATGAAAAATGATGACAAAGAGATGGAAAATAATTCTGTAGGATTAAAAAAGAAAGATATTAAAGAGAAGACGGAAGATACAAAAAATATTATACAAACTACTGCAAAGAAGATTACAAAGGGAGAAATTCTGGGTTGTCTCAGCATAGCTGTTTCTTTAACATGGATACTATTTTTAAGTATTGTTGTAAACTCATATTAAAAGATTGCGCGGCTAGCGGGGACGATAGGTTTTGTCAATACTTTTAAGCGACACAAGGAAAAAGAAGCCATGAGCCGTGAGCCTTGTGCCGTGGGCAAAAAAAAGACAGTTAATGGTTGGAGAATTGAAGAAGAAGACAGGAAGCAGAAAAGATAAAAAGGAGAAATGTTGACAAAAAGTGTTAGATGTGAAAAAATAATAAAAAAAAGGAGAAATAATGGCTCAACACATTGTTAGCTTAATTGCAAATGCAGGTATCTTTCAGGGACTTGCTAAACAGAATATGCTTTTTCATCAATGTATAAGCGAATTAGTCGACAACAGCATTGCTGCTAAAGATAAAAATAGAAAATTTAAAATACAAATCATATTTGAAAATATCAACAATGACTTTTCTTATGTTTACATTGTTGATGATTGTGCAGGTATGACATTAAATGTTTTTGAGAAGGCTCTTCAATTGGGAGAATCTGCAACAACTGACTGCAGGCTTAATGAACACGGCTTTGGATTGAAAAACTCACTAGCAACTCTATCATCCTCAAACGGGGATTGGAAAATATGGACTCGAGACAAGAATTTGAACAAAGTCCTTTCTGTTACAGGTCCATTCAATTCACAAATGTTTATTGAAGATAATGATCAATTTCCTAATTCTGATATTTTACCTACCCCTGATGATATTTCAACTTTAATAAAAGTTAAAGTAAAGAAGAGCTTTATACAAACTTTGCAAGGAAGAGGAGCTCCGACTACAGATCTGGAGAGATTGAGGGAATGGTTAATAGAACATCTTGGGGTTATGTACAGAGGCTACTTGGAACAAGATGATGAATCTTATGATAATGAAGGGGTGATAATTGTTTCGATTGGAAATGATACACTTCAGGTTCCTCCTATTCAGGTTCCTTTTGGAAACAAAAATGTTGAATACATGGATATTGAAATAGGAGGAGAAACGTATAATTTGAAATATTATCATGGAACTTTAGATGAAGTAAGAAGAAATAGTTTGGTGAGAGGACAACCAACCAAATATTATTATCAAGGGAATATTCCAACTCAAGGTATTGATATTAGATTAGGAAAACGGGTTATAGCTGTTAAACAATTAGAAACAATATGGAAAACAGATGATAACAATAGAATATCGCAATTGAGTCGACACAATGATTTTAATGACTTTGTTGGAGAACTAGTAATTCCAAATCTTCCTAGAGGAATACTTACAACTGTGAACAACAAAACAGATTTTAATTTGGATGACATGGAATGGCAAAAAATATTCAATCGTTTGAATGATTTTAGACCAAAAAGAAATATTCGAACTAAAACTGAAGCAGTTTTGAAAAATAAGTGGATGGGAATGCTAAAAGCAACAAATCCTGAAGAGCAAATCAGCGATGAAATAAGTGTTTGGCCAACAGGAGTAAGAATAGATGTTTATAGAAAGACTCTAAACAACGATATAATAATATATGAACTTAAAGTTGGAACTGCATCCCCAATACACATATATCAATTGAAAATGTATTGGGATGGACTCGTTTTAAACGGAGAGCAACCAAGAGAAGCGATTCTACTGGTTGAAGATTTTCATACAAATATTGAAGAAATGATTAATAAAATGAATACTATCACACCACCCAATAAGTCAAAACCTTATAATTTTAAGATAGAGAAACAAAAAAACAAAGGACTATAAAGAAATTGATAAATAGAGGAAGAATGCGGACTGTGCTTGTAAACTTGTAAAGTCAAGAGAATAAAAGCAGTTTCGAGTTACGGGTTACGAGTTTCGAGTTGAAAATCAAAGAAAGTACGCTGGTGGCTAGTACGCTTGTGCGCTGGTAAGAAGCAACGGAGAGCAGAAATATAAAAGGAGAAATGTTGACAAAATGGATTGGAAGGGTAGAATGATAATAAAAGGAGATGGGATGGCAAAGAAAGTTATAATTGTTTTGCTGATTATTTCATTGAGTTTTGTTTCTTTTGCAGATGAGATAGATTTTTCTATCAAAGAGCAGAATTCGGACGTGGGTATTGAGGGGATAAAATCAAATGAAATAGTCAAAGAATCAGTAAATGCGGATGTTCATAACCCAATTTTTGACTCAAACAAGGATGCAGATATTAACGAGAGTTTTGCCAGATGGGGTACAATAGGAATCCTCTCTTCTTGTTTTATAGGAGGCGGGTTGCCCTCAGTTTTAATGTTTTTTACAAGCCCATATTTTCTTGTTACGGCTCCTATTTTAAGCTGTACTGTCATGCCGTTTGTGACAATTCTCACAGTTTTAATTGTGTCAAACTTGAAAGTATCTTTAACAGAAAATGAAGTGTATTTGAATTCAAGCGATTCATATAAAAATATTTACAAAGAGAATTATCAAAAAACTGCAAAAATGAACAGATTTAAATATTCTCTATGGGGTGGAATTTTAGTTCAATTACTCATTGTTATTCTCGCGAGTCTGTCAATAGGATTTTTATTTTTAGGTGGATATTTATCATGAGGATGAGATGATGACAAAGTGACGGGGACGGTGCTTGAGTGACGGGGACGGTGCTTGTAAACTTGTAAACTTCAAAAAAGAAGTTGCGAGTTTCGGGTTACGAGTTGAAAATCAAAGAAAGTACGCTGGTGAGCTGGTAAGCTGGTTACTGGTAAAATCAACGGAGAGAAGAATTATAAAGGAGAAATGTTGACAAAATGGGGTAGAAGAATAAAATAGAAAAAATCAGGAGGATGTATGAAATGTAAGGATTGCATTCATTACAAGGTCGGCGGGATGTGCGCAATGAAGAAGGCTAAAGTTAAACCGACCGACGCTTGCTGTCCGAAATTCAAATCCAAACCTCACATCTCCAAATAGTAATTCTGAGGATATCTATGAAATCTTGAAAGAAGAAATAGAAAAAAGGAGGAGTTTTGAAAAGAATTGTCTTTGCAATTGTTTTACTTTCAGTTTCTATTGCACTGAATGCTCAAATGAGTTATGACGATGTTTTATCATCGAGAAATAGTCCTTCAAATGTTAAATCGGCGGACAGTCTCAACATGCATTGTATTGGACGGGCTCTTGAAGGTATGACAAGAGAGGCAATTATTAAGGATACCATTGCTTTTATGTCGTGTGTTTACTCTCTTGCAATAGCTAATGTAAAAAATCCAAATTCACCGCAAATAATAGGACGGGTGGATTTACCTTATGCGATTGAAGACATTTTTATGTCCGGAACATATTTATTTGTTGCGTGCAATGAAATAGGTTTGATAATACTTGATATAAGCGACATTGAAAATATTACCGAGGTTACTACTTATTCTGCGAGCGATTGTGTGTGCGGTGTTTTTGTAAAAGATACTATAGCCTTCATTGCGGCAAAATACGAAGGATTGAGAATTTTAAATATCAGTAATCCGATAAATCCCATTGAAATAGGATTTTGCGACACGCCCGGGTCAGCCTATGATGTAATTATTTCAGATTCCTTTGCTTTTGTTTCCGACAGAGATTCCGGCATGCGCATTATAAATATAAATAATCTTACAAATCCTACGGAGACAGGTTTTTTTGATACGGAAGGAACTACTTGGGGAGTTACGTTGATGGATACATTGGCATTTCTTGCGGATGATTCCTATGGTTTAAGGATAGTCGATATAGCCGATCCTGCATTTCCTGTGGAAGTAGGATTTCTTGACACATTCGGTTGCAGTTATGATGTTTTTATCGAAGGCAGTTATGCTTATGTCGCAAATGACACAAATGGTCTTCAAATAATTGATATATCGGATGCTGCAAATCCAATATTGAAAAAGACTGTTGATACTCCGGGTTTTTCCTGTTCAATTAATAAGGAAGATACATTATTGTATCTTTCAGACTTCTACAGTATGAGAATCTATGATTTATCAGACACATTAAATCCTGTTCCACTGGGAGTGATCGAAACAGAATTCTATTTAACCACGGATATAACG
>DCUY01000016.1 GCA_002327905.1 Caldifarciminota bacterium UBA2202 | reverse complement strand
CGGGGATGATGTGCGAATGAGCGCCGAGCTTCCTGCCGCCAGAAGAAAGACGCCATGTGCCGTATGCCGTGTACCGTGTGCCGATTACACCAATGGCGATGCTTACACTCTCTTAAAATTCTTTTTACTTCAAAATCGCTTTGATATCCTCTTCAGCTGAAGTAATAGGAATCAAATTGAAATTATCTTTTAAAACCTTATAGACATCAGGTTTAATGAATGCAGGCATTGTCGGTCCCAAGCGAATATTCTTTATTCCAAGATGCAGAAGAGTCAATAAAATGCACACTGCTTTTTGCTCATACCAAGAGAGAATTATTGACAATGGCAATGAATTCACATCCGTCTTGAATGCATCAGCAAGAGCATTAGCAATTTTTATTGCAGAATACGCATCATTGCACTGCCCTATGTCAAGCAGTCTTGGAATTCCCTCAATATCACCGAACTCCATTTTATTAAATCTGTATTTCCCGCATCCTAAAGTCAATATCATAGTATCATTCGGGAGCTTCTGAGCAAAATCAGTATAATAGTTTCTTCCCGGCTTTGCACCATCGCAACCGCCAATGAGAAAGAAGTGTTTTATCTTTCCTGCTTTTACGAGATCAATCACTTTATCTGCAACTCCGAGAACCGCATTGTGTCCGAATCCCACTGTAATATACTGCTCTTGTTTGTCATTATCAAATCCCTCATTCTCCAAAGCAGTTTTAATAACCGGCGAGAAATCTTTATTATTATCTATATGCGTTACATTCGGCCATGCAACAAGACCTGTAGTGAAAATTCTTTCTTTATAAGAATCCTTCGGCTTCTGTATGCAGTTTGTAGTCATTAAAATTGCACCTTTAAAATCATCAAACTCCGTTCTTTGATTCTGCCATGCCGAACCGTAGTTTCCGACAAGATGTTTGAATTTTTTCAGCACCGGATATGCATGAGCAGGAAGCATTTCTCCGTGAGTATAAATATTTATCCCCTTACCTTCGGTTTGCTTTAGAAGAAGATATAGATCTTTCAAGTCATGTCCGGAAACTAAAATTGCTTTTCCTTTTACAGGAGTTACTCTCACTTTTGTGGGAACGGGATCTCCGTATGCGCCTGTATTTGCTCTGTAAAGCATTTCCATTACTTTGAGATTTATCTCTCCCACTTTTAAAGCCAATCCTGTAAGCTCTGAAGCATCTGCAAGCCCCATAGCGAGTCGATTCAATGCCTCATGGAAGAATGTATAAACACTTTCATCCTTTATACCAAGGATTCTTGCATGGTCGGCATAAGCTGCAGTTCCTTTGAGTCCGTAAATTATCAGATGCCTTAATCCTGCTATATTCTCTCCATACTGCGCAATCTCTTTATCAAAAGAGACATTTTCTGCCTGTTTTATCAGTTTTTCAAATTCCTGCGCAGATCTTATTATAGCAGGTCCTTTTAAGTCCTCCGGTTTTATGGATTTCTCTCTGCATAAATTTAGATATTGCGCTTTTGAACTCTCCTTGATTTCATCCGCCTGTATTATCAATTTTTCAATTCTTTTCGGATCAAAATTAACATTGGTCACTGTTGTGAACAGCGCCTCAATTACAAATCCGTCTGCTTCATTATTCCTTAACCCCATTTTATTTAATCTGCTTTCATACATGGATATTCCGCCGATGAAATAGATAAGCAGATCCTGCAGATCGGAAGTCTCAGGGTCCTTTCCGCAGACTCCGAATGCTGTGCACCCTGTCTCTTTAGCTGTTTGTTCGCATTGATAACAAAACATATTATCCTCCTTTTTTATTTCTTTTCGTGAAATTTTCAATAGTGTTCTTTTTAAGATAATCTATGAATTCCCGATTGAGTTTCGTTACAACTCCATTAAAAATACATTCATTGAAAGGGCATATTTTTCTGGAGAGCGGACATTTGTTTTCATCAACTGCCCCCTCCATTATAATGAATATATCATAGAGAGTTATCTTTGAAGGCGGTTTTAAGAGCACAAATCCGCCAGAAGGACCTCTGTATGACTTTATAATTTTTGATTTAACAAGCCATTGAAGCACTTTTGACAGATGAGCCTCGGAGGCTCCTGTCATTTTTGAAATTTCCCCCGCCTTTACTGACGAGTCCTTTGTTGCCATATATGCTATGCTGTGAAGAGCAAGAGAGGTTGATTCTGAAATATGAATTGCTGTTGACATTTTTCTCCTTTCTCTATTTTTGGTATTATAATACCTAAATACCTAAATGTCAAGAGAAAAAGAGGAGAAACAGAGTTCCCCTCTTTTATTAACTATTTCGCCAATTTCTCTTTTACGACTATTTCACTCCAAGTCTTTCCGCCCATTGTCTCCATTATGTACATAATGCCTGCGTAAAGAGGAAGACAGCCTGTCCATGAAAGAGCCGGACTCATAAACCATTCGTTTTTTCTTCCCTTTGTCTTGTCAAGCATATTTGCAGTGGTCAATCCGCCAAATCCTATACAACAGCCTTCTATGGATTTTGCTTTTGAATATCCCACATACATTGTGTACAGACGAATTATTGGAATGAACACCATGAGAACTTCTATCAGGTCGACATTGACTGCCCTTTCATTTGCTATATAGCCCATACGAGTATCAAAGACGCCTAAAAGACATGGCACAATTCCACCCTTCTGTTTGCTTACTGAGAAGACGGGTCCTGCGAATATCACTGTTGTAAGCATTGACATCACAAGAGCAATGATAATAACTTTTTTGAGCATCAAGCCTCCTTTTTTTTAATTTAATTATATTATACATTTTCAATTTGTCAATATACTTGTTATATCTTTCCATTCTCCTTAAAGCTGTAAAATGACTTTGAAGTCACTATCAAATGGTCGAGTATTTCAATTCCAAGAATCTTCCCGCCTTCTACAAGTTTTTCAGTCACGAAAATATCCTCTCTTGACGGCTCCAATTCGCCGGACGGATGATTATGTATAATTATGATGCCTGATGCTCTGTCACTTATAGCATCTGCGAAAATCTCCCTCGGATGCACCAGACTCTTGTTCAGAGTTCCTATAAAGACTGTCCTCTTCTGTATCACCCCGCCGGATCCGTTCAATGTAATTGTGAGAAAATGCTCCTGCCTCCGGTCTCTTATGTTGCCGATTAAATTGACTGCGTCCTGAGGACATTTTATCTTTATTATACCGGCTTTCCTGTTTGTGAAGAGTTCGCACGCGCTACAAAGGCGCATTGCAGAGACCTCTCCCATGCCTTTTATAAGCATCAATTCACTGTATGTCATCTTCGTGTAATCAGCGGCATATTTTTCATCTACCTCTTCTGACAATTTAAATACATCAGACTCTCTGCTTCCGCACCCTAATATTACAGCTATTAAGTCCTTATTTGACAGAGAACCTACGCCATCTTTTAACAGTTTCTCTCTTGGTAGCATAAAACCTCCCTTTGATTTTTGTCACCATATGGAATTCAATTTTACTTCAATCTCTTCTTCCTTCAAATTCATTGATTTAATCAATCTGTTTATAAAAATCTCTATATCGCCTTTAACACGTGCATTGTCTTTATCATACTGTATTGCCTGTATATGTAATTTGCCGAATTCCGCACTTACTTCAAAATTCAATGCTCCTTTTATATTATTGTTCAGATTGTTTGAAATCACATCCTTTGAAATTGCCACCTTTGAATCGCATTTTGTCTGAAAATCAAACATTTTCTCTCTGCTGAATAGCGGAAGCCCCGTTATTTCAAAATATTTAGCATCACTTTTCGAATCTATTATTAAAAATAAATTATGATCGCGGTTTTTGGGAATATAAAGATTTTCATACCCTTCATATTTTACGAGTTTAGATTTATCAATAACTCTGTACTTCATTTTTTTATCAATAGCAAAATATACATCTTCTCCTTTAGTATAGAGCGATGCCACAGGAGAATTGAATGCCGACCTGTAAATATTCTGCAAAACCAAATCATCACTGTCAAATGCAATAATCAAATCCGTCCTGTGTATGAAAAATACTTCAAGGGGGCTGACTCTTTTTAAGTATTCATCCGTTCCTGCGATAATATTGTAATGATTCTTTTTAAAATTTTCTATAATTTCAGCGTTTGTTTTTTTCATAGGAATGAAAGTCATTCCGCATTCTCTTTTCAGGTCATCCGTATCTGCAAGAACTGCTGTTGAACGATGCTTTACAAATTTAGGAATATGATTGTACTTAAAATAATTATTTATTCTCGCAATTATCCAATCATTGTTTTTCATTTAACTCCCTGTTGATTTTTTTTACAAGAGATTTTATGCCCTGAACAGTTTCAAAATCATATTTAAACAAAGACGAGTATACATTGTTATTAGAAAGCAGAGGCTCTCTCAGATACTGTCTGTTCTTTTCATAAAACGGAGTGTGCGGCACAGGAGAGACCTCATTGATTAAAATACGCACTTGTTTTTTTCTAAGATGCTCGACAGTCAAAATGACATCCTCCAAAGACTCTTCCTCCATTCCTATCATTATATATGCGTAAATGTTCCAATTTTCAATGCCTGCATTAAAGAGTGCTTCAATCGCCCTGTCAGTTAACTCCTTTTGTGATTTACCGCCTGTCTTATCAGAGATTGTCTCCACTGAAAGTGCAATAATTCCCGTGTTCAGCGCCTTTATTATCCTCGCCACCTCGTCATCCACAAATCTTGAATGAAATCCATTTGAAAAATGAAACCTCATCGGATATTTTTTTTCTATTATCCTCTTCATCAGAGGAATAAAGTGGCTCTCTTTTTCAAAGAGTATGGCATCATCATAAAATGCCACATCTTCAATCCCGATTCCTTTAAGATAATCAAGCTGTTTTAAAACATAATCCGGGGAAAACCTTTCATACTTCGGATAGAGTTTGTTAACAGCGCAGTATGTGCACTTAAAATTGCATCCGAGCTGAGTGAGAATCGCGGCGCTCTTGTTGCCACGATAGAGTTCGTACAGAGGAACAATATCCTGATATCCGAATCTTTTCTCCAGCTTAATCCCGGCCTCATTGTTGCAAAATTCGAAAAACCCTTTTATGTCTCCATTATACACTTTGTCCGCATTCAAAGAGGATGCGTGTTCATAAAGGAGCCTCGGATACACTCCTCCGAGAATTATCTTCGTTTCAGGACTCTCTTTTCTTACAGTCTCAATCACCTCTTGAACTCCCTGATACCAGTATGTCATCATTGATGTCAAAAAAATACAGTCATAATTTCCTATTTTAATTTTTTCTGCGAATTTTTCCCGCGAAACTCCGTATCTGTAGTAAGGTCTGTCTATGGTCCTCATACCAATAGGTTTGTCGATTTTCACCTTATTGAAATTGCCTGTTCCAAATTTTTTCTCCTTCAGTCTCCTGCTCAAGTATTCCGAATACCTGTCCATGAAATCAAACAATTCTACATCGTAACCGTTGTTTTTAAGATATGAACCTATATATAAAATACCGAGAGGCTTCAACCAGAAGTCAAAGCATGAAAAATCATATACCGGTGGGTTTACCAGCAGAATTCGCATACTTAAAAATGAATTCCTTTTTTGAAGAGAGAGCAGGAAAATTCATTATGGACTTTGCCGCAAGTATGAATGACCTTACAATGTCAACATAGACAAAATACTCGGTCTTTGATGAATCGGGTATTGAGGATGCGTTTTCAAATTTCATCTTCAGCGGATTTACATATTTCCCATTTAAGTTCACGGCATAATGAAGATGATTTCCGGTTGCATATCCCGTCCTGCCCACAAATCCTATTGTCTCTCCCTGTTTTACGAATTTTCCAACCTTTGCATTGGGAGCATATTTGTACAGATGGCAGTATTCAGTGACATATCCGTTCTCATGCCGAATCTTTATTGTTCTTCCTCCCATTGCATTGTAACCCTTCTGAATTATGTATCCGTCTCCTGCCGCATAAACAAGAGTGCCGCGAGGAGCAGAATAGTCTATAGCTTCATGCGCCATATTTTTCTTAAGTATCGGATGAAATCTTTTGGTCGTGAATTTTGAAGAGATTCTTGTATAAAACGCGAGAGGCGCCTTCATAATGGTTCCGGAGAGTGAATTTCCTACATCATCGTAGTAGCCGCTTATTGAATCATTCCCGTAATAGAATGCTTCAAACATGTTCTCTTTGTTTTCAAATGAAGCATAGAGTATTTTCCCGTACCCAAAAAACTTATCGTCAATAAAAATCTTCTCTATGAGAATAGTATATCTATCATTGTTCTGCACATCAGTGTATGCATCGAACTGCCATTCAAAGACCTTTGCAAACTGGGATGCCAATTCGTCTTTTTCGCCTTTTATTTTAAAAGTATAGTAAAGATTTGAAGTCACCTCTCCTTCAATCAAGGTTACCGAGACACTCTTCTTCACTTCCTTTTTCTGCGATTTGAATTTTTCATCAAACTCAATTGTGTAAACTTCTGCCAGACTCTTTCTGTATTCAAGCTTCCTGAAAGTAAAATCCTTGTCAGTGAAAATGTAAATCTCCTCTCCCGGCTTGATTGACTTCGGGTCCACATTATCTTCAAACATTTTCACTACGGAATCTATAATGCTGACTGCAAGATGCGATTTTCTTAAAATGTCTATGACTGTGTCTCCCCTCTTCAGCACATATCTTACACCGACAAGATTTGTGTTCTCCTTATGCTGTTGTGTGTCGCCCTTCACTCTCCATGTGAAGAGAGGAAGCAGAGAGACTGCGATTATGAATAAAACTATTGTTCTCTTTCTCAATCCTTTAGTCCGCTCCTTGAATAACTCGCCACAATCTGCTTCTGTGCTATGAAGAAGAGAATCACAAGAGGCAGTATGACGAATGTCGATGCGGCCATCAGAAGAGTATAGCTTGTGGACTGCTCCTGAATGAAATATGCGAGGCCCACCTGAACAGGCCTTATGGAATCCGAATTAGTCATCACCAAAGGCCAGATGAATGAATTCCAAGATGAGAGAGTGGTAAATATTGCAATTGTCACAAGAGCAGGCTTTGAGAGAGGCACAACTATTTTAAAAAGAAAACCTAAATCAGAGTATCCGTCAATAACAGCCGCATCATACAAATCATTGGGAATTGTCTTGAAATGTTGTCTTAAAAGAAATATTGAAAATACATTTGCAAGCCAAGGGACAATCTGCGCATAGTATGTGTCAATCCATCCGAATTTCTGTAGCATCATATAGCCCGGCACAATGTAAACCGGCATGGGTATCATCATTATCGCAAGCATGGATACAAAAATAAATTCTCTTCCCTTGAAATTGAATCTCGCAAAAGAATAAGCCGCAAGTATTGATGTGAGAAGAACTCCGACAAGTTCGCATATCGTTATAAAAATCGTATTCAAAAAATACCTTGTAAAATTAACCTTCTGCCACGCATCAGCATAATTTGAAAACTGCGGATTCTCCGGAATGAATGTGGGCGGAAATTTCACAGCCTCTATAGGAGTCTTTAAAGAAGTGGAGAGCATCCAGAAGAATGGAAATAGTATTGTCAGAGCCCCCGCAATCAGAACAGTGTAAGTCATTATCTTCGGAAGATTCTTCTTTATTTTATTCATAATGGACATTTTTCTCCCCGTATTTTTTCTGAACAACTGTCAGTCCGAGAATTATTAAAAACAGCACAAATGCAATCGCAGTGCCGTATCCGTACTTTGAATAATTAAAAGCCATATCATAAAGGTAATAAACAATCACATTTGTCGTGCCCAATGGTCCGCCTGCGGGAGGCCCTGTCATCATCCACACGGGAGCAAAGACCTGAAAACTCGTTATTGTAGTCATTATAAAGACATAAAATGTTGTCGGTGAAAGAAGAGGCCATGTGATGTGCCTGAATGTCTGCCATTTGGATGCTCCGTCAATCTTCGCTGATTCATAATAATGATTCGGGATATTCTGCAGACCTGCAAGATAAATCAAAACATTGTATCCGAGTGATTTCCAGACAGTCATAAGAGACAAGCTGAACAATGCAAGAGACGGGCCCTTCAAAAGAATCGGAAGCTCGTGCTGAACCATCATTTCAAAGATTCCCCTTGATTCTTCAAGCCATCTGAAAGGACCAAGAGCGAATAATGAAAGCACATAATTTGCTATTCCGATACGCGGATGGTAAATCCACTTCCACACAATTGAAATTGCAATTATTGATGTGACCTCAGGCAGAAAATATATTGTTCTTAATGTGCCGCGCATCTTTATCTGCTGATTCAGAAGAAGAGCTATGAAGAGTGAGAGAAATATGACTCCGGGAAGCACTGTAAGAACATACCAGAATGTATTCATGAGCGACTGCCAGAATTTGGCGTCTTTGAATATCTCTATGTAATTTGAAAAACCGACAAATGCTTTGGGTCCTGCAATTCCCCAGTCATAGAAACTGATGCGGAAAGCGTAAATTATAGGAATAAGCCTGAAAATTATCAATATTGCCAGTGTGGGCAATAAAAACAGCATTGCCTTGAAAAAGATCCGCTTTGCTTTCATATTAAACAATTTTATATCAATAAAATATAAAGTCAATAGATACAGTCAAAAATAAAAGAAGAAGGCATATAGCTCTTACACTTTAAACAATCTTTTATGCATTTCTTTCTGATACTTGTAACCTTATATCTGATAAAAATGATTTGTCAAAGCAGAACCGGCTCATCTCTTCTGCGAGAAGTAATTTTTCTTTTTTTTTATTTCCCCACTTGACAAATTCAGATACGAAATTATATTTTTACAAAAC
>DCUY01000086.1:27370-48882 GCA_002327905.1 Caldifarciminota bacterium UBA2202 | reverse complement strand
CTGGCGGGGATGATGTGCGAATGAGCGCTGGGCTTACTGCGGCGAAACAAAGACGCCATAAAGCGAAGTGTGCGAGCCGACGCTACACCCGCGTGCCGCGAGATGTGAACGGCATGTGCCTTGGGCCATGTGCTAAACAAATAAAATGTATAGAAGCATAGAGATTGCTTCGCAGTGCTCGAAATGACGATTTTTGATTCTTTCTTGCCCACAGTTTTTTCATATTTATGCATTTTGCATTATACTATCAACTATAAACCATTAACTCTCCACTCTTTTGTTTTGCTCATTGCGCAGGATTATTCAATATATATTCCCTAATTTTGTTTAATGATACATCATTTCTGATTACATTATCATAGAAACCTGATTGCCATGCAAATGCGTAGAGACAAGGTATTGTTCCGTAGAGACAAGGCATGCCTTGTCTCTACTTACCGTTATTTTCTGCTGAACATCCCGAGAAGGCCTTTCTTTCTGCCTGTCTTCGGAGTCCCTGCTGTCAGTATTCTGTCGGAATTGAATATTCTGACATTGAGGTAAACAAAAAACAGGAAGAGAAGGAAGGAATAAATGATTCCTGCAATCACCATATCGTATTTATCGAACATCAACAGCTTCAAGGCGGTCATAGGATGCGTAAAAGGAATTAAGAAAAGAACAATTCTCGCCGCAATGGGAAGAAGTTCGACATCCATCATCATAGTCACAAAATAAGGCACCATGACAAGGAGAGTAAGAGGCATGCTCATTGCCTGCGCGCTCTTTGTGTCGCTTGAATATACTCCAAAAAGCATAGCCAGAGCGAGTCCGCTTAAAACCGCAGTCAGAAATGATAATCCGACAAAGAGATAGTCAAGAGGTATAATTTTCAGAGCCGGAGCAATATTGGTCATTGCCGACATACCGAGGGATTTCATGTAATATGAGAATCCGAGCATATAGACGGCCGCTGTAAGTATTCCCACTGATGCCCCACCCACAAGTTTGCCTATGACAATATCCGACCTTTTTATAGGCATTGTAAGAAGAGTCTCCAAAGTCTTATTCTCTTTTTCCAGAGCCATAGAGCCAATCACATTTGTGCCTGCCATTATCATAAGCATCATCATTATTACTGGCGCAATAAATGTCTGCGACTGAACAATTTTCATTATCAGATTTGGAGAAGCATTCTTGACAACCTTATTTTTTATTATCGTCGTCTCTTTAAGCATTATGGGAGAGAGCACAAGGTCGCTCTTTAGATCATATTTTTTTGATATGATGTATTTTGATATTCTGTTCTCTGCATCGCTTATGAGTCCTGTTACAAGCGTTGTCTTGACTTCATTTGTCACTCCGATTCCCTCAAGAAGCCATAGAATATCAATGGCTCCCTTCTCATTCCTTAAAATTGAGGAATCGAATCCGCTCTCTATCACTATCACTGCAAGTCCGTTCTTCTCTCTGCATATTTTTTCAGCATCCTCTCTGCTCTCTCCAGAGTATAGAACATCTGCTCCGAATTCAAAACTCGATTTTACAGTCATTGCCAGTTCGCCTGTGTCACTCATTACAACGCACACCTTCGGTTTCTCTTTCATGCCTTCATTCATGCTGTTGAAGACATTGCCGAGAAATCCGAACATGAGGGCTATGAAGATAAATGTTATAAGAACCGATTTATTGAAGAGCTCTTTTATCTCTTTTTTTATTATGCTGAATATCATTTCACCACCTCCATGAAGACATCCTCTATATTCTGCGCATTATGCTTCTTTTTCAATTCCTCAGGCGTTCCGCTCTCAACAATTGTTCCTTTGCTTATCAGAGAAATCCTCCTGCATAAAAACTCAACTTCAAGCATATTGTGGCTTGAGAGAAGAACCGCTACTCCCTTTGCGCTTACTGATTTAATAAGCTCCCTCACCTGCTTTGCATTGACTACATCAAGGCCACTTGTCGGTTCGTCAAGTATCAGAAGCTGAGGATTCGTCACAATAGCCCTCGCGATAAGAAGACGACGTATCATTCCTTTTGAGTATGTGTCGACTTTGTCATTGATTCTCTCTTTCAGATTTGATATTTCAATTCCCTGCTCTGTCATATTTCCTGCATCGCCTCTTTTATTGTAAAACCCTGTTATGAATTTAAGATACTCCCTGCCTGTGAGATTTCTATAGACTCCCGCGTCTTCAGGTATGTAGCTTATCAGCTCCCTCACCTCTCCTCCATCTTTCGGAAGATAGAATCCGAATATTTCAATCTCACCTGATGTCTTCTGTAGAAGCGTGGAAAGAATTCTCAGAGTTGTTGTCTTTCCGCTTCCGTTCGGACCTATAAGTCCGAAGACCTCTCCCTTTTCAAAGGAGAATGAAATGTCATTAACAGCTGTGAAATTTCCGTACTTTTTAATGAGATTTGAAATCACCACATTGTTTTCATTCATCTTTCCCTTTCTCGTAGGAGTTTAAGGTCTTAGCGAGAAACAAAGCAGACAATGAGAATATGAGTTTGAAAAACAATGCGTAAAGATACTGATTGACAAGCCGTATGTAAACATAATTGTGCTCGCCCAAATCGAATGAAGAGAGTATCCGTATAGAAAGATTCAGTATCAGAACAGGCAGAAACAGTTGAACCAGCTCCTTTACTATTGTCATATTGTCCATTTGTTTTTTTTCGGTTCGAAGCCGGATGAATACCAAAACGAGAAATATTAAAATCGCCGCGAAATCAAGCATGTACATGACAATCATCTCCGATGTGTTCATGGTAAATTCGCTCTTCCTCACTCCGGTAAATATTGCAAGAAACAGAACGAAGAGCATGACCATCTGAGTTATTCCTGAAATGAATGATGCTAATGATAAAAATGACTGCGCATCCTTTGTCTTGAATGAGACAAAGACCAGCACAGCAAGAAATACGACGAATATTACAGCAAAATACATATTATTTCTTCAGCAGATAATCAATTCTTGTTTTAATGTATTTGTCATTCTCTTCAGAATAACCCACTCTGGAATAGCACACTCTGCCCTTCTTGTCTATGAGATATATGGTGGGGACTCCCTTTATGCTCTCTCTGTTCATCAATGGCCCTCCATTGTAGTAAATGTCAAAATCAAATGACATATTTTTTGCAAACTCCTTTATCAGTTCGGCATCATCCTCAGAGGAGACAGCTACAAAAGCAATTTTCTTCTCTTTCGAATATTCCTTCTTCATCAATACAAGGTCTTTTATCTCCATTTTGCACGGACCGCACCAAGTGGCGAAAAAATCAATCAACACGACTTTGTTTTTGTATTTTGAAAATTTGCTCTCTTTGTCGTTAAGAGAAGTGAGCGTGTAATCTTCAAATACTCTGTTTTCACTCTCCTCGTCAAGATATTCATCAATTTTTTTATTCACTGTTTTCGCATTTGATTTTGAAAGAGCGACAACTTTTCCAAAGACATCTTTGTCATTTCTGTCATAAGTTAAAATCCTCACTCCGCTGTCAATTGCATTTACCGTGTCATTCTTTAAAACAGCAATTTCAAATTTCATCTTCTGAAAATCATAACTCTGAGGATTAAATTCCTCTGATGCCTTTGTGATATACGCGTACGCCGAATCACCCTCATTCATGCTTAAATGCACCTTCGCAATGGAATAGAGAATATATTCTCCGTAATCAGGGTAAATTTCGCTTCCTATAAGTCCTTTCATATTTGAGAGAGCCTCATTTTCCATATATTTATTATCAATAAAATAAGTGGAGATATAGAATTTGACTTCATCATTAACCGGTTGTGAAAGGTCGTATGACAGTCTGCCTGCCATAATCGTATCAAACATTAAAGAATTATAATTATCCATTATGTAATACATTATGAAAATGAAATCATCGTATGCGTAAAAATTCTCTACAGCATAATCAAGCGCGCTTTTTAAGAGAGTGTCATTCAAACCATTGACTTCATAAAGAGCTGTCAGAATTACATCAAAATAATCCGAAGATGCCTCCTTTAGAGGCAAAGCCCTCTCAATTAAATCTTTGTATTCCATATTCATTGCTCTCTTGACTTTCGAGTTCTTAAAGAGCACTCCGAGATTATCCGGATTTTCATTAAGATATTTCTCCATTATGCCGTCGAGTGAATCAGGGATATTTTCCGAGTAAAAATCTATCATTCTGCCATAAGCGGAATAATCTTTCTTGTCAAACTCAAATGCCTTTTTGTAATTTTCACCCGCCTTTGCCATGATTTTGAAAAAACCGTAATTATCCGCATAATATAGATACTTGGGTTTGTCATTCTTTCTTTTGACCGAATATATTTCAATCAAAGAATCCGCAGGAGTTGTAAGAGTTAGAACAGTATCCTCCTTCAATATCTTATATTTGAATGAATTGTTTTTCTCAGGATAAATGACCTCTCTGTCAAAGAAATTCGAATTTCTATAAATGAACAGGGATTCCTCGTTTGAAACAGTTTTTATGAATTTTCCTTCACCCACAGTTGTCTCTGCTATCAGTGCAATCGCCTGAATAATAAGCATCAATGTAAATATTCTTTTCATTTAGTCCTCCTTGAATTTCTTTATGTCCAATATTTTATATTCCTCATTCTCTTCATTCTTCTTCATGCCGAGAATTTTCTGAACCAAAGGAGATTTGTATGAGATTATGTCATTATCGACATCCACATCAAAGATTCCAAGCACATTGTATGTTTTCTCCCTATTTTCACTCTTAATTATTATTGTCACAACAGTCCCCGCCTCCACCTTATCTCCCTTAATTGAAGCAAAATCTATCGGCTCTACTTTGGATAATTTGGATTTGAGTTCTTCAGCCCTCAATGAAAACAGTCTGTACTGTTCGCGTGCAAATTTGTATTCCGAGTTTTCGCTCAAATCACCCAGTGCGGCCGCCTCTTGAATTGTCTTTGAAAGCTTCGGCAGAGTCTTCTCTGTAATATCTGCGAACTCTTCCTGCTTCCTTTTAATTGATTTCTGCGATGAGAGCATAAAGTCGGATATCTTATAATCCCTGTAATCAGGCCTGAATGAATAAATCTGCCTTCTTATTTCATCCTTCTGATAGTCATTAAGATACAGAGTCCGCATGAATTCGTCGAAAATCCTCTTGCCTGTATCATAATTTGTGGTCTTCACAAGCTCAAGGAACTTCTCCTTCTTCGGGTCAAACAGAAACTTCCTTATGAAATTGAGATACTCATCCGTCTTCTTCATTGCATATACATCATTGGATATCATTATTGACCGTAATAGAATATAATCCGGATCCATCTCCTGCAAGCTTTCAGAGACATGATAAGAAAGATACCATTCAATCATTTTAAGATTTTTTGCCAATCTGAATGCCTTCTGAGTGAATTCTGTAAAAATCCTTATATTCTCCTTGCTTAAGGACAGATACATCTTTTCAATGTGCGAAACATCGAGTCTTTCAATGATTTCGAAATCCTCTTCACTTATATTTTCTTTTGCGAATTTTTTCATCAATGCATCAAATATGAATTTCATATAGGTTGCATTCTTCAGTTCTTCCGGCTCTGCCGCCTCAGCATACTTATCGTCCCCAGTCACAAGGTGGAGTATTTCATTCTTATGCTTATCCTTAATCATCTCTATGTGGCTGATTATTCTCTCTCTGTCATCCTCTTCGATTTCCCTATTCTTCATTGCTATTAAAAGATATTCCTTTACCTGAGAAATTGTCTTCATCCTCTTGATTTTATTGGAAATGAGATTTCCCTCCTCTAAAGAGAGCATGAATCTCTCCGGCTTTTCATAAATTATTTCAATAGCTTCGCACTGCTCAAGATTCTTTTTGTTTTTTGTAATGTATGATGATGCGTCTTTTCCGAAAATGTAAACAAGCTCATCCTTCAACTGTGTCTTGTCAAGAGCTGAATTTTTATATTTCAATATCATTGTGACCAATCTGCACGGCTCAATATCCCGCGCCTCTTCAGGCTTAAAGAATTTATATACCCTAAAATCATCCTTTTCTATAGGATTGGTCTTCTCTGCGACAACAGAGTAATTAACCTGTTTTTTTCTGCCGAGCTTGTCTTTAAGATGAAATATTCTTGATTCAAATTCGAATTTTTCGATTTTATATAGGTCATTTTCAAAAAGAACAAACATCTCATTTTTGAATTTTGTACCTGATTCGAATTTCTTGAATGTTTCAGATGTCAATTCACGGTCCTTCAGAAAATGTTCATACGATGCAATTGATATTTCAGGAGAAGCTGATTTCTCGAGAAACGGCACAGGGTCTTTCCCGTTTAAAATCAATTTTACGAGATTGAAATAAACATTCTCCTTTGACACCTCCACAGAATTGACATAATCCATTATAATTTCCTTGTTTTTATTGTTTATTACATATTCGTAAAGAGATTCAAAGACCGGAGATTCTTCATATTTCTCCATGTACATTAGAATAAATTCATCAAGTATATCTTTCCTGTCATTTGAAAGAATCATGTTTAAAATCTTTATGCCCGATGCTTTCGGGAACTCTTTCTCGTGGATGAATCTGTTGTACATATAATCAAGATCAGATTTCATCAGTTCCTCATTCACAATGTCATAAACTTTCTTCCCTATAATATTTGCAGAGCGGAGAAATAGCCGCAGAATGTGCTGTTCTGTGCATTCTTGAGCCATAGGTGTGAATTCTTTAAGCACTCTGTCATGTTTTTTCTCTTCATAGTACTTTTCTATGTTATTGTAGCTCATTTGTGATACCTCATTTTTTTTCTTATTGTAAATCCTCTGTAAATCTGCTCTAAAAGCATTACTCTGAAGAGCTTGTGCGGAAATGTCATTTCCGAAAAGGAGATTTTTTTCCATGCGGATTTTTTGACCCTTTCATCCACTCCAAAGCTTCCTCCTATTATGAAGCAAAGAGGGTCGGTTCCGAGCAGTCCTGCGAAATCTTCTGAAGAGATTGATTCTCCTTCTCTATCGAGAAGAACGGTGTTTCTATATCCTGACATCTCTTCTAAGAGTCTTTCAGATTCCTGCTTCATTGTCGATTTCCTGTCATCTTTAAGCTCTCCGGAATCCTTTATATATTTTACTTTTATTACTGCGAACGGAGATATCCTCTTAAGATATTCTTCTGTCTGAGCTGATAATTCGTCAGACTGTCTTTTTCCAACAGTTAAAATCATTATCCCCATACATTCTGCCTTGGTATGATTTATGTTCTTTCGCGTATGCAAAGAGTTTTTCGAAGAACCTTCTGTCCATTGTCCAAAGAGGCGCAATAAGATCCTTCGGCACCATTGATGATTTCATTCTGTGTATTACAATCGACGGAGGAATCATTTCGAGGAGCATCAAAACTTTATCAATATACTCATACTCATCCATCACTCTCACTCGTCCCTGATTGAAGAGTTCGCTCAACCGTGTCTCCTTCTGCACAAAAAGGTGGTGGAATTTTATACCGTCGGATTTGCTTCGAAGAAATATTTCAAGAGTATTTTCAAAATCATCCATATTCTCATCCAACAGCCCTAAAATCACATGACATACAATATGGCAGTCAGTGATTCTCTCACGGATCTGCTTTACTGCAGTAAGATACTGCTCTGCCTTTATTTTTCTGTTTATCTTTTCAAGAGTAATATTATTTGCAGTTTCAAGCCCAAGCTCTATCTGAATTAAATATCTGTCCTTTATTGAATTCAAGTAATCCATAATATCATTATCCAGAGCGTCAGGCCTTGTTGCAATTGAGAATCCCACAATGGGTTCAAACTCCGATATTCTTTTCATGTCCTTTATGATTTCGTCTCTGTTCTTGAACATATTGGAGAAGGACTGGAAATATGCTATATATCCCCTGTTTACATTATTCTGCGACTGTAAAAAATCTTTCACCTGATCATATACGGGCTTTACATAAACTTTGCCTGAGCCTGAAGCGGAACAATATATGCAGCCCCCTGTTCCGAGAGTGCCGTCCCTGTTCGGACAAGTCGCATTTGATGTTAGGCTTATCTTATAAACATCTTTATGAAATTTCTCACGCAAAAAATTCGAATATGAATTGTAAAAATTACCCATTATCCCTAAACCACCTTGAAAGGTTATCAAGCTCATACTTCTCATTCTCGTCAAGACTATTGTATCCTCCCTTGGATATTTTGTCCAGAAGATGGTCAAGTCGCTCCTTCTTTCTATGATAATCCATATCTTCAAATGATTTATAGACCTTTGTTGTCTTCACTTTTGAAAACTCTCTGAATATTTTGTGTTCAAACTTAAGATAAATAAATCCTGTCAACAGTCCGCCGAGATGTGCAAAATGAGCAATTCCTGAACGAGTATTTGTTATTCCGAAAAAGAGCTCCATAACACCGAAAATTATGACTGCGTATTTTGCCTTAACAGGAAAGAAAAAATTGAGATAGAGTATTGTCTCAGGGAATGTCATTCCGTATGCCAGCAAGACTCCATACACAGCTCCTGATGCGCCGATTGACGGAATAACGGAATTTATATTAATCAGATAATGGAGAAGACCGCCGCCAAGACCGGAGACTATATAATATGTCAAAAATTTCTTCGGACCCCATAATTGCTCCAATGCGCTTCCAAACAGGAACAGAGAGAACATGTTGAAGAAGAGATGCAGAAAATTTCCGTGCAAGAACATGTGGGTAAATATCTGCCATAGAAACAGTCTGTGCGTCACAAATGACGGTATCAATGAAAAATAGTATATCATCAAGTCGCCTCTTACCTGCTGGATTATAAAAATCACAACATTTATGAGAATCAGCCATGCAACCATTGAGGTTTTGTTTATTCTGTTATTATAATACATTATTACGCCTTGTATTTATTCTGCAGTCTTTCCATGACCTCTTTGGGCACCATGTTTTTTATATCTGCATTTAATTTTGCGAGTTCTTTGACCATGCTTGAGGAAAGATACATATACTGTATGTCAGTCATGAAGAATATTGTTTCAAAATCCCGATTCATCTCCCTGTTGGTTAAAGCCATCTGAAATTCATATTCAAAATCCGAGACAGCCCTAAGCCCCCTTATGACTCCTGTTATTTTGTTCTTTTTGATATAGTCAACCAAAAGACCCGAGTAAGATTCCACTTTTATATTTTTAATATCTTTTGTCACTTCCTTTATCATTTCGACTCTCTCTTCAATCGAAAAGAGTGTCTTTTTCCACGGGTGGAATGAGACAAGGAGTGTGACCTCCTCAAAAAGATTCAACCCTCTCTTGAGAATATCAAGATGCCCGTTGGTTATCGGATCAAATGTTCCCGGATATATCACTTTCATTTCAGACTCCTTTGAATATCGTTATTCTCGTTTGTGTGAGCATTTTATCTTTCAGTATAATTGCATTGCCGATATCTATATTTTCAAGTGAACTGCTCAGAAGCACTCCTTTTCCTTCTTTGGCGAGTATTCCTGCATTGATAACATGATTGACAGAATCATACGCTCTCGTGAATCTGTACGGAGGGTCAAGAAAAATCACATCGAATTTTTCTCCTCTCTTTGAAAGAGCCTTTAGAGCCATTCTGTAATCAGTATTATGCACTTCCGACCTGTCTGTAAGATTCATATCTTCAAGATTCTTTTTTATCTGCATTGCCGCGATTCTCTCTTTGTCAATGAAAAATGCGAAATCCGCGCCGCGCGATAAAGACTCCATTCCAAGCACTCCGCTTCCAGCAAAGAGGTCGAGGCATCTGCATCCTTCAATCTCTCCTAAAAGGTCAAAGAGCGACTTTCTCACAATTGCAAGAGACGGCCTTGTATCCTTTCCCAAAAGCGGTTCTGTCTTTATCTCATGATTTTTGAATACTCCTCCTATCAGTCTAATCATATAATCTTTTCTGCCATTTGAACATGAGTTTTTTCAAATCATTATCTTTGCAGTAATCTCTCCATCCCTCATCAGTCATTCTCTCTGACATGGGATTTTTAAATTCAAAATAAGACATTGCACCGCCCGTATAATCCTCATCATTGTACATTGCATTCATGCACAGCAGATATCCTACTCCCTCCTGAAGGACTTTTTCGGAATTTGAATCAGTATGAACATCAGAGACAATGACAAGATTATCCTCTTTATTCTTTTGATTGACGAGAAGATTCTTCAAAGCATAATTGAGATTCTGCAGTCTGTTTCTCACTTCATACGAATCAGTATAGCAGTCTCCTTTCATTGTAAGAGCCGATATCTCCTTATAGAGTTCACACATTTCATTGAAAGTTCTGCCTGCCTCTTTTAGATATCCGTCATTAAAAATTTCATAAAGATTATCCGTGAGGAATGAGCAGTCTTTCTCCATCAGGTCATAAAGTCTGTTATAGCTCTCCGCTATTATTTTCGAGTCTGTCTTCTCCTTCGGCAAAGCGCTTGTCACCTTGACTGTATATGACTGCTTCGCATAAAGTATTACATCGTGCCTTAATGACGCCCAGCTTGCGAGAAGAGTGTTGAGCTCCTTTAAGCGGAATTTATCATCAAGCATAAAAGACGGACTTGACTCTTTCCTCTCATTTATCACTTCTTTATACTGAAACAGCATTCTGTTGTAAAAGGATTCCTCTGCAAGTGTCTTGGCTTTTTTTATCATCAAAGAGGCATTTTCCATATAATTTGCATATTGAACATCTCCCTCGTCCCTTAAAATATCAAACGCGGTTCCTGAGCCGAGAACATACATCAAATCAAGGCCTCTCGGCATTGTTCTTACACCGTCATATAGGGTGAACGGCTCCTCTTTTCCGAGATATGCCGTCACTTTGTCATAAACAAGATTTTGAAATACCTCGGAGTCAAATATGTACCTCTGCCCCATAAATCCCACAACTGTATTTTTTTTATCCTTATCCTCTTTGTAATCGGAGAGTATTTTTGAATCTGAAATACGCAATGCTATGTCCTTTGCCTTTTTCATATTCTCTGTTTTTAAGAGATAGCTATCTGTCAACTCTACATTCAGAGAATCAGCAAGCTCCGTGATTCTTAGGTCATCCTCCTGCGGAAGCAAGACGGATACAGCTTTGTTTATTTTTTTGTAGAGTTTTAATGCGTTCGGAGAATCATTCAAGACAGATGCGAGTATTAAGGACGCCCTCAATTCGTCAAATCCGTCTCCTTTCTTTGTCTCCGCAGAAAAACGCATCCTCATAAGATACATCATCGCTTTGAAGTATTTTTTCAGTTTTTCGCTTCTTGTGTAGTGCCCCCTCGCAATATACTGCGAGTAATCCTCTTTCTTTGAAAATATTGATGATTCCAAAAATCCTTCAGCATTATTTATTTTTTCAAGCTCCTCTTCAACTCTCTCTTCAATTTTAAGGTCCAGTTTGAATTCCTCGTCGAAACACCTTTTTGAAACACACAGATATGAGAGAGCCTGCGAATATGCTTCAGACAATTCTTTTCTGTTAGAATCTTTCATCCGTTTTTTTACACCCTCTATCAAATAGTCAAGCATTGTATCAAGGTCATAATAGAGATATTTCTCCTCGACATAAGACAATGAATAATCAAGCAGGAGATGTTCGGAATAGAACATAAGATCTTTGGTCATCAAAACTCTGTCATTGTTTTCAAGAAGATTGAAATAATAGTCGAAAAATGAAGTTTCATCCGTCATAAGAAGAGTAAATCTCTCAGAATTCGGCTTCTCCAAAGAAAATGCGCCGAGAAAGACAAATATTACTGTAAAAAAAATCGAAGTATATAATTTTCTCATTGTTCCTCCTATTTCAAAATTATTGAAAATATCTCCACAGGAGAGGATTCGACATTAAAGGTAATAAGACAGCCTGCAGTAATTCCCGATAAAAGAATTAATGATGATGCAAAAATCAAAATCTTGATTTTTAAAGATACTTTCATGTTCTAAATAAATGAGTTGTTTTATTCAGATTTATTCTCTGAAGTTATCTTGTCATGTATCTGTGTTACATTGTTCGTATTTTTGAGCAATTCCGCGGCCTTTGTTATAAGCGCGTCATTCTTGACGAACAATGAATAAAACAACTCGTCTCCTCCGATTTGCCTCGCGAATTCATACTTGAGCTGACTCACATTGTCATTGTAAACTTTAGAGTCGGCTTTCAATGATTCAATGTCAATTCCTACAGAGGAGATATATGTGAAATAATCATTTATTATGCTTTCATTAAGCTCCATAATATTTTTCTTTTCAATTTTATTCTTTGCAAGATATGAAGCGACAAATGTCATTAATGCCTGCTTTCTGTAAAGTTCAATTTCACTCTTTATTAAATATCTCTCCTGATATACATAATCAGGTATGATTCCTCCGCCTCCGAGAAGCTCTCTCTTTAGCTCACCGAGAGAATAGTATTTCGTAGTGTCTTTGTCCTTCTTCTCATAGGAAATAAGCTCTCTGTCTATTGACCTTCCGGATGGAGTGAAATATCTGGCAGTTGTGAATTTCAAAATTCCGATATCCTGTTTGTTCTGTTTGGAAAAATCAATTACTGACTGCACTGAACCCTTTCCGAATGTTGTGTCTCCGAGTATTATGCCCCTGTCCCAATCCTGCACTGCTCCGGCGACTATCTCGGATGCAGATGCCGAACCGTCGTCAACAAGCACTATCAGAGGGAAGAATCCGTTGTACATGGGCTCTGTAGCTTTAAATATCATCTCCATGCTCTTGTTTTTGGATTTTGTCGAGACAATGTCAGCACCCTTGGGCAAAAAGAAATTCGATATGCTTATCGCCTGCGGCAGAAGTCCGCCCGGATTCTGCCTCAAATCAAGTATAAGTTTCTTTGCCTTTTTCTCTTTGAATAAAACATCAAGCGCTGTTTTGAATTCCCTGTCTATATTGTCAGTGAACTGAACAAGTTTTACATATCCGGTGGAATCATCTATCATTCCGTAGTACGGTATGGATTTTATTTTGATAATTGCTCTTGTTATGTCATAATCAATTACTGCGCCGAATCTGTTTATGGTCAGGATAATCTTTGTTCCCGGTTCTCCCCTCATCTTTGACACAGCTTCGTCCACATCCATTCTTTCAGTGGAGACTGAATCTATCATCATAATAACATCGCCTGCTCTGATGCCCACCCTCGAAGCGGGTGTATTCTCAATAGGGGAAATGACTGTTATTGCTCCGTCCTTCGAACCGACGCGGAAACCTATTCCTCCGAATTCTCCTGTTGTCTGGCTTGAAAATACATCAATGTCTTTTTTGTCGTAAATATACACTGAATGCGGATCAAGTGTTTTAAGCATTCCGTTTATCGCCTCATCTATAAGTTCGCTGTCAGAGACCTCTCTGTAGTATGACTCTTTAAGCAGATTCAAAGTCTGTACGAATTTTCTCATTTCAGGATTAAAAAATATATTCACTGAAGTGTTGCTCTTCTCATCAGAGCCGTAAACTACAAGAAACCATCCTATCGCGGAAATTGTCATTATCAGTATAAGAAGAAGAATCACAATCTGTTTTTTCATTTTTACTCCTAAATGTAATTAAGAACTATCGACGCAATTTCTTTGCGTATTTCCTCTATCGGACGCATTCCGTCTATTATTTTTATCCTCTCCTTGTTTTCCCTTGCTATTGTCAGAAAGGAGCCTCTCACCCTGTTGTGAAATTCGAGAGACTCTTTCTCAATTCTGTCTTTTGTAGTGAGCCTGTTCATTCCTATTTCCGCAGGCACATCAATTAAAAATGTGAGGACTGGTATCAGCCCGCCCGTTGCGAAGCTGTTTATTTCAGCTATCTTCTGATTCGGTATATTCCTCCCTTCGCCCTGATAGGCGAGGGTCGAATCAAAATATCTGTCCGAAATCACCGCCTTGCCGCTTTTAAGGGCAGGTTTGATTTTCTCCACAGTGTGCTGTGCTCTGCTGGCAAAATATAAAAATAATTCCGTAAGTGAATCCATCTCTTCATTTTTATTGTCTAAAAGTATATTCCTTACCTTCTCCGAAATGGGCGTCCCGCCCGGTTCATGGGTCAGGACGCACTCTATATTTTTGCTCGTGAGAAAATCGTAGAGAAGATTCGCCTGCGTTGATTTACCGCAACCTTCAATTCCTTCAAATGTTATGAAGATTCCTTCCATACTATTTTTTGCTCAAGCGAGCTATAAACTCCTCTGTCTTTTTTCTGCAGATAGAATCAGGATACTGAACAGGAGGCGACTTCATGAAGTATGAAGAAGGCTCAATCTGCGGTCCTGATATCTTATTGTCAAGAGCGAGCTTCATGCATCTTACTGCATCAATGATCACTCCTGCGGAATTCGGTGAATCCCACACTTCGAGCTTCAATTCAAGATTTAAAGGAACATCTCCGAAAGTTGTTCCTTCCATTCTGAGGTATGCCCATTTTCTGTCCTTAAGCCAAGGAATATAATCGGAAGGCCCTATGTGGATATTGTCAGGGTCAATTCTGTAGGGAAGAATTGAAGTGACTGCCTGAGTCTTTGATATTTTTTTGCTCTCAAGCCTCTCTCTCTCAAGCATATTCATAAAATCAGTGTTTCCTCCAACATTCAGCTGATAGGTTCTGTCCAAACGGACTCCTCTGTCAACAAAGAGAGAAGTGAGCACTCTGTGGGTTATTGTGGCTCCCACCTGTGATTTTATGTCATCTCCGATTATCGGCAGACCTGCGTCTTTGAATCTCTTTCCCCAGTAATCTGAAGTCGCTATGAATACCGGAATCGCATTGATGAATCCGACCTTTGCCTGCAATGCCTGCTCTACATACCATTTTGTCGCCTCTTCGCTTCCCACAGGAAGATAATTGATAACCATGTCAGTGTGCGTGTCATTAAGAAGCTGTACTATGTCAGCAGTCTTTCCCGGTGCCTTCTCTATTATTTGAGAAAGATATTTGCCCAATCCGTCATGCGTCATGCCACGTTCAACCTTCACTCCCGCTTTCGGAACATCCATGAATTTGAAGGTATTGTTCGGATACGCATAAATCGCCTCTGAAAGGTCCGTCCCGACCTTTGTCTTATTGATGTCAATCGCACATGAAAACTCGACATCGGATATGTGATACCCGCCGAGAGTTGTGTGCATCAGTCCGGGAATCATCTCATCATTGCGCGCGTTCTTGTAAAACTCCACGCCCTGAACCAAAGATGAAGCGCAATTGCCGACACCTATGATGCCGACTCTTATCTTTTTGCTCTTCTTTGCCATTTTACTTGACCTCCTTATTCGTAAGTGCAAATTTTACAATTACAATTCTCTGTATGACAGTTATAAAAGTCAAAACAGTATATAATATTATCATATATTTGAAAATATTCAATGGGAAAAAAGAGACGATTATCAAAAACACGACTCTCTCCACCCTGCCCATCAAACCGCCACTGCATTTCACCTGAAGCCCCTCAGCCCTCGCCCTCGCGTAGCTTATCATTATTGAAAAGAATATGGAGGCAAATGTGAGATATGCGTACGAATACATTCCCCAAGTGTTGAAGAAATATCCGATTCCGAAGAGCACTGCAAATTCATTGAACCTGTCAATGTTTGAATCAAAGAATGCTCCGAACACTGTCACCTTGTTTGTCTGCCTTGCAACCATTCCGTCAAATGTGTCATTGATGCCGGAAAGAATCAAAAATACGAGACCGAGTATGAATTCTCCCCTTGAATAGAAAAATCCCGACACACAGGCTATTAAAAATCCGAAGAGAGTTATCGCATTGGGATGAATTTTAAATTTTATCAGCATTGTCACTATCGGCTGGACAATCTTTCTGAAAAAGTTTTTTATTCTGTCACTGAGCATTCTTATCTCCTTTGATGATTAAAACCATCTCGCCTTTCCTCACCCATTTTGCTTCAAGCACACTCTTCGCACTTCCTCTGACGAATTCTTCGTGCGCTTTTGTGAGCTCTCTTGCTACTACTATCTCCCGCTCGGGAGCCAATGACACAAGGTCTTCAAGAGCTTTGTCGATTCTGTATGGAGATTCAAAGAATATCCCTGTCTCGACTCTTGAGAGAGCCTCCTGAAATTTTTCAGTCCTCTTCTTTGTCTTCTTCGGAAGAAAACCGTAAAATGTGAATGCGTCCGTAGGGAACCCGGAGCCCACAAGAGCTGTTATTACTGATGACGGTCCGGGAATCGATTTTATCTCAATGCCTGCAATCACAGATTGGGATATTAGAAAATACCCCGGATCAGAGACAGACGGAGTCCCCGCATCAGTCATAAGACATGCATTTTCACCTTTAAGAATTCTTTCAATCGCAAAGTGCGCCTTATTCCTCTCATTGAATTCATTCAGAGCAAAGAGCTCTTTCTTTTCTATATTATGCCTCTTCAAAAAAATACCCTCTACGCGGGTGTCTTCACAGAGTATGAAATCGCACTCTTTAATAATATTTACGGCTCTTAAAGAGATATCATCGAAATTTCCTATGTCTCTTGGAATAATAAAGAGTTTACTCATCTTTGAACATTGAATAATTATAGTAGCCCATTGATTTCAATGCAAATCTAAAATCCTTCAATGCCTGACGGAATACCTGCTCCTTGACATTGTCTTTGCACACCATGTCGTATGTCTTCATGAACCTGTTTGTGAATTCCGCAAATGCCTTTACGAATTCGTCCTTCGGAGCCATTGTCTCTCCGGTAAGTTCAATATTGGAAAGAGTAAAATCAGCCATAAATTTATACTCCTCGTTTATATGGTTCTTGGCGAGAATCAAACCCTTCTTCGCAAAAGTGGGGCCGTATGAAAGAGCGAATTCTCTTATTATCGCATTTGTGGATTTCAGAAGAAGCTGAACCATTGCAGGAGTCGCCTGTTCGATCCTCTTGGGAACTTCATCGTACAAGGAGAATAAAACCGGTGAGCCGTCATTGGCTATTGCTTTTAAGACTGTCAGAAGAAGAGACGGAGTAACCTGCACATTGAGTTTGTCCGCAAAATATCCTCTCGTGGGAAGCCCCTTCTCTATTATAGCATAGAACATTTCAGAGCCTTTTTTTATTTCAAGGAAACCGGTGAATTTTTCTATGCCGAGCTGTCCTATCATTTTTTCAGGAGAGACCTCCTGAACGGATTTCATTTTAAATACCGGAGTCAGATGAAGAGTCGATATGATCATTAAAACAAGCTCTTCGGGAACTTCATAAATATTGAGTATTCCCACACTGGCAGCTTTGACTTTGTTTATTGCATCGGAAATTGATAGAGGAGACCTTTCCGCCGATCTGAAACGCGCCGCATTTATCGGTTCACCAAGAGACAGAAATATGAAGTCCACTTCCTGCGGATATATGATTGATATGTATCCGTGAATTTTATGCGACCTCTCTCTCTTGCCCGCATTCATAATATTGTCAAAATTTATAAAGTCTATATTCGTATTTTCAAGTATAGCCCTTCCCCTTGGAAATCTCATTTGACATCCTCCGGATTCAATTCACTCTCAAATACTATCTTGGAAAAATCTCCGAACTGGAGGAAGATTCCTCTGATAAAGAACAAGAGCTGTACTCTTCTCTCTTTTACAGAAGCCTCTTTGTCCATAACCATCACATTGTCGAAAAATTCATCTATGGGTTTGCGTATAGAGAGAAGATTCTTCAAAACGGATTCATAATCCTCTGCTTTCAAAAATTCGGATATTTTTTTCTTTACATCAAAGCCAGCATCATACAGATTCTTCTCATACTGATTGTCATAATATGTTTCAACTGATTTTTCTTTCTCATTCCTCAGAATATTCGCCACCCTCTTTAGTCCGCCCACTATATCCTTAAAATCATCATTGCTTTTCAGCTCGCCGAGAAGTTTTGCTTTGGTATATATTGTGAAAGGCACTATAGTCTCCCCATACAGAGCGCATCTCACCGCATCATAAGGAATCTTATATGATGCGAACAAGACTTCCATTCTCTTTTTGATATAATCCGCAATCTCCTGTTTCAGTTCGGTCTTTGAATAATTCTGCAATGCCTCCTCTATGAGCGGCTCCATGTCTATATTCATTTTTTTCTTAGTCAAAAGATAAATGAGAGACAAAGAATCGCGTCTCACTGACATTGCATCTTTGCTTCCAGTAGGTTTGTTTCCTGAAACATAAGCTCCGCAGATATTGTCTGTCTTATCCGCTATTGAGAATGCTGTGCCCGTAATGCTTTTTGGAAGCTCTCCCTCATTTGTCAAAGGCAGATAGTGCTCTCTTGATATATCGGCTGTTTCAGCATCATATCCCATTGCTTCTGCATAGTGCGTCCCTATGACTCCCTGAAGTTTTGTGAATTCCTTTCCGTCTTTTATCATTTCAGTGGCAATGTCGAATTTTGAAATCAGAGTCAAAAGCTCAAGGTCGCCCTCTTTTTCTTTAAGTCCCTTCAAAACGGATGCGGCAAGTTTTTTGTTTCTCTGCGCCTTCTCGTAGAATGTTCCAAGTTGTTCGTGAAATACAGTCTTCTTCAGAACATTCTCATAGTATGCCATATCATGGGATAAATCATTCTTATAATAAAACTCCGCATCCTCAAGACGGGAAGTGATTATTCTCTGATTATTGTTTACAATGTCCTCCGCTTCTGCGTAAGGCGCGTTTGATACAAATATGAAATTCGGAGAAAGGGATTCATCTCCCCTCTTCAAAGAAAAATATCTCTGATGCTGTTTTAAAGCCGCAATTATAATCTCTTTGGGAAGATTAAGAAACCTTTCGTCGAATTTTCCGCAGAATATGACAGGATACTCGACAAGGTCTGAAACTTCATTTAAAAGCTCCTCATCCTCTATCAGAGCGAGAGACAGGCTCTTTGCCGACTTTTCAATTTCAAAGAGAATCATAGACTTTCTCTTTTCGAAATCTATCTCGACATAATTTTCATTCATTTTTTCAAAATAATCATATCCGTTGAAGACGGGAATCTTTGAGCTTGACAGACTTCTGTTGCCATAAGTGTATGTGTCTGTCTTCACCGGACCTATTATGAAATCCATAGGTGAATTGTTTACAAATCCGGTTATCCATCTTATCGGACGGGGGAACAGAAAACCTGTCTTTTCCCATTTCATTGTTTTGTCAAATGAAATTGATGCTATGCATTTTAGAAATAAATCCTGAAACACTTTCTCAACTCTCTCTCCTCCGCTCTTCTTTGTATAATATACGAATCCGTCTCTCCTCACAAGTGCATCTTCACTTATCTGCTTGGATTTTATAAATCCTTCTCCGGCTTTTGTAAGTTTACTGTCGGCAAAGATTATATTCTCTGCAGGTCCCTTAACCTCTTCACTTATAATCTCCGACTCGAGTTTTATTCCTTCAAGAAAAACCGCCGCTCTTCTCGGAGTAGAATATAAATTCGCCGTGAAATCGGATTCTCTGAATTTTTCAGGAAATGATTTTAACAGCTCTTGAACTTTCTCTCTTAAAAGCCTATTGGCTTCAACTGGAAGCTCTTCAAATCCAAGCTCGAAAAACAGATTATTCTTCGCCATTTTTTCTTTCCATATAATGCTTTGCTACTGCTCTCGAAAGATTCCTAATCCTCATAATATAATTCGCTCTCTCTTTCTGCGAAATTGCGCCCCTTGAATCAAGCAGATTGAAAAAGTGGGAGCATTTAATTACATAATCGTAAGCAGGATAAACAAGGTCCTCTTTTAAAAGGCGCTTCACTTCTTCTTCGCTCTTTTCAAATTGGGTCATTATAAGCTCAACATTTGCGCTCTTGAAATTGAAATAGCAGAATTCCTTTTCCGCTTCAAGCATTATGTCTTTCCATTTCTTTTCATTTGACCAGTCTATATCTATTACTGAATTTTTTTTCTGAATGAACATGGCTATTCTCTCAAGCCCGTATGTTATTTCCACAGGTATAACTGTCAGCGGTATTGAACCCACCTGCTGAAAATATGTGAATTGCGTTATCTCCATTCCGTCAAGCCACACTTCCCAGCCCAAACCCTTTGCTCCGAGTGTTGGCGACTCCCAGTCATCTTCCACAAATCTTATATCATGCTTTCTGATTTCGATTCCGAGATATTCCAGACTCTTCATATAGAGCTCCTGAATATTCTCCGGCGCAGGTTGCATTATTACCTGAAACTGATAGAACTGCTGAAACCTGTTGGGATTCTCTCCGTACCTTCCGTCTTTAGGCCTCTTTGAAACCTCCACATAAGCGGCATTCCATTTTGCATTGTCAAGAACTCTTATGAATGTGGAGGGATTGAATGTGCCTGCTCCGACCTCACTATTGTAAGGCTGAAGAATCAAACAATCTTTTAAGCTCCAATATTCTGAAATCTTCAGAATAATCTCTTGAAAATTCAATGCTACTCCTTTATTTTAATATCGGAGCGACTGGATTTGAACCAGCGACCCCTTGCACCCCAAGCAAGTACGCTAAACCGGGCTGCGCTACGCTCCGATATTTATTAAGTTATTTATTATATAATATTACTGATATTTTTTCAAGAGGAAAAGGCGGAGTGTTATGACGCTGTTATCTGATGGAATTTAAGGGGACGGTGCTTGGATTCTTTACTTCTTTGCCTCTTTAAAAACCTTGTAAGTCTTTCCAAGCGATGACAGTTGCAAATCTTTATAATACTCGATTTCTGAAATCTCCTTGTATGTTAACCCACCTTCATCTTTCAGTTTCACTAAAAGCTCAGCCCTAATTCTTTTACCGCTATATGTAGAAAAATTAACCTCTTCGAGTTTTATTCCCTTCTCTTTTTCGAAATCCTTTAAAATTTGAGAGAGATCCCGCTTCCACTCCTTCTTTGCCCTAACATTCGCCTTTGTTTCACCTTTCCTTCTGTCAAACAAAGCAATCGCATCTCTGATAAACTCCTCTGTACCAAGAAGGCTCCCCGCTCGTGTCTCCAATACCGGCAATTCTCCCTCCGTCCATTCAGCATATGCCAGTTCCAACTCTTTTTTACTGCCAAATATCTCCTCAACCCTTTTAATGCTAACAAACTCGCTCTCCCGTCCTTTATAATACTCACTCGCACTTGACCACTCATACTCCCAAGCTCTTTCTTCAATCCCAGCCCTCACAGGATTAAGCAATGTATAAATTATTGCCATCCTCAAATAGCTGTCATTCTCTATCAGTGTTGATTTGAATCTGCTTTGAAACACATACCCCTTGCCGCCCATCTTCAATCTATAATACAGCCCATAATCGCCGTTCAGTTCCTTCATGAATGCAGATAAGTTATTATATGTACTCCTTAACACAAGATGATAATGGTTGTCCATTAGGCAGTATGCGTATAGCTCTATGCCAAACTTCTTCGTCAGTTCCTTTAGTAGCTCTATAAAATGTTGTTTCAGTTCAGCTGTGCCAAATATCTTCTCCCCGTTTATCCCCCGGTTCATCACATGGTGATATGCCTTTTGATATGTTATCCGCGCCCTTCTCATATTTATTTTATAATCTATTTGTCACAAGAAGTCAAGAATCCAAGCACCG
>DCUY01000086.1:0-27255 GCA_002327905.1 Caldifarciminota bacterium UBA2202 | reverse complement strand
GAGCGCCGGGCTTCCTGCTACGCCAGACAAAGACGCGGCTAAGCGAAGTGTGTGAGCCGACGCTCGCTCTTCGGCAGACACCTACTGTCAACACATCTCGGAACGAATACATGTTATGAAATAAGCTCCATTAGAAGAGTAATTATAATTAGATAACTTCAATCTTTTTCTGAAATGTATTTCCATATTCCCAACTAAACAATTGTGAGTCCCATTAAGCAGGATACAGAATTTCCCTATTTGAATCTATTTTATCAGATGTTTTACACCTGCAAGGAGTGTCAGCACCTGAGTCTTCTCTTTCAGAGTTCCTTTTTTATAAAGATACTCGGCGTCGCTCTTCATTCCCTTATCAATAAGATGCAGATTGGCATTGTAATAATTGTCAAGTTCAGTCATCAGAACATTATTTCTCTTCATCCATTTCTCCCAAGGATTCTTTGAAGGCCTGTATCCCAAAACAAGAGTGGCTATTCGCTTCATTGCTTTTCTCATGAAAATCTCTGCCTTCATTGAAGAGAGTTTTGCTCCGGCAATATGCTCCCATCTGTAGTCATTTACATGAGGAGTCTTCTTCAGAGCCCATTTTACATATATACCGGCATTGAATTTCAGTTTCGGGTCTATCCTCATTATATATTCAAGGGGAAGAGGATGAATGGACGGAGATGCGAATTCAGTGAACTGCTGAATCTGCATGAATGCATTGTACATTCCGTTCACGCATTTTTCATAAAATGCCATCTGCTCCATTGTTTCGTATTTCTCGCAGAGAGGCCTCAGCATAGGAATCGCCCTCTCGTAAAGCTTTGTAGAGTAAAAAATTATTTTCAGCCTCTCGGGAGTCGGCTTGTCATGATAAGGAAGCTGAAGAGAAGTGTACAGAACCTCATTTCCCGCCACTCCTGTGTGCATAAGACCGTACCCTTTGAGATTAAGTTTTGAAATCATTGAATACATATATGAAGAACCGCTGTAAAATACAAGAGAATCATTCGCTCTGCTTGAGCTTTCAATATCCCTTAGGTATGTGCCGTTATTGAGAGAATAAAACATATATTCGTCTTTCATGTCAGATGCTATCTTTTTCGATATTGTCTCATCAAGATAATTGTTTTCGGAGAAGCAGATGCTTAAAAAATCCTTGAAACCGAGTCTGTGCGCATTTAAAACATTCATCCTCGAATCAAGGCCTCCTGAGAGCGTGGAAATATGCTTGTATGAATATTCAAGGTCTTTTTCATACTCTGCTTTTATTGCCTGTATATAGAGATTGTCAAGCTCTTCTATAATTGCATCCTCTGATTTTTGTATGACAGGATATGACGAAATTCTAAAGTATTTTTCTTCAATGATATTATTTCCGTCAAAAGAAAGAATTGTTCCGGGCTCAATTTTTTTTACGCCTTCGATGAGAGTCACATCTCCTATCATATATCCTATTGAGAGCATGCAATTTGCTCCATCCTCATTCAATTTGACGGGAATGCCGTTTTGTCTCATCATCTCTGCGACAGCTTCAACTGTATTTGCAAACAAAAAGATGGATTTTTCTCTGCTTAAATAATAGAACATCTGTTTTGCGCCGTTCTGGCATGTAAAGAGATTTATCCTGTCGGATGCCTTGTCATAGACAAAGCCCGTGAAATTACCGTGCATTGATGAAGGGAATGACTTAACGGATGCTTTAAAATTTTTCTTTATAAGTTCAAACATTGAATTGACTGAAGACTGTTTTTTAAGAACATTTGAATTGAATACAATTCCTTCAAATCCAATCATGAGTTCTGCGTCTTCAAAGAAGACTTTATCATTCAAAAACTGATTGAGAGTATTTCTTCCCGCAAATCCGCGCCCCATCTTCTTCATCTCATTGATTTTCAAAGGGTCACCGGCAAACTTCGCCGAGTCCTGTGAAATCTGCATATGTTTGGAATAACACCCGTACAATCCTATCATATATCCTCCTTTATTTTAATATCCCTCATAATATTCATCAAATAATTTTTATATTCACTGTCAGGGTATCCGAGAACTAATTTTTTGTATTTAGAATAAGGCAAAAACCCCATTCTCAATGAAATCTCTTCAATGCATCCCACCTTCAGTGACTGGCGCGATTCAATGGTTCCTATGAAATTTGAAGCATCAAGAAGCGACTCAGGGGTGCCTGTATCAAGCCATGCGAAACCCCTTCCGAGTTTTACCACCTGAAGCTCTCTCCTCTTTAGATAAACATTATTCAAATCACTTATTTCAAGCTCTCCCCTCTTTGACGGGTTTAAAGACATTGCTATCCGCGGAGAGTCTGAATCATAGATATAGAGCCCCACGACAGCGTAATTGGATACATGGTTCTTCGGTTTTTCAATAATATTTTTTGCATTATCCTTTCCGTCAAACTCTATTATTCCGTATCTTTCCGGGTCCTTGACATAGTAGGCGAATATTGTGGCATTTTCATTCTTCTCTTTTGCCTTTCTCATTTCAGTGAAATCTCCGTAAAAAATATTATCGCCGAGTATAAGCATCACATTATCTTTCTTTATGAAATCTTTTCCAATGATGAGAGCTTCTGCTATACCCTTCGGCTCCTTCTGTTCTGCATACTTAATATCAAGGCCTAAGTGTTTTCCGTCTTTAAAGAGAAGTCTGTACCATTTCAGCATTTCAGGAGTGGAAATTATCAGTAATTCCCTCACTCCGGAAAGCATAAGAGTTGAGAGAGGATAATATATCATCGGCTTGTCATAAACAGCAAGAAGCTGTTTGGAATATATTGATGTCAGAGGAAACAATCTGCTTCCGCTTCCTCCTGCGAGTATGATTCCTCTTGTATTCTTCACTCTCCCTCCATCTTGTGTTTGTAATTCTTCTCATAGTATTCCATATATGCTCCGCTCGTGCAGTCTTCCACCCAAGGGGAATTATTTTTATACCATTCAATTGTCTCTTTCAGTGATTTTGTAAAATCATGCTCGGAAAAGAATCCCAGTTCTTTCTCTATTTTTGACGGGTTAATAGCATATCTTCTGTCATGCCCCGGACGGTCTTTGACAAACTCTATGAGATTTTCGCTTCTGTTAAGCATTGAAAGAATCTCTTTAACCAAATCTATATTCTTTTTTTCGTTTCTGCTCCCTATATTGTAAACGCTTCCGGACTCGCCTTTTTCAAATGCCAAAAGCACTCCCTTTGAATGGTCATCAACATGGATCCAGTCTCTTACATTCAGACCGTCTCCATATACAGGCAGTTTTTCATTCTTTAATGCTTTATAAATTATCAGTGGGATAAGCTTCTCCGGGAATTGATACGGCCCGTAATTGTTTGAACACCTCGTGACAATCACATCCATTTTATATGTGCGCATAAATGAGAGCGCCAATAAATCAGAAGCGGCTTTTGATGCGGCATAGGGAGAATTCGGCTTGATTTGAGAGTTTTCCGTGAATGGCTTGTCCTCGGCATTTTCAAGCTCTCCGTAGACTTCGTCAGTCGAAATTTGCAGAAACCTGCTTACTCTCGCCTCCAATGACATCTGGAGAAGATTGAGAGTTCCCTTCACATTTGTGTCAATAAAAACTGCAGGCTCAAGTATGCTCCTGTCAACATGACTCTCAGCTGCAAAATTGATTACTCCGTAAAATTCATTTTCAGCAAACACCTTCTTAAGGTCATCTTTAATCCTGATATCGCATTTTATGAAACCGTATCTTTTATCATCCTTCACATTTCTCAGATTTTCAAGATTTCCTGCGTATGTGAGAGCATCCAGATTCAATATTTCATAGTCAGTATTCTTAAGCAGATAATGAATGAAATTAGACCCTATGAAACCTGCTCCACCCGTAATTAATATTTTTTTATTCATAATTTTATCTTATATAAAATAATAGCAAGTATTCATAAAATAGTCAAGGAACTATTTTTTACGCGAATAAATATAAATATTCCCGTAGCCTTTTGTTATTATGGAATCTTCAAGATTAAGCTTTGTTTCGGCATACTCCTTCGCCTTCATATAGTACCTTGCAAAATCAGCCAATGACTCTTTCTTTTCGGCTCTTCCGCTGGTTCCTGTTTTATTCTGCAATGCCGAATTAGACAGTACTGCAAAGTCAATTTTATCCGTATTTAGAAGTGAATCAATATCAACTGCATTTGTTAAAGAGTATATTGTGTAGTCGTTGTAAAATATATTGTTTTTCATAGGGAAATAAAAATTCAGATGTGACAGAACTACTGCATCATCATCTATCATATTATCAATTTTTTTCTCAATCACAGAGTAAGGAGTATTTTCTCTGTCCCTTAGTATTAGAAAACTTATGGCAGCAAAATTGTTCAATAAATACACCGCTCCAATTCCAATTACTATAAAAAGAATTTTTTTTCTCTTCATCTCCTCTTGAAAAATTAAAGCAAAGATAAGAATTGAATAAAGGATTATGGAAATGAACCCTCTTGTTACAATTCTTTCAAGAAAAACAAATGATATTGTGAAGAATAATATTCCGATTAAGGAGAGATAGTAAATTCTTTTATTCTTTTTGAAATAGAAGAGACCCCAAACAGGCATGCCTATTTCGAATATCAGTATAAACAATCTCTTGAAGCCAAGCGCATAATCTTTTATAATGTTATTGAATTTTAGAATTAGATCTCCTATCAGCGAACTGTCGTATACGGAGAGCCGTCTTCCGTAGTAGATATAAAAATCATAAAGAGTCATATTTTTATAAACATGTAAAAAGAATACAAAAATGAAAATTGTTGCAGTAGCTCCAGCGGAATAATATAAAACAGGCCTGTAGTTTCTGATTTTAATTGAATAAGCCGCTATTATAATTAGAAAGACAAAAGCAAATATAAGTTCATCCGGATGGCATAATGCTCCAGCAACTATTAAAAACCCCGATACGGCAAATAAAAGCGGTTTTCCCTTGTAGGCTTTTACCAGGAAGAGAAGGGACATTGATGAAAATATTATCTTTATTGCTTCAGGCCTTATCGTTCTGAATACAATATATACAGTTGAAGAAAAAATGAAAAGCAGATAAAATACAAATATCACTCTCATGTCTTCAGTAAGTTCCCGTAAAATGAAAAACATTATCACCAGAAGAATGTAGCCGCACATGAGCGAAAACATTCTGCATGCAAAGAGAGACGAACCGAATATTTTCATAAAGGCACCCAGAAAAAGTGGGTATCCGAATAAGACATCTCCGCCATATAATCCAACAACATTTTCGTTTGTAAAACCATGCCCCTGAGAAAAATTATATGCAGTCCCTGCATACCAGGGTTCGTCAACCCACACTTTTGTTATTGTTGTCAGAAGCGGAAATTCAATTGCGAGATAAAGTATGCTAAACAGCAGAAGCAGAAACATTCCCTTATTTTTTTTCATTTTCTCTCCTTTTTTAATTCAGGCCTTCAAACAGAACTCTTCCCAGACGGAGCATATTTGAATTATTTTTCAGAGCAAGCTTATAATCGTCAGACATGCCCATTGAGAGTATTTCACAGTCGGGAAATTCTTTTTTTATTTCCGAATATGCTTCGTATGTAGCGGCAAATGATTTTTCAATTATTTTTTCATCTTCCGTATGGGCTCCTATTGTCATTATGCCCTTTAGATGAATATTCTTCATCATCTTGATTTTCTTCCACTCTTTAAGCGCATCTTCAGGATAGAATCCCGCTTTTTCTTTTTCATAAGATGAATTCACCTGAATAAGAACATCCGCTTCTATACCGTCTTTTTTTAGCGCCGCATCAATCGCAGAAGCAATTTCATATGAATCGACTGACTGTATTAAAAAGCATTTTCCTGCAATATACTTGATTTTATTCTTTTGAATCCTGCCGATGAAAGAGAGTCTTATATCTCTGTTTCTGAAAAACTCTCCCTTATCGCGCGCCTCCTGCGCCTTATTTTCACCGTAATGCCGTATTCCTGCGTTATAAGCGCATTTAAGCATTTCAATATTTCTATTCTTTGAAACAGCAATAATTTCAACTGCTCTGCCTCCTGATACTGAATTTATATCTCTATTAATTTCATCCCATCTCTCTTTGATCTTTTCAGTAACAGATAAAGCGCTCATTCCGTTATTCATATATGTTTATTTAAAAATGGTATTTCCTATATAAGTGTAGGAGCCTCTCTTCTCATAGATTGACTGATTGGAGAAGAGACAGAAGCCCATGACAGGATATCTTGCAAGAACCTCATAATTGGCTTTCACATCAAACACTGTCTGATTGTATGTTCCGAGCCCTATAACAACATTCTCAAGAGATGTCTTTGTGTTTATCTTTTCTATCTGCTTCTTTAAAACGTTGAGAGAAGGAGAATAAGCCATTACAACAACAAAATCTATGTACCCGTTGGCAATCCACTCCCACCAGTTCTGATAATAATTCATTTCAGCTGATTCCACATCCGCTATTACTGCAGATGAGAGCTGCACATTCGGATTTATAGCCTTTATGTCAGTGTATATATTCTTTATCAGCTGATTCAACTGCTCTTTCGGAAGCCTCTGCCAGCATGTTTTCAGAGCGTTTAATCCGGACTTTCCAAATAATTTTTCTGTATTTAAATCATTCAGTTCTTCATACCCGATAACATACTTGCGCATATAATCCGTCTTCAGATTCCTGTCATACACAAATTCCCTGCCCGGAAATCTTGAATAATCGAGATGTATTCCGTCAACAGAATATTTATTTAATATTTCCTGAATTATGAAGATTAAGTAGTCATATACTATTTCGGATGACGGAGAGACATATATCCCTTCAATGTTTCTTGTCTTCAGCCTCTCAATCGAATAATCAAGCATGGATATGTTTTTGTCATCGACAAGGACACTCTCCGGATATCTGTTCACGATATGCATCTCATCATCAGTCATCTCCTGTCTGTCCCACATATAAAGAAGATTGACCCATGCATGCACTCTTATGTTTTTTTCATGCGCATAAGATACAAAAACAGAGAGAGGGTCGAAATCCGCATATTTTTTCGGCGCAATTTTCGAATCGTAATATGCTGTTCCGGAGCCATAGATCTGGACAAACGCATCTGTCACATTTGCCTTTGATAGAGAATCTATTATCTCATAAATATGGCTCTCCGAATAAATGTCCCAGCGTGTTATCCAGACGCCTTTTATTGATACAGCATGTATGAATATTGGAAGTACAAATAACAAAAAAGCCCATAAAAATGGGCTTTTTATTTTATTCATTTTTTTTCTTTTTTCTTGTCCGGTTTCTTTTCTGTCTTTTTCTCTGCCGGTTTTTCAGTCTTCTTCTCAGCCTTCTTTTCAGTCTTCTTCTCGGCTTTCTTCTCAGCCTTCTTTTCGGTCTTCTCTTTATCCTTTGAGGCGGGCTTTTCAACAAGTTCAAGAATCGATGTTGAAGCTCCGTCTCCTCTTCTTATTCCGACTGAAATAACTCTTGTGTATCCGCCGTTTCTTGCTTTATACAGGGGGGCTATGTCTTCGAATAAACGCTTTATTATTTCATTTGAACGTATTCTCTTGGAAATCTCCCTTCTTGTATGAACGGAATCCTCTTTCTTGGCAATGGTTATCATCTTCTCGGCGAGTTTTCTCGCCTCCTTTGCTTTCGCGGTAGTTGTTATAACCACGTTTCTTTCAAACAATGATGTCACGAGGTTATTGAGCATAGCATTTCTGTGCTCAGTTGTTCTTGATAATTTTTTGACTTTGTCATTATGTCTCATAAGTCCCCCTTAGTCATTCTCTTTTTTGAAATACTTGTTTACATCCATGCCGAAATGCAGTCCGAGCTCCTTTAACTTATCTTCTAATTCGCTAAGGGATTGTCTTCCGAAATTTTTATATTTCAGCATCTCATCGCGTGTCTTGACAACCAAATCCGCAAGTGTCTCAATGCTGTTTGTTTCAAGACAATTTTTCGCTCTCACTTTCAGTTCAAGGTCAGTAACTTTTTTCGACAGAAGCTCTCTCATTTTAAGAACATTGTCGTCTTCAAACTCTTCTGTTATCACGGGCAGTTTTTTGTCTCCCACCTCAAATACATCAGTGTGCCCTTTAAGAATCACAACTGACTGCTTCAAAGCATTTTCAGGAGTTATAGTTCCATCAGTGGTTATCTCAAGAATCAGCTTGTCATAATCAGTTCTCTGACCCACTCTCATGCTTTCAAGAGTTGTGACGACTCTCTTTACAGGAGAGAAGAATGCGTCAAGTTGAATGGATTTGATGTTCTTGTCAGGATTTATATACTGCGCCTGAAGATATCCTCTGCCCCATTCAATCACAAGCTCGGCTTTTACCGATACTGCCTTTGTGATTGTAAACAGATAGAGATCTTTATTTACTATTTCTATTCCCGCAGGAAGGGCGATGTCGCCAGCAACCACTTCTTTGGGACCCTTGATGTTCATCATAACACGTTTGTCATCCATCTCTTCGTCCATCTGGAATCTTATCTTCTTGATGTTAAGGACAATATCAGTGACAGTCTCTTTGACACCCTCTATAGTAGTAAATTCATGGAAGGCATTTTCAAAGATAATCTTTGTTACACTGACTCCGTGTATGCTTGAAAGAAGTATTCTTCTTAATACATTGCCCATAGTTGTTCCGAAACCTCTTTCAAAAGGTCCTATGACGAACTTACCGTAAGTGTTGCCGCGCTGATCCTCAAGTTTGACACTCTGCGGCATCTGAAAAGGTTTTAATTTCATTTATTTACCTCTTCGTTAAATGTTATTTCGAATACAATTCAATAATAAGCTGTTCATTGATATCGGCATCTATATCCGCTCTCTGAGGCAGTTGCCTGACTGTTGCGGACATTTTCGGAAGATCGAGTGCGATCCATTCGCGCGTCTTTCCTCCGTTTTTTGCCAATGTCTGTGTTATCATATCAAGATTCTTTGATTTTTCCTGCACTTCAACAATATCGCTCTCTTTCACTATATAGCTTGGTATATTGACTCTGTGCTTGTTTACCATAATATGTCCGTGATTAACAAGCTGTCTCGCTGAAGAGCGCGACGGGGCAAACCCCGCTCTGAATATGACATTGTCCAGTCTTCTCTCAAGGAACTGCAGAAGAATTTCTCCTGTTACTCCTCTCGTGCTCGCCGCATTCTCATAATACTTTCTGAACTGTTGCTCATGAAGACCGTACATTCTCTTCACCTTTTGCTTTTCACGGAGCTGTATGGCGTATCCTGAAAGCTTTTTTCTTATCTTCTTTGCAGGTTCTCCCGGTGTAGTGCGGTTCCTCTCAATTGCGCATTTGCTTGTATTGCATCTGTCGCCTTTGAGAAATAACTTCAGTCTTTCTCTTCTGCACAATTTGCATTTTGATTCTATATATCTTGACATCATGCCTCCTTAGACTCTTCTTCTTTTTGGCGGTCTGCATCCGTTATGCGGTATCGGAGTGACATCCTTTATGGATGTAATCTTGAAACCGAGATTATTCAAGGCTCTGACCGCAGTCTCTCTGCCTCCGCCCGGTCCTTTTACGCACACTTCAAGGCGCTTCATTCCGAGATTCAAAGCATCTTTGCCTGCTTTTTCCGCGGCAATCTGCGCGGCAAACGGAGTTGCTTTTTTGGAACCTTTGTATCCGACATTTCCGGCTGATGACCATGCTATGACATTTCCGGCAGTATCGGTTATTGTGACTATAGTATTGTTAAAGGAAGAATGCACATGGCACACACCCTGCGATTCTATTTTTCTGACCTTTTTCTTTACTCTTTTCTTGACCTTTTTTTCTGCAGCCACTATTTCCTCCTTTTATTTCTTTGGCGCCTTTTTCTTCAATGCAACGCTTCCCTTGGAAGGACCCTTCCTCGTTCTTGCGTTAGTTCTTGTTCTCTGCCCTCTTACGGGTAGGCCTTTTATATGCCTTATTCCGCGGTAGCATTGAATCTCTTTGAGCCGCTTTATATTCTCTGAGACTTCGGCTTTGAGAGCACCTTCGACCTTGTAATCCTTTTCAATCACTTTCCTTATTTTTTCTACATCATCGTCTTTCAAATCCTTAACTCTGATCAGCGGATCTACACCTGACTCTGTGAGTATCTTTGCGGATGATGTTACACCGATTCCGAAGATGTAGGTAAGCGCGATTTCAATCTTTTTGTTTTTAGGCAAATCAACACCAGCAATACGAGCCAAAATGACCTCCTTTATCCTTGTCTTTGCTTATGCTTCGGGTTCTCGCAAATTATCTTTACGACGCCTTTTCTTTTTATGATTTTGCATTTATTGCAAATCTTTTTTACAGATGATCTGACTTTCATTTGTCCTCCGTTATTTAAATCTGTATATTATCCGACCTTTTGAAAGGTCGTAGGGTGAGAGCTCCACAGTAACTCTGTCGCCCTTTGCTATCTTTATGTAATTCATACGCATCTTTCCTGAAATATGACCTATTATCTGATGATTGTTGTCCAGCTGGACCTTAAAGCAAGCATCAGGCAGAAGATCAACAACAGTGCCTTCAACAAGTATTCCTTTTTTAGACATACTCATTCAGCACCTTTTTAATTCTTTCAAAGACCTCTTCCGAGGTTCCCATTCCGTCAATTCGTTTGAGCATTGATTTCTTCTCAAAGTAGCCTATAAGCTCTTCAGTCTCCGCCTTATAAACTTCAATCCTCTTCTTTATGACATCCGTATTGTCATCAGTGCGCTTTATAAGCTTCTGATGGCAGTCACTGCAGTTATCTTCCTCGTATGTTCCGGGGAAGATCTTTTTGCATTTACTGCACACAAGCCTATTTGAAAGTCTGTCAATTACAGTCTTGTCATCAAGTTCAATGAGTACGGCGCATTCCAGATTGGATGCATTCTCTTTCATTGAATTTATAAGAGCCTCTGACTGAAAAATCCGCCTTGGGAATCCGTCAAAGATCACTCTCTTTTTATAGAGATCGTTTTTGCTTAAATAATTAAGCACATAATCCGTTATTTTGTCATCAGGCACCAAGAGTCCGTTGTCTATATATTCTTTGACCATTCTGCCGAACTCGGTCTTGCCTGTGATCTCTCCTCTCAACAGGTCTCCTGTTGAAAGGTGAATGAAGTTTTCTCTTTTACAGAGCAGTTCCGCCTGAGTCCCTTTTCCCGAACCTGGGGGACCCAAGAGTACAATTCTCTCCATCTTACGATCTGCCCTTTATTCTTCCCTTCTTCATGAATCCCTCATAGCTTCTCATCAGCAGATATGATTCTATCTGCGATACAGTCTCGAGAATGACTCCCACTGTAATAAGAATTGATGTTCCTCCGAAATAAACAGGAATTCTTGTAAGATTGATGACTATAATAGGTATTATAGCCACAAGAGCAAAGAATATTGCTCCGGGGAGTGTAATCCTTGAAATCACTCTGTCAATATAATCTTTTGTCTGCTTGCCCGGCCTCAATCCGGGAATAAATCCTCCGTATTTTTTCATGTTCTCCGACATGTCCTGAGGATTTATAACCACTGATGTATAAAAGAATGCGAAGAATACTATTAAAAGTCCGTATGTTATAAGGTAAACAGCGCTTCCGGGAGTGAATATTTCAAATATCCAGTTTGCAATCGGATTTGCTTTGAAGAAACCTGCAAGTGTCGTCGGGAACATTATTATGGACTGCGCGAAAATTATAGGAATAACTCCCGCCGCATTGACATTGAGCGGAATGTATGTTGACTGGCCTCCGTACACTTTTCTTCCGACAACTCTCTTTGCATACTGAACCGGAATTCTTCTCTGCGACTGTGTCACCAAGACTACTGCGGCAGTCATTCCGACAATAACTGCAAGAAAAATCACAACATAAGTTATATTGAGTGTTCCCGCAAATACAAGCCTTAAAACATCCATTATGTCCTGAGGAAGTCTTGCGACAATTCCTATAAGGATTATTATTGAAATTCCGTTTCCGATGCCTTTGTCCGTTATCTTCTCTCCGAGCCACATTACGAACATTGTGCCTGTTGTCAAAGTGAGCATTGTGAGAAGACGGAAACCTATTCCACCTACGGGGACTATTGTATAGCCTGACAGACTCAAGCCCTCGAGGAATATTGAAATTCCGTATGACTCTATGAGAGCAAGAGCTATGGTCAGATATCTTGTATACTGTGTTATCTTCTTTCTTCCTTCATCTCCCTCCTGCTGAAGCTTCTGCAGGTACGGCCAAATTGCTCCGAGGAGCTGCAGAATGATTGAAGCGGAGATGTAAGGCATTATTCCCAAGGCAAATATTGTTGCCCTTTGGAGGTTTCCTCCAGCGAATACATCGTACAGTCCGAGCATTCCACCCGCCGCCTGAGAATTGAACCAGCTTGAAAGCGCCAGTATGTCTATTCCCGGGAGAGGTATGTGCGAACCTACCCTGTAAACACCAAGAAGAAGAAATGTATAAAGAAGCTTCTTCTTAAGGTCAGGAATCCTGAACGCATTCTGGAAGGAACCAATAATGTTAATCAATCTTCACCTCCACTCTTCCGCCTTTCTCTTCAATCGCCTTCTTCGCGCTTTCGGAGACTTTCTCGACATTTACTGTCAGCTTCTTTGTGAGCTCACCGTTGCCGAGGAGCTTGACTGCTTTGAATACTGACGAAATGAGACCCATCTCTTTGAGTGTCTCATGGTTGACAGTCTCTCCGTCATTGTATGCATTCAACTGCTCAATATTGATTATCTGATATGTCTTTCTCATAAAATTCTTGAATCCCCTCTTCGGGATTCTTCTGATGAGAGGCATTTGGCCTCCTTCAAATCCTAATTTTGCAGAGTATCCTGTTCTTGATTTTGCGCCCTTTTCTCCTCTGCCTGCCGTCTTTCCGTTTCCGGAGCCCGGTCCCTGTCCTTTTCTTTTGCCTGTTTTGACGGCGCCTTTTGGTGGTTTCAATTCATTGAGTTTCATCTTTTACTCTCCATCCTTTATTTCTTCAACTTTAATAAGATGTTTCACCTTGAAGATCATTCCGCGCACTGACGGATTGTCAACCTGCACTACCGTGTGGTGTGGCTTCTTCAGCCCGAGAGCTTTTATTGTCCTCTTCTGAGTCTTCTCAAAATTTATGTCGCTCTTCGTCATTGTTATTCTAAGTTTAGTCATTCTCTACCTCCTGATTTTTTTTCTCATAGTTGCGGCCCCTCTTCATTAAGTAGATGTCTTCAGGCGAGAATAATGAAAGCATTCCGTTGAATGTCGCCTTTGCAAGATTTATAGAGGTGTTGCTTCCAAGAGATTTTGTCAGAATATTTTTTATTCCGGCAAGCTCAAGAATGTTTCTCACCGCCTCTGTCGCAATTATTCCTGTGCCTTCGACTGCAGGCTTCAAAAGAATTCTTGATGCTCCGTTTTTTCCTACTACCTGATAAGGTATTGTGCCTCTCGGATTGACATAGACGCGCACTATATTCTTTCTTGCCGCTTCTGTAGCCTTCTTTATTGCATCCGCAGTTTCAGTCGCTTTTCCTATTCCAAGGCCGATGTATCCGTTCTTATTTCCTACGGCGACAATTGCCCTGAGTTTGAATCTGCGTCCGCCCTTGACTACCTTGGCGACTCTCTTTATGTCTATGACACTGTCAACCAACTCAAGTGATGAAAGGTCGATTTTTGGTCTAACTGTTTTCAATATGCCTCCAATTTAAAACTCAAGCCCTGCTTTTCTGGCACCGTCCGCTATCTGCTTCACTCTGCCGTGAAACTTGTAGCCGTTTCTGTCAAAGACAATTTTCTTAATGCCCTTTTCCGCTGCCTTCTTTCCGATTGTCTCTCCGACTTTCTCAGCCTTTGATTTCTTATCTCCCTTTTCGGAAGATATTGCTTTTTCAAGGGATGATGCCTGACAGAGAGTCATTCCATTCGTGTCGTCTATTATCTGCACATAAATGTGATTCAAACTTCTATAGACTACAAGACGCGGACGCTCAACCGTGCCTTTAATCCTGCCTCTGATTCTCGTGTGCCTTTTTTCGCGTTTTTCTCTTTTTTTAATATTTTTATCCATACTATACTCCGGTCTTTCTCTCTTTCTTTCTTACCTTTTCGCCTTTAAACTTTATTCCTTTGCTGACATAAGGCTCCCACTTTCTCAATTTCTTGATATTTGCGGTGACCTGACCGACAAGCTCCTTGTCTCTTCCTGAAATCACTACCCTCTTCTCTTCAGGCGCTTCAAATTTGATTCCCTCCGGCGCTTTCATTATCACAGGATGCGAGAATCCCAGAGAGAGTTTCAATGAGGTGCCTTCCATCTGCGCTTTGTATTCGCGCGCTTCAAGAATGAGCTCTTTCATGTATCCCTGAGTTACTCCTATCACCATATTATTGATAAGAGATCTCAGAAGGCCTTGGTTCATGTTGGAGGTCTTCGTGTCGTCGTTTCTGTCAACAATTATCTTTTTATCTTCGATTTTTACTGCAACCTTTTCGGGAAAGTTTCTAATAAGCTCTCCCTTAGGTCCCTTCACGGATATCATGTTGTCTTTCAAAATCACATTGACTCCGTCTGGTATATGCACCGGCATCTTTCCTAATCTTGACATTTTTCCTCCTGTTACCAGATCCTGCAGATTACTTCTCCGCCGACCTTTTCCTTTCTTGCTTTTTTGCCAGTCATGACGCCCTTGTTAGTAGAAATAATCAAAACTCCCATTCCGCCCATTACAGGCGTAATCTCTTTGCAGGAGATATATCTTTTTATTCCCGGCTTCGAAATGCGCTCTATCGAGTGAATAACAGGCATTCCGTTCTTGTCATACTTGAGTCCTACTGATATGAAAAGCTTGCCCTTTACTTCATTTTCTTCATAGTTCGATATGTAGCCCTCATTCTTAATAATATCAAGAATTGTCTGTTTCATTCCGGAATGCGGCATTGTGACGGAGTCTTTTCCGGCTTTCTGCGCATTGCGAATTCTCGTAAGCATATCGGCAATGGGATCTGTCATTGTCATATTGTCCTCCTTACCAGCTTGCCTTTTTGATGCCCGGCAACAGTCCCTTGTGCGCCATCTCCCTGAGACAGATTCTGCACAATCCGAAGTCTCTGTAGAATCCTCGCGACCTGCCGCAAACCTGACACCTGTTTCTCTTTCTTATCAAAAACTTTCTTTCTCTGTTGTTCTTGATTACCATGCTTTTCTTAGCCATTTATCCTCCGTTATTTTTTGAAAGGCATTCCGAGCTTCTTTAGAAGCGCGAATGAATGCTGATCATTCTTTGATTTAATCACAAATGTGATGTTCATGCCGAACGGATATTTGATTTTGTCATATTCTATTTCAGGGAAAATAACATGGTCTGTTATTCCCATGTTGAAATTTCCGTTTCCGTCAAACGAGTCGGAATTGATTCCGCGGAAATCCCTGATACGGGGAATCGCAACATTGAAGAACCTGTCGACAAACTCGTACATCATTTCGCGTCTCAATGTGAGCTTCAGACCCACTTTAACGCCTTTTCTGAGTTTGAAATTCGATATGGATTTCTTTGCCTCTGTAATGACCGGTCTCTGGCCAGTTATTGCCGAAATATCTTTCACAGCTTCATCCAAAATCGCCTTGTCCTGCAATGCTTTTCCGAGACCCATGCTGATTACTATTTTCTGAAGTTTGGGAACCTCATTGATGTTCTTGAGCTTAAGCTCTTTCAACAGTTCCTTTCTTACTTTTTCATCATAAAGTTTTTTTGTTTCTGACATAATTACCTCACAATCATTTCGCCGCACTTTTTGCAGACCCTGACTGATTTTTTTTCAGATCTTGAATGGCCCACTCTTGTCGGCTGGTTGCATTTCGGACAGACGAGCATGAGATTTGATATTGCTATCGGACTCTCAATTGTGACTATACCGCTCTGTTCGCCCTGCTTTGCAGCTTTCTTGTGCTTCTTGACAAGTTTTACACCTTCAACTATTGCTCTGTTTTTTTCTTTGACTATTCTGAGCACTTTTCCTTTTTTGCCGGCCTCTGCTCCGGAAATAACCTGCACAGTGTCGTCTTTTCTAATATTTAATTTTTCCATCACACAACCTCCGGTGCAAGTGAAACAATCTTCATGAATTTCTTATCTCTGAGCTCTCTTGCCACAGGGCCGAAAATTCTTGAACCCTTTGGTTCATTCGCCGCATCAATTATCACGCATGCATTATCGTCAAATCTTATGTACGACCCGTCTTTTCTTCTCTGCTCTTTGCTTGTCCTCACTATAACCGCACGCACGATTGCGCCCTGTTTAAGCTCGGATTCAGGTATTGCATCCTGCACTGCGGCGATTATTATGTCGCCGAGGAATGCATATCTTCTTCCTGTTCCGCCGATAACTTTGATGCATTTTACTTTTTTTACACCGCTGTTGTCGGCAATGTTTAAACGCGAATATTCCTGTATCATCTATGCCTCACTTTGTTTATTCGACTACATCTGCCTTTTTAACCACTTCAATAAGACGGAATCTTTTGCTCTTTGAAAGCGGCCTTGTCTCCTCGACTCTCACTATATCTCCGATTGATGCCTGCCCTTTTTCGTCATGAGCCATCAAGCGGTATCTTCTTGATACGAATTTTTTATAGAGCGGGTGTTTCTTTTTTCTATTTATTATAACCACTATGGACTTGTCCATTTTGTCGGAAACTACCTCTCCTGTATAAACCTTTCTCTGTTTCTTCTCCATTATTTCTCCTGCTTGTTGATTCTCTCATTTTGAATAGTGAGAATTCTTGATATGTCTTTTCTTATATTTCTGAACTGCGCATTATTTGTTATATCAGTGGTCTTCATCTTCATTCTGAGTCCGAAGAGCTCATTCTGAAGCTCGTGAAGCTTGCTGTCCAGTTCTTTTTCGTTGAATTCGCGTATATCCTTTATTTTCATAATCATAACACTCCTTCTCTTTTGACGAATCTCACTCTCACAGGGAGTTTGTGGGAGGCGAGTATTGTTGCTTTTCTTGCTACTTCTTCAGTAACTCCGGCCATTTCAAACATTACCTTTCCGGGTTTTATTACGACCACCCAAAATTCAGGCGCTCCTTTTCCCTTTCCCATTCTCGTCTCTGCCGGCTTTTTTGTCACGGGCTTGTCAGGGAACATTCTCACCCAGAGCTTTCCGTCCTTATGCAGAGTTCTCTGTATAGCCACTCTGGCGGCTTCTATCTGTCTTGCCGTCACCCAGCAGACCTCAAGCGACTGTATCCCGAAGTCGCCGAATGAAACATCAAATCCGCCCTTCGCAGCGCCTTTTCTTCTTCCACGCTGTTGTTTTCTGTATTTTACTCTTTTTGGAATCAACATATTTGCCGCTCCTTATTTCTTCTTTTTCACCTTGATGTTGGTCTCATCCGTCTGAATGCCCTTTTTGGTGAATTCTCCGTTGTAGACCCACACTTTCACGCCTATAGCGCCTGCTGTCGTGCGTGCAACTCTGAAACCGAAATCAATATCAGCGCGAAGCGTCTGAAGAGGCACTCTGCCCTCTCTGTACCATTCGGTTCTTGCTATTTCAGCGCCGTTCAATCTGCCTCCGCAGGAGACTTTTATTCCCTGCGCTCCGAGACGCATTGCATTCTGCACAGAACGTTTCATTGCTCTTTTATAGGCAATACGTTTCTCTATCTGCCGTGCAATGTTCTCAGCTATTAACTGCGCATCAATTGCAGAGTTTTCTATTTCATTTATATTTATATCGACATCTTTTCCTGTTACCATCTTAAGCTCTTCTTTAAGCTCGTCGACCGTCTTTCCTTGCTGTCCGATTATTATTCCCGGCTTTGAAGAGAATACTATCACTTTGACTTTTTTGGATTTTCTCTCAATCACTATTTTTGAAATCCCTGAAGTCTCGTCCTTTTTGTCGCTTTCTTTTACTATCTGATCAATTTTACTTGTAATGTATTGCCTTATCTTTTGATCCTCTTTGAGTAGTTGAGGATACTCTTTCATATTTAACCATCTAGAGAGCCAGTTCTTTGTTATTCCGACTCTAAATCCCAATGGATGCGTTTTCTGTCCCAAAAGTAACCTCCGTTTATTTTGTTTCCACGACAACCGTTATATGACTCATTCTTTTTCTTATAAGGAATGCCCTTCCGCGGGCTCTCGGCTGATTTCTCTTCATCATAGGACCGCCGTTTACTCTTATTTCCTTTATTACAAGGTCTTCATCAGAAAGCTTTGTGGCTCCCATCTGGCTTATTGCATTTGATGCAGCCGAACGGACAAGCTTGTGAAGTATGCGAGCCGCCTTCTTCGGTGTGAATTGAAGCGTATTCAACGCCTCAGTAATATTCATGCCTCTGACAAGGTCTGCTACTATCACTGCCTTTTTGGCTGAAATCCTTGTATATTTTGCATGTGCTACTGCTTGCATATAATTCTCCTTTATGAAGCTGTGACTTTTCCTTCTTTTCTGTCGCCTGAATGCGCTCTGAATGTTCTTGTAGGTGAGAATTCGCCCAAACGGTGTCCCACCATGTTTTCAGTAATGAACACAGGAATGAATTTTTTGCCATTGTGAATGGCTATCGTGTGTCCAACGAATTCAGGAGAGATCATTGAAGCGCGTTTGTATGTCTTCAAAACTTTCTTCTCTTTCTTTTCATTGAGTTCATTGACTCTCTTTAAGAGCCTTTCGTCAATGTACGGACCTTTTTTAAATGAGCGTGACAAAGTTCATCCTCCTATTTTTTTCTTCTCGAAACAATGTATTTATTCGAATATTTCTTTTTCTTTCTTGTCTTAAAGCCCTTTGCAGGAATTCCGTTTCTATTGCAAGGGTGTCTTCCGCCGCTCGTTTTTCCTTCACCGCCGCCCATCGGATGGTCAACCGGATTCATTGCAACTGCTCTGACTCTCGGTTTGATTCCCATGTGCCTTGACACTCCCGCCTTTCCTATCACTATTGAAGAATGCTCTGAATTTCCCACTTTCCCCACTGTTGCAAAATTATTTATGTGTATCAGACGCACTTCTCCGGACGGCATCCTGATGTGGCACCAGTCGCCCTCTTTTGCAAGAATCTGCGCAGAGGAGCCTGCGGAGCGCACTATCTGTCCGCCCTTTCCCTTTGTAAGTTCTATATTGTGAATCTCTATTCCCACAGGAATATTCTTCAAAGGAAGAGCATTTCCGAGTTTTGCAGGGACATTCTCTCCGGCAATGACTTCATCTCCGGTCTTCATCCCCTCAGGAGCGAGAATGTATCTCTTCTCTCCGTCTATATAGTGAAGAAGAGCTATGTTCGCGCTTCTATTCGGATCATATTCTATTGAGAATACTTTTCCGGGTATTTCCATTTTGTTTCTTCTGAAATCTATTATTCTGTATTTTCTTTTTGAACCGCCGCCAGTCAGCTTGTTCGTCACTCTGCCCATATTGTTTCTTCCGCCGGTCTTCTTAATAATCTTTGTAAGCCTTCTCTCCGGCTTGCTCTGCGTAATCTCTTCAAATGTGAGAGTCTTCTTGAATCTCTGACCCGGTGTAATCGGCCTGTATGTTTTAAGTCCCATATTTACCTCTTATGCTCCTTCAAAGAGTTCGATTCTCTGGTTTTCCTTCAATGTCACGTATGCCTTCTTAGTGTCCTTTCTCTTTCCCAATCCGAATTTGCTCCTTTTGACTTTTCCGAGCACATTGAGTGTTCTGACATCACTGACTTTGACATTGAAAAGTTTTTCAACTGCATGTTTGATTTCAACTTTATTGGCATCCAATGCCACCTCAAATACATAAGTCCTCACTGCTGACTTAGTATATGCGGCCTTCTCGGTTATTATCGGATTAATGATTATTTTTTTATTATCTTTCATATATTAAAGACCTCTCCAAGTTTTTTAAGTCCGCTTTCAGTAATTATGAGATAGTCCGCATTCATTACAAAGTATGGATTTATCTCGTGCGCCATGACAGGATATGCTCCGTCCATGTTTTTTACTGATTTATACAGATTGACAAGATATTTATCGGCAATGATAAGCTTCTTTGCCCCTTTTTTCATATTCATTTTTTTTGTGAGGTCATTGAATGTCTTTGTCTTCGGAGTATCGATATTCACATCTTCAATAACCATAATCTTCTCTTCCTTTGCCTTCAAAGTGAGAGCTGATTTCAATGCTGTTCTTTTGACTCTTTTATTTATTCTGTAAGAATAATCTCTCGGTGTCGGACCGAATGTTGTTCCTCCTCCGACCCACAAAGGAGAACGGATGCTTCCTGCTCTCGCTCTGCCTGTTCCTTTCTGCTTCCAAGGCTTCTTTCCTCCGCCTGAAACATCTCCGCGGGTCTTTGTCTTCGCCGTTCCCTGACGCTGATTTGCAAGATATTCTCTCACAGCTTCGTAAAGAGCGGTTTCACTGACCTCGGCATTGAATAAATTATCAGGAAGAGTGATTGTCCTCGTGCTTTTTCCGTCGATTGAATATACCTTTGCTTCCATGTTTTCTCCTTATGCCTGCTTGACAATCACGAGAGAATTCATTGCTCCCGGAACTGCGCCTTTTACTATGAGAAGATTCTTCTCTTTATCCACTTTGACTATCTTGATGTTGAGAGTGGTCACCCTTTCATTTCCGAAATGTCCTGCCATTCTCTTTCCAAGTATTACTCTTCCGGGAAATGTGTTGGCTCCGATTGAACCCGGGCGTCTGTGCACTTCATGCGAACCGTGTGATCCGGGACCACCCTTAAATCCGTGTCTTTTCATCCATCCGGCAAATCCTCTTCCCTTTGAAGTTCCTTCCACATTGACTCTTGCTCCGACTTCAAAAATCGTAACATCAATGTATTCTCCGACTTTTGTTTTATCAATTGCATTTTTGTCGAAGCGCACTTCTTTGATTGTGCTTAGAGGCTTCATTTCGAGTTTTGCAAACATGCCGAGCTCAGGTTTGTTGAATCTTGATTCTTTCTTCTCTTCAATTCCGAGCTTCAAGGCATTGTAGCCGAATTTCTCGTCAGTCTTCTTCTCTATTATTTTGTTCGGCTCCATATATATGATGGTCACAGGAATTACATTTCCCTGATCATCAAACATTTGATTCATTCCGACTTTTCTGCCAATTAAACCTTTCATCTGCATCCTCTCTGTTAATTATCGTATGTTTTAATTTCTATCTCCACTCCCGCCGCAATATCAAGACGGGTTAACGCCTCCATTGTCTGCTGGGTGGATTTTGAAACAAGGATCATTCTTTTATGAATTCTTATTTCGAACTGTTCTCTTGACTTCTTGTCCACATTGCTCGCTCTGTTTACCGTGTAAATGGTCTTCCTTGTCGGCAATGGAACGGGACCACTCACATTGGCTCCGGATTTCTTTGCAACCTTTACAATCTCTTTTGAAGCCTGATCAAGCAGTGCATGGTCGTATGATTTGAGCTTAATCTTGTAATCCAGTTTTTTAGATGTCATCTTTCCGCCTTATTCTAATATTTCAGTTACAACGCCGGCGCCCACAGTGCGTCCGCCCTCTCTTATGGCGAACCTGAGCTCTTTCTCCATTGCTATCGTTGTTATTAGTTCAACTACAAATTCCGTATTCTCGCCCGGCTTCACAAACTCTGTGCCCTGTGCCAATTCTATACTGCCTGTAACATCTGTTGTTCTGAAGAAAAACTGCGGTCTGTATCCCGTCTTGAATGATGTGCTTCTCCCGCCCTCTTCCTTCGTCAATACATACACCTGACATTTGAATTTCTTGTGCGGTGTTACACTGCCCGGCTTAGACAATATCATTCCTCTCTCAATTCCTTCTCTCTCTATTCCTCTTAACAAAACTCCCACATTGTCACCCGCTTCTGCATAGTCCAATATCTTCTTGAACATTTCAAGTGATGTAGCCACTGTCTTCTTATGCACTCCGAGCCCCACTATCTCTACTTCATCGCCGCTGTTCACTTTGCCTCTCTCCACTCTCCCTGTCGCCACTGTGCCTCTGCCTGTTATGCTGAACACGTCTTCCACGCTCATCAAAAACGGCTTGTCTTTCTCTCTCACTGGATCCGCAAAATAATTATCAACCGCATCCATGAGCTCCAATATGCATTTATACTCCGGCGCGTTCGGATCCGCGCTTGTGCTCTCCAATGCCTTCAACGCACTTCCCCTTATCACAGGTACCTCGTCTCCGGGAAACTGGTTCGCCTTCAAGGTGTCTCTTATGTCCATCTCTACTACATCCAATATCTCCGGATCATCCACCATGTCAACTTTATTCATGAACACTATTATCGCCGGTACATTGACCTGTCTCGCCAATAACACATGCTCCTTCGTCTGTGGCATTGTTCCGTCATTCGCTGAAACCACCAATATCGCTCCGTCCATCTGCGCCGCTCCTGTTATCATGTTCTTGATGTAATCAGCGTGACCCGGACAATCTACGTGCGCATAATGCCTCTTGTCTGTCTGATACTCTATGTGCGCCACATTTATTGTTATTCCCCTCGCCTTCTCCTCCGGCGCCTTATCTATCTGATCATACGCTGTAAATGTAGCATACGACTTCATCGCCAATACCTTTGTTATCGCCGCTGTCAATGTCGTCTTGCCGTGATCCACATGTCCTATCGTCCCGATATTCATGTGCGTCTTTTTCCTCTCAAACTTTTCTTTTGCCATTTATTCCTCCTTGAAGAATAATTTTGATTCAAATAATTTTAATATCTTAGTTTAAAACATCTTTCAAAAAAAGATGAATGGGTATAATAGCATTAAAATTTGAATTTGTCAAGGGTTAAAGAGCAGAAAGGATAAGCCGAATGATTTATGTTGTGTAAAATACATCACTTATAAAAAATAATATGATTTATTATTTATTTTGAAATACTCTTTTTTCGTAAGAATTTGTTTTTTGGAAAGATATGAAATTTTATCTTGACAGCGCACTGTCAATATGTTATAATGTTTACAGATAACTTATGAAGAATAAAACTCTCGTTACTGTTGAAGAAATGGCAGAACTCGTCGGAAGCGATGTTCAGTCCATTATGAGAATTATTGAAAAGCAAATGCTGTTCCCTGCCCAAAGGGAACCAGTGCTCCTCTTATTCTCCCGCGACTCTGAGAAGATTGTGAAAATTGGTGAGATGCTGAGACTCGGTTTCTCTGAAAATGATGTTAGAAGAATAGCCAAAGAGATAGGGCTTCCGTCCGAACATACTCCGGCGAATGAGAAGGTCTTTACAATAGGCGACTTCTGCAAGAAGTTTGACCTCTCGCCCCGCCAGATTAAATATTGGGAGGATTTAGGCCTCTTCTTTCCTTCAGTCAGATCAAAGGGCGGAGTCAGACTATATAATGAATCATTAATAATACATATAAGATTTATACAGCATCTTCAGGAGATAGGATTTGAGCTGTCGCAGATAAAAGACATAATTGAGAATGCAAAGACGGATATTGTTGAAACCCGTATAAATAGAATATCGGAAATCATACGCGACCTTCGCCCCATATTAAAGAATATTAAAAAGATTAATAAATAATAATCAACAGGTAAATTTTACATATAAGTCGTTCCGAACGCATCTATGCTTATGACTACAGTGAAGAATCTATCAATCGTGCCGTCATCGCGATGAGTCTTCGACGAAGCAATCTCTATACTTCTATTCGGTTTCTTGGTTTGTATTTGGCTTTGCCATCTCACAAGTATACTATTGTACCAGCTTACTTATTTATCACCTTTTCCACCCCCCGCCGCCCTTGTACTAATTTATCTTAACCATTTTCTCCGTGATTGATTGATTCTCTGTCTTCAGTTTTATGAAGTATATTCCGTTCTTCAAGTGTTTGATGTTTGTTTTGTGCGTTCCGCTTGCTTTTGATTCTTCTCTGATTAATTCTCTTCCCGATATGTCATACACCGTTAATGTGCCCTGTGTTGTTTGCGTACTCCACTCTATTGTCTTACAACCTGTTACTCTGATACCCTGTAACTCTGTAACTTCTTTTATCTCAAGGCGTCCTCCAGCCCCGCTCATGTCAAAAAATGTCCCTCTAAGCTCAATTCTGCTTGAGCATGGCATTGAAAACAGTTTTGACTTCAACATGCTCCCATTGACGCTTATCGTGTCGCCCACCTTTATTGTCGGCTGATCCACATTCACGGATAACCCTACTACCAATTTATCTCCGCTGACCTGCCACATTGAACTCCATAAGCTGTCCATTCCATCTAACCAGCTATGCCCCCCGCTCAACTTAAATATGCTGTCTATGTTGCTCTCGTCTATTACCATTCCATTCATCTCTCTACTGAAATATAATGTAACCTTGTCGTCTCTGTCTATTCCCTTCTCCAATATCCGACTGTCGCTCGCCATCGCACTGTCAAGCCCTACTGTCATTCCTGTCCCGCCATACACAAATATACTGTCCTCCCATTTCCAGTCCTCATATCCCCAATACACTCTAACCCACCCCTCATCATACCCTATTTCTCCGCTCTTATACTTCAGCTCCATTTCAACACTGTCTCTTGTCATTATACTCTCTATCTGAGTTATTGCAGTAAATACATCATTGTCAGTTTTTACTGAATCTATCTCTATTCCAACCTTAGTATTGTTCTTCCACCATCTCTCTACCTCTATACTGTCTCCTATCTGTGTGTTCCCGAACTCTATTGTGTCCGGCATCATCAGTTTATCATACTCAACAAGATATGTTATTGCCCCGACATCGCCGCCGCCTGTAAAGACTATTTCATCTATCCCGTCATAGTCAAAATCAAATGCCTTTATTGAACTTATTGTCGTCTTATATGTCGGGTCTGTCCATTCCCATTCCCTCTCAAAGTCATCATTACCCCTTGCTCCCCATACTTCATAGTGCCTTCCACCGCTAAACAATATTTCAATCTCACCGTCTCCGTCAACATCTCCATAGTCAAGCCATGTGCCTGCATCAAACATGTCATCCGTCTGTACATAATATTCATAATTCAATATCTGTGCAAACTCATGCGTAATGGTATCGTACTCAAACATATTGAACTGATAGGGCATTATAAATCCCGCATGTGTTACAGTAACTACCCCCATCTCTTTCTTCCCGTCTTTGTCTATATCAGGATATACTTTAAATCCCATTGCCCCATATTCAGGTTCCAATGTATTAAAAAATGTAAATGCCGTATCCTCCAAATCTGTTCCCTCATACCATAATATCTTACGTCTGTCATTATAAGAAAGTAAAATGTCAGTCAAATTATTGTTATCTAGATAATCACAAACTGCATAACTACTCATATGATCCAATGTATCAAGATATTCGTTTATTTGATAATTATTATCCCATATACAATTAAAATAATAAAAACCATATCTATAGTAACTACCTGATATTCTCGGAATACCCACTCCCAATATCCTATCCAAACCGTCATGTTTTAACTTATTGGTCGATACCATATCATAACCTGTTGTTGTCGTATCCGATACCCATACAATATTCTTTGGAAACTCCGTTGAATTTGCTTGTTCAAATAAACAAATATTATATTTCTCATCATCTCCCGAATATTGACATAACATTTCTTTTAATCCGTCATCATCAAAGTCTCCCATTCCATACAAAGAGTAAATGCCTCCAATAGTAACAATGGAATCCACTTTTTCAAAATATCCGTTTTGAGAATACTCATACCATTCTAAATGGCTCGTTCTTGTATATCCTATTGAATCTCCTATTGTGTCATAACGAATCTCTCCCCATCTAGCTACAATTTCATATTTGTTATTATTGTTATAATTATTTACTAAAATGCCGGGGTTGAACCTATTAAAACAAAATGTATTAAAAATTATTCTATTGTTATAATCATCACTAAGAAGATTTAAATAATTTAGGAAAAGAAATATAATAAAAAGGTAGGGCTTACAAAGCCCTACCTTGAGATTCATTTTTCTCATTAACTATTTCAGAACTGTTATTTTTGTGTTTGTTTTCTGTCCGTCTATCTGCACGAAGTATATTCCGGTTCTCATGCTGACAGGCACTTCTATTCTGTTAATACCATTCGTTAATTTCAGTGTCTTTTTCTCTACTGTTCTGCCTGTTACATCTATTACTTTGTATTCCTTTATGCAATTTTCATCACTCGAAATATTGAATACAAGCTTCTTGTCTGAATACTTTATGCTTGTTTCAGTCTCATTTAACTCCTTCCCGAAGTCCTTCTTAAACGGCATAATAACATTGCTGACAGCTACAAGGTCATTCTCCTGCTCATACTCGTATACAAGTATCTCTGCTATTCTGTTTGGGTTCCCCTTCTTTCTGTCTATGCTGACTGTTATCTCGCCATTTGCATATACTGTCTTGGGTACTTCAATTACGGTTGTATCTACGCTGTTTGCATGACCTGTTACGACTCCATAAACCTCTCCGTCTATTTGTATTATCTGCGGTTTTACAGGACTTCCCTCCGATGTAACCACCTTTACCTCATAATACATATCCGGCTCCATTCCAACCAATGTATATGATAATCTCTCTACCGGCTCCTTTTTAGGCAGGTATTCATATATAGGTGAACTTGTTATTGATGTCTGGGTATCTGTCGGCATTGTAGCAAAATCCGGTTGTGCTATATCACTATAATACTTTGTCATCCCTTTTATCAGGTACTCCATTCCTTCATTCTCAACCCATGTATAATAGACAACATCTTCCGTCTTTAAAGGTTTAGTTATAAGGTCCATCGAATATATAATGTTTTCACCTGATTCATGGATTACTGCATTATTCTTGTCAACAAGATTGCATCCGTCATTGATATATGCAAATATCTTGCCTCCGTCGTATCTGGCATTGGTATTCATCCCCTCGACAGAGCTTATCTGCACCGGTTCGTTCACTGTTCCACTGCTTATCTCTCTCTTCCAAATGCTCGTTCCCAAATCCTCCTCCACCTGCCACACAAATGTCGTCTTATTCAACTTGTAATCCGCTGTAGGATTGGAGCAGAGCTGGCCTAACAGGTTGACACAAGGTGAATTAACAATTTCTCTCCATGTCCCATTAATTTTACCAAGTGTTTTATATTCATTATTTATAGAAATCCATCCAATAGAAGGAACAATGTTATATAATAATTTATCATAATAATTCGTAATCACGGGCGAGTACTTTGGAGATGTCGCTTCCGTATAATCATATTCTTTCACAAGCTGCAATTCAGCATTCTCAACATCTGTTCCGTTCCAATTCA
>DCUY01000072.1 GCA_002327905.1 Caldifarciminota bacterium UBA2202 | reverse complement strand
GTATTTGGAGCCGTCAGGTTCAATGTCGCATGAGAATACTTTCAATGCACGGAGATGCCAATATGCTATAACTGTAAGAGTGTATTCCTTTACTCCTTCAACTCTGACCTTTATTGCCCTATCGACTTTTGGAATGTCTTTTAATTTTGGCATAATCTTATTTCAACTTCTTAACATTTTTTTTCTTCGGCAGAAAATTGTTTTTAGAAACGACGGGACGGCCGATTTCTTTTTCCAGTTGCTCCTTGGCTATACCGGCAATCCGTCCTCCTCGCTTTGCATCTTGTGTAAGTTTTGAAACTCCCTCGGAATTTTCGGTTTTGTGAATTTCTGTGGTTGAACGTTCACCAAGCATAGTAAAAATAAGCTCGAAATCGTCCATATGATCGCGTAAGTTTTCTCTTTTGAGCCCTTTGACTTTTTTATATTCGCTTGGCGTAATGCCAAAAATGGCTTTGGATATTTCTGCCGTCAAAATCTCATAATCTTTTTGTTCGTTAGCACCTCGCTTTTGCCATTCATCAGTCAGTTCTTCTCTAATTGCAATTCCGCGCATTCTTTTTTCTATCCAGTCATCAGAATAACCTTTTAGTTTATATAGCATTCTTGTTCTTTTTGTTGCTATCTCAGGATTTTCAATTTCCTGTACTCGTTCATATCCTACCTTTGCTAACCATCTTTTAAAAGGCTCTGCTTTAGGAGAGGGAATTGATTGAATAATACGAAAAATACCTTCAGTGTTTGAGCAATCCGTTATATATCTTTTACCGTCAGAAGATTCTAATTTCAGTCCGTGACAAAATGTCACGACCTCACTTCCTTCTTCTTTAAGTCTTTGTTTTAATTTTCTCCAGTATGCTCCTGCGTCAACACTATCTGTCAATACTTCGCAAACATCAACAACTGAAAACCACCACTCATTTTGAAAAAGTGTCTTTCTAATTTTTTTGCCTTTGAATAATGCAATTTTTGTGGTTTTCATATTTTATAATTTAAACATTAAAAATCCCAGAAATAGACCCTGTCAAAATACTTGTAAACGCTCTCTTTTTTATTACCCTTTTTCTCCATACTTTAATTATACCAAAAGTTAGGAATTATTCAATACAAGTTTTACTCTTATTTCAAGTTTTAAAATCATTAAGTGGCGGGAGGCGGAATCAGTAGATTTACTTGTCATCATTGTTTTTGTGGGCTTCTCTGTATTTTCTGTTTTTTTCTATGTAATACTCATCGTTACGCGGGTCTAAAAAATCATCCAACAGTTTGTACAATTTCCAGGAAATCTTTTCACCGAGAGAGGGCTTCTTCCAAACTATTTTAGGAGGAACATTCACAAAAAAGGGAGCATTATTTTGATTGCGGTCAACCATCAAAACCGACTGCTGTTCAAATGCAACGCGCAAAGAGTCGGCAAATGCAGAAAGCACAAACGAGTCAATACCCTTCACCTCAACTGCATAGGACAGATTGTTGAACTCGTCATCAGTTGTCAGGTCAAACCATTGGCACCTAAGCCCCCTCTTCAGTGTGTATCCTGTTATCGGAGTGCGCCACACAAGAGGATGGTACGAAGAGACGGAGTAATCATCCTGTATGACCTTATCAATTATCTCAATGAGCATCTTCTGATTCATCTTTTTGCGGTTGATTTTCTTAACTGAAACTGATGAGGGAAGCACAATTGCTCCTCCCTTTGCAATTTTAGGATTATTTGCCTCATCTGTTTCGTAAAGAGGATTCCTTAGCTCATCCGTAATGTAATTTTTTGCCTCATCCCTCTTAACTACAAGGCGCTCATCCGGCTTCATAGGGTCTGACTCCAACTGCTCCACTATAACAACATCCATTCTTTCAATTGACTCCCCAACAGAGACGGGATTGAGCTGGTTTACATACTGACCGTACATCTGTCTTCTTATCCTTTCAGGCATCATTTTTTTCCTCCTTATATTTGATTTCAATGGACGGATACTCATTCACTTTGCTGAAAAAGTAATGAAATGATTCTTTGTCAGGCGGATTTGTTTCGTCAAATGCAGTATCCAATTCAGAGACCTCCATGTATGCATCTCCGTTCAATTCTTTGTGTGCAAGCATGAACTTTATCCATCCGGCTATCTGTTCTCTCTTCTTCTCATTTCCGAAGAGGTTTTCCGATTCTGCTATCCAATAATGGTCTTTTCTGTACCTTAACCGTATGAATCCTTTTTTGTATGTTTCCCGCATTAGTTCGCTCCTCGCTCTCTTCTCCGACCTTAGCGGCTCATTGTATTTTTTGAATTTCTCTGTCACATAATCTTTTGTGAATCCAAATAGCTCCGGATGGTCGCAGATGACATCTATGTGGTTTAAACAGAGAGGCACAGGTATCAGACGGTTTTCCGGTGTTATGAAAAACGCTTCATACTTCAATCTCTTCATTATTCATCCTCCTCTTCTTCAATTTTATCTTTTGTCACTTCATACATCATTAGTTTAAACTTATCCGACAGACCTGAGAATTCCAATATTTTGGTATATTTGTAAAATTCTTCCAAAGGCTCAAAGAGTTTTTCAAATTTCCCGAGAATAAAGTTTGGAATAAACTTTCTATAGTAATAATCCGCGCAAAATTTTAAAAATCTTTTCTTCACAGGTTGCATTCCATTATAATAAATTGTTCTGAAAGTCAAACTGTAAGGAAGTTTCTTTAAATCTTTAAGCTTTTCCGGCACAGGTTGATTTAAATAATAACCTGTCATATTCGAATTCACCTCCCAAACATGCATTTTGTAGAAGATTCTTGAATCATCATAGACCATTTTTTGATAATGTTTTTCAATGAGTGCGAGAATTTCGTGTATAAGTTTTATTGTGAGTAATATCACAAGAACATAAACGAGAATGTTTAACAGCTTTTCAAAACCTCCCAAAAATCCAAATGCAAATAAAACGAATAATATTAAGAATGTCGGCAGAGACCTCTTCACACAAAAGTCAAAATACCCCAAGTAAAGAGAAGCATAGGCATATCTTTCATACAGTTTGGCTAATGAATCCCTGTTTACTCTTTTTTCACTTAATACATTTTCGTTTTTCATTTTTTCCTTTTCTTTCTTTAACAGTGACTCTCTATAATTTGCGAATACATATATCCTCACTTATCAGTTCCATCATAAAAATTCAGTTTTGCGTGTTTGGCATTGTAAATGTGATGAAATTCTCTAAATCTCGTATATATATATCGACACCTTTTATACTCTCCATCCGGAAAGATGCAATAGTAAATTTTGAGTGATACTTCTAAAGAGATGCATTTCCGACTGCATTCGTTTTTGTTTTTCTTGATGAATTCAACTGCCCACTTAATCGCTTCCTCCTCTGTTTTTATTTCTTTAGGCACATATTGCGGCCATCCTTTTTCATAGAATCCCATTAAATACATCCTATCAAAGATTCTGTCAGAGGACTTTTCAAATTCGATTGTGGCTCTCTCAACATCTTTATCTATTGCTTCATCATACTCCGCTCTCTGAATTTTGTATAATGTGAGAAGTTTCTGCATTATATTTTCATCCCCATACCCAGTATCTTCAATCTCTATTATTTTTCTGCATCCCTTGTGCATGTTAGCATATCCCAATGCTCTTGCAGTATCGGCAAGTTTCATATTCTTTTCAACTCGCTTCTCGCGAAACAAATCTCCTAATTTGGATGACATAGAGACCTCCTTTTTGGCCATCGGCTGTCGGCCGTCAGCTACAAGCTTACCAGCGCACCAGTTTACAAGCGTACCATTTTTCACACATCCCAAAACCACCACTTCTTTGCAACAGCGAATAAGTTAATATTCGCCACTCTTCTTCTTCTGTTTATAATCAGCAGATAAATCTCCATTCCGCTTTGTTTCACCTTATTTATAATGGACTCTGAGATTGTTTCAAATTCCGCATCAGTTATGAGAATTATTTTTTTCATCTTGTGCGTCAGCGCATGTTCAAGCACAGCAGTCGCATAAGTGCCGCCCGTTGTTACAACCTTTCCCGAGCGGAGTTCATTTATTGTTATCTTCTTAACAATAGTGCTGAACAGGTAAACTCCCTGAAGATTGTACTCCTTAAGTCCGACAACGACTCCATACACAAATTCGATTATATTATCAAATGACCCGGAGACATCTATGAATATGTTAAGCTCCACATTATCATTTATTCTTGACGCTATTTGGGATGAGTAAATCAAAGGCATTGTTCCCAAGCTCATCCAGAGAAAATCTTTTCGTGATAGAGCTGGAATGGCGCTTGACTCTTTGTTGAGTCCGAATGACTTTGCAGATGCATTGTTTCCTGTGCACACTGCTCTTCTTAGGGCATTGATAATAATATTTTGTCTCTCAATAGCTTTTGCGTTTACCTGATATTTTGCATCTTTGTCATTCCATCCCTTTGGCAGTATACCCGTCATACAGCTTTTGTAACCGATTTTATAAACAAACTCATGGTCTCCGAGGAATATCACATCTTCCTGCATTTTTTGCTTTTTAAAATGTTTGCTTAAAACAGCATATCCGTCAGCAAGATACCCCTCCCTTCTCCAAAGGTTGCAGTATGTTTCAGCAAGCTCCCTTGCATCCTCATCTTTAAAATGAAAATTTCTTTTAAGTTCATTGGTGATGCACTCCAAAGAGTTGTTTCTGTCAACATATTTGTATTTTAACGGATAGAGCATGTAGGATATGATTGATTTTCTGTCATAGAGGTTTTCAAACATAAAGCGGAAAGAACCGTGGAAATAACTCATAAGCGCAGAATTGATGTTAATGTCCATAACGACATTCGCAAGCATCTTTCCCATCTCCCCGTCATCCTTTCCCAGAGAACGGAAAAAATCTCCGTTCAATTTGTGAAGTATCTCATGGCACATCACGAACTCAACCTCATCTTTTGACAGGAAATATTTTTTTATGAAATCTGGGTTTATCTTGATTCTGTAATTATTCATGAAATATTCCATTGAAGCTGTCTCAACCTCATTTGTCTCAATGATGTTTGTTCCAGCAAGTTCGTAAATGAGGTCATTCATAAACCGGCTTCCTCCTATTGATTCCTCTCCATCATTTTGTTCTCTCTTGACTCTCATGAAATCATCGAAATTTTTATCAAGAATTCTGTTTTTATACATAGTGATATTGAGTTTTGCAATTCTTTCAGAATCCATTTAATCCTCTCTTTGGAAGAACAAGATATGCATAGTACGGCTCGTCATGGTCAGTCACCCTCGCTATTTTCATTGACTCGTCAGGCATGTAATATTTTCCTCCGACAAATTTCGAATATACGGCAGTCGCTTCTTCAGGGTCATCTATTATTATGACATTCTTCGCAACATCCACATGGAATGGCTCATTGATTATGAAATGCTTTCCTTTGACAGACGGTTTTACGCTCATTGCAATCCGCTCAATGTTTTTGACTATATAGCTTTTGGAAGGCACTTTCACAATGTATCTTGCTTCAAGGTGCGGCTTCGGCATATAATCTGCGATATTGTCTGTGTGGTAAAAGACTCCCTCTTTGTCAAGCTCTTCCAAAAAGTTGTCAGGAAGAATCCTGTGAGAGTCATTCTGATAAAAATTGCTTCCGTCAAATGCGAAGCACGCAAGATGCAAATCATGTCTCGCATAGTATCTCCTGTCTGAAACTGTTTTAATGAGGTATTTGATGGTCTTCACTCTTGCTCTTCCGATTTCCCTTTCTCCCTCGATTGCAATGACGCACACAGCTTCAGAACCGCTTTTAAGAAAGATTTTTCCTTCATTTGTCTTTTCATGAAGTACTGCATCCTTTCTCTGAATCAGATTCACCTCATTAACCATCCGAAGCTCCTTATCTTGTCCGTTACCGCGTCTCTTCCCTGAATTTTTTCTCTTCTCATAGAAATCTTCAAGCTTCACAAGAAGCTCAGAATATTTTTTGTCTGAACTCAGATTCTTCTGTTCGTTTATAAAATTCATCAGACCCTTTTTGTTCGAATATATGGCGGCTCCCTCTTTTATCACTTTCCTGTTTTTCTCTTTTACGCACATTCTCAGTTTGTAATGTTCGTTCTTTGCATGGTTTTTGAATCTGAAGTCAAACGAACTGAATCTTCCATCGTACAGAAAAAAATCTTCCATGCTCACATCAGTCGTCTTCTCTTCGCACATGCTGACCTTGTTCTTGGAGTCATAGTGAAATTCCAAAAGTCCTTTTATCTTCATTTTTCCTCCTTACAGAGTGCTTTCAATTTCCTTAATGAGCGCGTCTCTTTCAATCACGTCAAGCTTCTCCCCCTGACGTTTAAGGGATTCGCAGAGAAACTCGGACATTACTCTCTTCCAGTCCTTTGCATCAATGGTGTATGTGTTGTAAAAGTAACAGAATCCGTTTGGCGGCTCTACCAAAAGTTCATAAATTGAATCCATTAAAAGTTCGTGCATCGTGCATGAGATGTTCAGGTTCTTTTGCTCAATGAGATTTAAAATCGCTCTTGAAACTTCCGCGAGAATAGTTATGTCCTTCCTCTCCTTTGCTGTCTTAAACTCCTCTATGAATTTCTGCACTGTCTTGTCATTCTCCGGTCTCTCCCTCTTGCTGTTCTCCCTGATGAACTTTTCCGATGTATCCTTTATTGTCTTGCTGTTGAATACAAATTTTCTTTTCACTCCGGTCTTCATCGACTCTGCTATTTTTTCACTCATTGCCTTAAGCTTTGTATCGGAGATTTTTGATTCATTTACATTGTACGGGAGGGAAAACCTCATTGTTTCGAGGACTCCCTCTCTCTCTTCCTTAACCCCCAACTTTTGTTCAATCAGAAGACTCATTATCTTGTAGTTTCTGAAGAGCATTCCGAGGCGTCTTCCGTCAATCTGCAAATTATCCTCTATGAGAGTGTCTTTTGCAGAGATGATAAAGTTTTCCGCTCTCTTTGTGAGATTTTCATTTTCAAATCTCTCTATCACATAATTGATTGTCTCCTCTATGCTCTTTTTTGTGCTGTGGTTTTTTGCGTTCGTTCTCTTCTCCGTTAAGAGCTTCGCATCGTCATTGTTCTTTGCTCTGGCGATTTTAAGTATGACAGAATCATCAAGCGTCTCTATAGATGGCATGCGGATGATTGTTCCAAACCGACCTATTAAAGCTTCATCAAGTGGCTCAGCACCTGCATAGGAGAGTGGATTCATTGCGGCAAAGACATATTTTAACGGGTCTATTCTAACACCCATCACCTTGCGTGAGCGGATAACCTCCAACCACTTGTTCTGCATTGACACTTGGGCTCTTGATATTTCGTCAATGAGAACGAACTCTTTGTCCCATATTGTCATCGGCGTCTTGATGTAATCAATAATTCCGTTTTTCACAGACTCAGGGTCAGGAAACCCGACAATGTCCTCAAACATTGCTCTTGAAGCATCGTACGCGTGGTACTTCATGTGAAGCGCTGTCGCGAGATTTTCGCAGAGCGCTGTTTTGGCTGACCCGTGCGCTCCGATGAGGAGCACAGGGTCGCCTGAGACAATACCGCAAAGAATACCGATTTCTATTGAATTGTAACCGTAGATTCCTATCTCTTCAAACATAACACCTCCTTTTAAACTTATCGAATTAGCGGATATTTTTCCGGATTCAATTTGAAATTGTTTGTTTCAAGAACCTCAGCAGTCAAGAGAATCCTGTTTTCATAGCTGACCGAGCTTCTAAGCTCAATCGTGTTCTCATAGAATGCATTCCTCATGAGAGAGTCCCTGTTCCTCTCTGCAAAGCTTCCTATGAAATGCGCAACCCTCTCATCAATCTTCTTGAATGTAATAATCCATGATGTCTCATTTAAATCATACTTTATGGCTATCCAATCCTCACTCACTGCTCTCTTTTCAAGCTCATCTGCGCTTAGACCCTTGATTGAGGCGGCATCCAAATTCTCATTTGAGAGCAGATATTTTCCCCTTAACCATTCCGCGTAACTATTCCTGCTCACCCTTTCATAACGGGTATATATTAAGTTCTTCGGATCAATGAAGAGAGTGTCGGGAGCAAGGAAGGGAAACTTTTTGTACTGGAATTTGATGTTTTCTATCACTGCTTCAAGCTCCTTCTTTGTAAGGGCAAATTTCCTCCTGTATGTCATCGGAGTCCTGACCGGCTTAAGCTCAAAGTCAAGATATATGGAAAAGAGGTACTTCTCATTCTCATCCTTACCGAGATACCTAAAAAACAAGCACGGCTCTATGAATCCTATGTAATCCCTGCTCTTCTTCTCACTCAGCGCATTCTCGAAAAACTCGGCAAGTTCGCATAGCTCGTATGTCTGCAAAGCTGGGTCAGTCATCCTTATTGAAAATCCCTTCTCACTGACATCAACATGCACAGTCAACCATTCGCTGTCATAGGAGAATCTCTCTTCTGGGTAGGCAAAACCGACTATTGTTATGGTGATTTCAGTATCTCTGTCGCATAAAAGCTTGAGTCCGTTCATTCAAACCTCCTTACTTGCTTGTTCTTCCAAACACAGAGCAGGCACAGATGCTCTCTCAAAATATATAACGGAAGGAAACAGTAAGATTATTAGGATTAGTGAGATTAGTAAGATTGGTGAGATTATTAAGGTTAGTGAGATTGGTAAGGTTGGTGAGATTATTAAGGTTAGTGAGATTGGTAAGGTTGGTAAGATTAGTAAGGTTAGTGAGATTATTGAAATCAATAAAGAATAATATTCTTCTATTATAGCGAATATTAACTTATTCGCTGAGATGGGGGTGTGACAAATCAATGGGTATGGTAAAAAGCTCATAAATACTCCTATTGGCTTTTCTGTTTAACTTTTACTGAGGATTATAATCCTCTCCTGTGATGACCCCGTTAATACTGCTGATTGTGAGAATAAAGACATCTGCTCAGACTCCTTTGGTAAAATTAAGTGAGCGAGCATATTATGATTTGTTTTTTAGAACTATGGAGATTATATCATAAAAAAGGGGAAATGTCAAGCGAATATTTGAATATTCGCAATGAGTTTTACTTGAATCTTATCAGGCGGGAGAGGCTGTCTATTTTATCTGAGATGATATCAACCGACTTCTTCAGTTTCTCAACAGTCTCCTCAATTCTCTGTGAGGAGCTGAGGTTTTCGTCTGGAAGATAATTCGATATGTTGAGATTGTAATCATTATCCGCGATTGTTTCGACTGAGACTCTCCTGCCGGCATTTTCAGCCATCCTCACTAGGTCATAAGCGGTTATGTTTTGAACATTGGTCAAAGATATCACTCTCTTGAAATTGGTGATGATGACATCGTTGCCCTTGCTTCGCATTTTGTCCCACACCATCATTACAGGGTCAATGTTCGCCCTCGAGTAAGTCTCTCCGTAGATTGAATAGACCCGAGAGAGGAATCCTTCGTCAACCAGCATCTTTCTCACGGGAAAATAATTCTTGTAAGTTAAAAATGAGAAATTGTCTATCATGTATGTAGCCGCCCTTTCATTCATTGTTTCAAGGAGAAAGTAGTAGATGTAATTTTCCTTCGGTATCTCGCTATTTTTTTCAACGGTCTTTACTAAAGACTTGATATTTGTAACCGCAATGTCATCTAGCAAACGGGCCCTCTTCTCTGCATCTGCGTCTATCACGTTTCCGAAGACAAGGTCAAATTTCCGAAGGTTTCCGCCTTTCTCCGTGAACGGTTTTGCGTACCACTGCTCCTTGATGCAGTTTACCTCAATGTTCCTGTATCCCAAAAACCATGTCTTCATGAAGAAATACGCAGGGCTCTTGTTGTTGACTTCATTGAAAAAAAATACAGCCTTTTTGTCCGCCTTGCTACATTCCCTTACTATCCCCGCATAAAGCGACTCATTGGAAAATGACAAATCATAAACTTGCACGGATTTAGACCATCTTTTCAGTTCATTGCCTATTCCTGCCAGTATCTCCTTCTCCAGTTCGCCGGACATGTCTGACATCAGATAGGTCGTTCCCATTTCGCTGAGCTCCCTTGAGGGCTCATATTTGTTTTTTAGATACCTGGAAAACCAATTGAAACTGTTATAAACCTCTTTTGAATTTATTGTCTCTATAACGATTTTGAAAGACTTGTTCTTAACCCGCCTCTCCAGCCTTTCAACCTCCGTGCCGTCACCTCTTTCAAACATGCATTTCAGAGAGCTGAAACTGTCGTTATGCTCATAGAGGTATTTTATCTCATCATTGATTCTGTTCGGAATGTTCTTCTCATTCTTGGCAAAGGACAAAAAATCGAAGGACGGATTCAAAGATAACGAACTGTCTGAATTATCCTTCAAGTAAACATATTTCAGAAAGAATGCCCTGACAAGAAAATCATTCCTCCTGATCCAAAATCTCGCTTCTGAATCCAGTGACCTGCGGATCTTCCTGTCAAGTTCATACTCCGCTTTCTGCCTTTCAGTTAATGCGTCTGTAATCTTTCTTTTTTTCAGTGTCATTCATTCCTCTTCCATCATCCCGACAATGTTTGATGAGAGCACAGAAAGAAGATTTTTGCTTTCTTCAATCTCCCTGCTTATTTCCCTGTAAAGCGCGATTATGCCGCTTAATTTCTTCTTCTCTTCCTCGGAAAGAAGCGGTACCCTTACATTCTTAAGTATCTCCTTTGTCAGAACAAGCATTGTGGAGGCGTTTGACTTCTTATTAATCTCATTTGCCGCCCTTCCTTGCTTTATGTATATATCAAGGATCTCTGGGGATATTGAATTCAAATATTCCTTTTTAATTCTGATTGCGAGGATGTTTGAACTAATTACATAGCCCTCCCGCTCGGAATCTACCATTGCACTCTTGATTGATCTTCCGCGCGAATTCACGATGACGTCGCCCTCAATGACCTTGTAATTACTTATTCTGTCACCCATATCCCTTATCTTCTGAAAATCACCGGCAAAGAACCCGTTGTTGTCAATGTTGGATATAGAAATTATTTTAACATCAAAGTTTTCTCTGGAGAATGATGAGGAAAACTCATCCTTATAGTTCTTTATGTTTAGTCCCACAAAGACATCCGCTATTTCGCCAATGGATTTTTTATCTGCCATATTCATATAATATTCACTTATTCGCCAAAAGTCAAGAGGCATCTAATGCTGATTCTCAAAAATCATCTGTATAAAATCGTGATAAAAATGATACACCGTCCCCTATATAAACAACGATAAGAAAGAGGGTTAGTTGCCCTTTTTGTTTGTGGGAGTTTTGTCTGAGGCGGTGCGGAAGCCTGTGTGGAGAAAGCCGAACTGAGGGTCTGCGCCGACTCTGAATGAAGAGCGTATTGAACTGAAAGAATAATAAAATGACCCGCCGCGTATGACTTTATATTCACCATTATTGTTTTCCTTATAATTGTCTTTTGCTTCTCTTCTATAAGCATCCCATGAAAACCAATCGGAGCACCATTCCCAGACATTGCCTGCCAGATCATAACAGCCGTAGGGGCTTATTCCCCATTCAAAGATTCCTACAGGGCTTGTGTATTCATACCCGTCATCAGCCCTGTTAATATAATTTTCTTCATAATCATAATCGGATGTGTTGAAAGAATAATTGCAGTACCTCCCATCCGAAGGGTCATTCTCACCCCAAGGATATTTGCGCGAGTCATCTCCCCTTGCCGCCTTTTCCCACTCTGCTTCTGTCGGAAGACGCATTCCAGCCCATTCGCAGTAAGAGACAGCATCATGCCATGACACCATTACAACAGGATAATCAGGATAATTTATGAAGTAATTCTCCATTCCCTTAAACTCGGGATCTTTGGGATATTTTCTTTTTGTCTCGTCGCAGAATTTTTTGTATTGCGCATTCGTCACTTCATATTTTCCTATATAGTATTCTTCAAGGTACACTTCATGCTTGGGCTCCTCTTCAATCTCTTTTCCATCCTCTCCCATCATAAAGCTTCCCTTCGGAATCAATATCATTGCGCTTCCGTCTGTTTCATTGATATACTCTTCATATCCTTTAAGATTATTCTCCTGAAACTTGAGTTCGGCAATCTTCGCCTTATTTGTATTTTTAAATATCCGGATATTGAGTCCGAAGTACAATGAAATTATCAATACGACAGCCAATGCAATTACATCTCTTTTTTTCACAAATTACTCCTGCATTCCGTATTGCATATAAAGAGAGTCAAGATACTGTGCAAGCTGAGGATAAAAAAAGTCTCCCCTCTTGTCGAGATTATTTTTAATGAATTTCACAATCTCTTTTTGCTTCTTCGTCTGTTGAGTTATGCCGTATTGTTCGTTCAGCATCAAAAGCGCTGACGCATAATTTGTCAGTATCATACTGCATCTCGGAAAATCCAATTTCATAATTTCCGGATATTTTTCAAAATTCTTTTTGTCTAAAAGAATTTTTTCAGTGCTCTTCGCATCAATCTTTTCATCTTCATCAAGAATCTTCGGAGTCAGTTTCAAAACGAACCCGCTTATCTGAAGAAAATCATTCATTGATGAGCGCCATTTCTCGCTTGTCCCGAGTGTGAAGCAAATATCCCTCTCCCAATTATTTTCTCTCACAATGTCAATCATAAGCATTGTGCCGGGCATTACGACCTTCTCTCCATTATAATCAAAATCCTCTTCAAGCTTCCATTTCATCAAATAATCTGCCGGAAGTTTGAACTTTTTTTTCATAGATTTCGCCACCTTCACAATCTGTAGCGCAGTGTCAAGCTTCATCACTGACATTGAATCAACCATATCCTTTGTCCAGCTTGTATTTATTGGAGCAAAATAATTGTCAATCCCCTCTCTTATGAAATTCACAAAGGGCGGATATGAGAGAAGTCCTATCGGAATTGCAGTGACATCTCTTCTGTAATTTTCGCAGGATTGCAGGTACCATATCGAATTAAGCTCTGCGTCTCCTCCTCCGAAGAGTATTGCATTCTTTGAACAGGATTTTAAAACATTCTTTGCATATTCAAGCATCCAGTCAGGATAGCCTCCCGCGTCTCTCCCTTTCTTGAATTCTTCTTTTGACTTTACTGTGTCTTTGTAAATGAATGCGTAATGCCCTCTCACTCCGTATTCGACTCCGAGGTAGTAATATGCGTTGCCTATTGTATCGCTCATGGAGACTGCTTTGTTCAGGTATTCAAGCACCTTGTCTGATTTTTCCTCATCATATCCGCGCCTTCCCGTGTCATACAATTTGTAATGCAGATACCGCCCCATGTAAAACCAACCCTCTGCATCATCAGGATTCTCCACTGTGTAGCTCTCCACAATTGAGAGCACTTCATCTATTTTATTCTCTTTGAATTTCTCATGCGCTTCATTCAACCCGGCAGAATCAATCAGAGAAAATGAAAAAATCAATATTCCAAACAATAGTTTCTTCATTTTATCCTCCCAAAAAAGACAACATAATTCTTCCCATAAATTTTGGCGCATTTCGGGCATGTTGTGTATGAGAAATACAGTTTCTGCGGCTTTATGTCCTTCTTATCGCAATAATCATTAAAATCCTTTATCCAAGCGCTCATCTTGCTGTAGGGCCCCTCATAAACTCTCGTAAGAAAAGTTCCTGAAACCTCCTCCATCTTTGCATTCTCAACGCTCTTCCCGACACTGATGTAAATGTCTGCTCCCCAGAGTGAGTTTTCGTCAACAAGTATAAGCTGATAATCCGGCTTTGCCCCTGATTTTTCAATCATACTGGCATTCTTTACCATGACTGCATCAAAATTCAAAGGAATATGAAAGAAGCTCTTAATTTTGTCTTTCAGAAAGAGCTTCTTCTCCCACACTATAGTCTTATCCTGAAAAGGTTCCGGATTGAATGGGTCACAGCATCCTGTGTGCACAATCTCTTTTTCCTTCATATTTCCTCCTTGATTATTCTATGGAAGATGGGAAATATCGTCTTTGTCCTTATCCCTGCCAAGTGCTTTTTTGTTTGTTTTTTAGATCATCCAGAGTAATGATATTTGTGTCAATTTTGTCTATTTGTTTTATTTCCCGCCGCTTATAGGCTTCTTCAAATGACAGAGCTTCGACTGAGGTTATGAGATCTATCCTGTTTGGCGGGACTCCGATTTGAATTATTGAATCTTTTTTTGTTAAATCCTTTTTGGTTGCTCCAAGTTCGGACATGCCGAATTTTTCAAGCACTTTTATTATTCTATCTGTATTCCTTTCCGTGTTATTCACCCAAAAATCTATGTCTCCTGTATATCTGGGGTAACCATGAACAGCAACTGCATAACCTCTGACCAGAAGATATTCAACCTTTTCTTCGGTCAATAATTCTAAGAACTCTCTGAAATCCTCGTTCATTTTTCTTTAAAAAAGTATTTTTATAATCTTCCCTCAAATATTCAAGAGCATCAAGCCTTTCAAGATATGTTTTACTCAGCCAGAACTCTTTTGTCTGTATGAAATCTTCCTTAAATGAGACTTTATTTATAACTTTTTCCATACATTGATTATATCACATTACAGCTATAATTCAATTATGTTATTCTTTCATTTTATAGAACTCCGCAAGTCATAAATCCTTGAGCGGATTTCGGAATTAATTTTGTCGAGCCGTTCAAAAATCTCTTCAAGTTTTTCATTTGTCAAAATTGGAGCATCTGTTATGTATTGATTTACTGAAAGATTATAATTATTGTCAGATATTTTCTTATTCTGCACCAGTTTTGCTTTTCCTCCTATTCCCGCCCGAAACGCAGTCTTTCCCTTCATTTCGGAACTCTTGTTTTTATACACTGACACAAACGCCGCATCAACAGATTTTCCAGTGAATACATTCATCGGAAGATTCTCCACATGGAGAATCATGTCATTTTCAACAAGATATTTCCTTAAATCATATTTTTCTGCTGTGAGAAATGAATACGGGATTATCATGTTCAGAACTCCATCATCTTTCAATGACGATAGAAGAAAACTGAATATGAAATCTTTGAAATCAAGGGTATTGCCTATTTTCACCGTCAAAATGTTCTGAAGCTTCCTCAGCTTTTTAATGTCAGGATTTTCATTCATAAAGAGAATCGGAAGAGTTGTTATCAAATCGAATTTCTTTAATAACTTATTTGAGTCGAGAAAAGGCGCATCATAAAATGTTTGATTCCTTATGTGAAACTCAACAGCCGGTTTATTGCAAAAAAATCCGTCCAGCATCATGAAGAGAGCAAATTCACTGCTTGTGGAATTACTGCCGTATATGGATATTGATTCGGCTTTTTCGATTCTGAAACTGTCGGGCATATCATCCATTATCTCTCCGCAGAGAAGATGCGGATTATATATTTCCTGATTCTCCCTGCCACTCCAAAATTGAAAGAGCAGTTTTTCAGCCCTGCTGTCAAGCTCTATTTCTGACAGTGAAGCTTCATTATTCCAAAAATAATAATGTTTCAGGTGGCTTGTCAGAACTCTCATGCTTGAAGGAATCTCCCTTAGTTCAATCTCTTTCTGAATCTCCGTAAGCATGACCACGAACTGCCTTATGATTCTGTTCCTGCTCTCCTGTGTGCGCCCGATTTTTGTAAAATCAGCTCTCTTAACAAGAGTCTGCAGTGCGGAATTCACTTTGGTGAAATGTTCAAGAATTTCATTCACTTCTTTATCAAGATTCTCGCTCGGACGCATAAGCTGAAAAAAATCCTTGTGTGTCTTAAAATATATTTTTTTGTTCTCATTCGATAAAGAGAGATGCTGTATCAACATCAAAGAGAGTATGTAAAACACATTATTGCAGTCATCGGAGCTTCTCAATGTTTCCCAGAGCCTTCTTGATATTTTTCTCAGTTCAGTCAGATTTGTCTTCATACTTCTCTAAATATTTTGCCTCTAAAGCTTTTTCCAAAATTAAAAATGTTCTCCTCTGCTCAGCAAACAGACTCTTCATCTCTATTAAGGCATTCACAGCATCAGATATTTTGTCTCTTTCATCTCTATCTTCAAAATGAGGCACTTGAAGCATTCCCAAAACTTTTTGATTCAAATTGACAACTCCTCCTGAGGAGCTTGATAATCTCTTAAGAGAATTTTCTCCATAGTCTGACCGCAAAAAGAAATTCAAAATTTCGCTCGGATAATTTGAATCCTTTGTAAGTCTGATGCACATCAGATTTGATGAAATCAAAGTGTTGTCCTTTATTGATATTGGCACAACAGCTGTCTTCAGTCTTGTCCCGCGAGAACTTATGAGTATGTCGCCGTATTTTACTGAATATTTTTCTATTCTTTCGGAAGAGTCAAGCTTCATCTCCATTAATGATTTTAAGATATCTCCATCATTATCAATGTCGGAAATATTTATTATTCTATATTTTGTCTTTGGTATTTTGTCAAACGGCGATTCTTCAAATTCGTTCTTTGATTTCGGAAGAACTATTCCTGTGAATATCTCTGCAATTGCAGATAAAGCTATCGTCTTCATTAATGTGATGATATACTCTTGCTTTGAGTATGTCAAGAATATACTTAAGTATAGAAGAATGATAAATTTTATTTATGAAAGCATTTACAATTAATTCTGATTTGATAATTATTGATGTCTTATTTCTCTGAGTTCAATCTCTTGTGCCACTCTTGTTTCAAAAGAATCAATAATTTGATATATAGGCACTCCAAGTTCGCACGAGTAATATATTTCTCCAACCTTTACTGCATCATACAAGAAATCAATTGCAAGTACGTCATTAAATTTTCCTGCAAGGATTTCTTTTGAAGTATCAGTATCTGTAATTCTGGACCAGACATTATTTCTTTGCATCCAAATATTATTTTCTTCTATAGGACATCTGATTTCAAAATCCCATAATCCAAAACTGGATTCGTCAGACGCAGCAAAATAAAGGATTCTATTAAACATTGTATCTACTATTATTTTGTACAGGAAGGATCCCTTGGCAATCTTTGTTGTTTCATGGTAGGTTTCATAACTTCTAATGGCAATAGCTGACCTGCATGGGATTGTGTCGAAATTTATATAAAGCGTTTCATCAAGTATCTTATAAAAACTGTCTTCGAGAAGAGTTATGGACTCGTAATACATAAATGCGTCATCGTCATAGTATCGATTGTTGCCATAGTATGAATATACAGTTCCCGAATCAGGAAGTGTTATCCAATCAGAAATATCTTCAGGGTTTTTATTAAAACCTAAAAATGAACAAGAAGCAAATAACATGATAAATAAAACAAAAATGATTCTGTTCATTTTAGTAATTCACCCATGTTAATTTTCTATAACTCAACCCATCAGGCGGAATCCAAACAAGATATCCGGTTAAACATTCATAAACATTAACTCCATACCTGGGAGAAAAATAGGTTTTTGAATAAACTGAATCAGTATTTCCTACATATTCAGAGATTGATATTAAGGAATCATATAGAACATTATTTACTGTTATGCTTGCATTAAGATTCTCTATCATATATTTACTATAGTGATTTACATCTATAAAAAAACATGTACTCTCGGATACAGGAGTATATAAATTTGTATATAAAGTATGACCTTTATAATAACTATCTCTTGTGTTTATTATTGAAAATAAGGATTCAGTTTTAAATGTTTCGAGGGAATCTTTTTTATATTTACTCCATTTTAATTCTTGAAAAATGTATATGTTATATAAAATTGTATCAACTCTTAAGACGGAGAATGTGTCATAATAAATATGAGAAGAGTCAACAAATGTATAAAATGCATATTGAGCCCCGACAGGAGGGACGTTTAACCAGTCAAGAATGTTATTTGGATCACGACTATCTGTTTTTTCTTTTTCGAACAGAGAACAGGATGATATTGCCAATAATGTAATAATACTCACCAAAATGATAAGACGGGGAAGAAAGACTAAACTCTTTTTTGTTATTTTACTATTGTACCCTTTTTGCATGATGTATTTTCTCCAATAATAATTGGACAAATGTAGTCGGTGTTTGACTTTTTCAACTTTTTACTCCCTTTCTTTTCCATTTCATTATTTTACACTTTCTGAATTGAATGTCAACTAAATTACACTACTTTCATCATTTTCCATTTTTTCCACCCCCGCCGCCCTGTTGACAAATTTGAATTTTTGTTGGAAGTTGACTTTCAATTCTCATCTATAATGTTTAATATCAGATAATTTAACTTTAAGATTATTTAAATTTGAATCGTATTTATTCTTAATTATTTCCCTTTTTTCCCTTCGAATCATTTCTTCTAACTGTACCTTATTTATTTCTTGTTCGGGGCACTTTGGACCGACAATTATTTCACAAAGCTGAATTGGAAACGAACTGCTATTTAGCATAAAATCCATAATTGGATTAATGATTGAATGAGTATATGTCATTACCCAATTTGATTTTATTTTTTGCAATGAGTCATTGTCAATGATTAACAGGCGAACTTCTTCTTCAATTGCATAATCATGCGATTTAAAAAAGTGTTTCCAATATCCTATTTTTCTAAATTCGAATTTGAATCCTGTGTTAGATTCTACATTTTCCTTAATTTCTTTTAAGAATTCAAGTTCTTTGTGTTTGCCATTTTCATCGGCATATTTTACTTCTTGAAGTAGAATGTGATTATTTAAATTGTTTTTATTAACATTAAAAATAAGACAAACTCCTTTAGCATCATCGGAATATAGTCTCCATAGAGTCAAATCGTCTTTCCGTGATATTTTAGTACATGAAGTGATGTATCTATTGTTTAATGCTCTAATTGTATTGTAATGTTCTTTAGTCAATGGTTTCTCAATACCATTAAGGTAAGTCTCTACATAATTTACTTCGGTTCTATCATTCATACCAACTAAACCACAAATTCTAAATGAAATATTGTTTAGCATATCAAATATCGTATTTAATGAAGTGTATCGGCAAATTTTAGTATCCTTAAATTCCCCCATTAGCTTATTGAAAAATTGATTTTCAAATGAATCTATTCCTTCATCATCGTCAGAAAAAAATTAAAAATTAGATTTACTGTCAAATTTAATTTGACTTAAAAGAGATTTACTTCTAATAAATATTTGAAATTCCTTATTGTCTGAAAGATGCTTATTTGCTGCGTTAAGAATATATTTTAATACTTGTTCTCTTGCATTTTTATTAACTCTTATTTCTTTTAGATTTGTCAATTTTTTAATTATTTTAGCAAATTCTAATTTAACAAATCCATCATTTTTATTGCTTCTGTCATATAAAAAGAACTCTATGTTATCTGTGATAAATTCCATACCTTGCATTGGTTATTCTCAACGCTGATCGCACTTGGTTGACAGCTCTTTCGAAAATAATTTTATTCTTTAAGTTTCTTTTTATTTCTATTACAGCAAGTGGATGATTCCCTTTCCCTTTGTAGATAACTATATCAAAACTTATTGAAAATAATGTCTTTTGCCAATTATCTTCTGCCTGTAGGATTAATTTAGTGTTTTATAATGCATCTTTTAGGCGATCGAATACAATTCTTTCTATTTCTGAATTAAATTTTTCCATGTACAATTCTCCTTCTGAAACTGTCAGAGTGGATAATGGGGACGATACATGACACCGTCCTTTCTTCCTTCTGATTCATGTTATTATTTTAAGTCTCGGTTCTAGCTGTTTAAGGGTTGAGCCTCACAATTATATGCTGTCATATTTTTTCTCGCCACCGTTGCTCTGTTTAAAATATCCATTTTTCCTACTTCATTTTCTATATTATCACCTCATTTATATGTTTCTCCAATGTCCTAACATTAAACAGTACAACAAGTTGCCAATTGCAAGCAATTTTCTTGTCAAGCGACAATCATTGTGATATGAGTTGAACAGTCGAATATGCACTTCCTGCCAATTGTTTTATCTCCGATGTTGTGCTTTCGTACCTTGTTTTCATGATCCAATAGTCATCATTTGCTTTTCTTTCACAGGTGTCATTTCTTTAATAAAATTGTCCCATTGCGATAGGTTTACAGTCAAATTATACTTTCCATTTACATAATAAATCTGTTCTTTCATTTCCTTTTGTGTAATAATCTTTGCTATACTTAATAAATCTAAACGCATCAAAAGTTCTTTTGTGAACACTCTTTTTGCATCTAAAAATGTTATTGATTTCAAAAACTCTTTTGTCTTGCTGTAATTTAGAAGTATAATTGAATATACAGCAAACTCAATTTTTTCAAATCCTATAAAATAACAGGTGTCGTCAAGCATTACAGGTTTGTCGTTTTGTGGTATTACTAATGTAAAATGATACGTTTTATATAATCCTGAAATTGCTACTTTGTAAGGTTTAAAAGAATAATCCCCAACTCCAAAAATTGAAAACAAAGGTTTCGCTTTATAAATACAGGATTTTCTTGCTTGAAAAGATGAAATGTTTTTCATTAGATAGGAGTACGTTGCTGGATACAAATGCTTAATATACGATGTTTCCTGTCCTACTCTCGTTTGAGTTACAATAATATATTTTCTCGTATTTTTAATCATACTGTTCTTTAAATCAGAACTTTTCAATAATCCAAATACTAAATCTTCCTCAATTATAATTTCGTCTGAATTTTTATTTATAAAGTGTCCATTTAGCCTTTCTAGTTCCATTACGTTTGAACAATCATGTTTGATTCCTTGTCTCCATTCAAAAGGACATATACCATCTATATTTTTTGTTTTGCGATAATATTCAATATTAGAAACGAATTTGGAATTGAGCCAACCTAAACTCAATTTCTTTCTTTTATCATAAAAATCAAATTCAGTACATTTACTAGCCGGATTTGAATTGAGTTGACAAAACAGCAAAGACGCCTCAACCGAAACATCAAATTCTTTTTTGGCGTTAATACAATACTTTTCAATTTCACTCACTTTATATTTTTTTTCTTTTTGCTCAAATACAATATTTTTAATTACTGAATTTTTTACTAGTAAAGCTAAGTGCCCATCATGAGACTGAAAAGCATCAAAAAGCATCAAAGTGATATATTCGGCAATATCAAAATTACCTTTCCCAGTCAGCGCATCTAGACCATTTTGGTTTTTAAAATTTGATTTCTGAGGCAAATTTGTAGAACTTAAACTACCTAATTTTGAATTTGTTACCCAAGGCGGATTTCCAATTATTAATAAGTTTTCTTGTGGAAATTGTATAGAAATGTTTTTGAAATTAAAATCAAAAACACTATTACGGATAATAGTAATTTCGGGCTTCCTATGATTAGGATTTGAAAGGTAATAATCGATAATGCTAAACTTTGTTTCCCAAATATAAGGATTGTATATTTCAATACCAAACAACCGCTTAATAGACTTAAAACAAGATAATGAAGCAATTATTAAATTTCCTTTCCCACAAGTAGGTTCAATTACAATTTCAGGTAAAATCGACTTGTCGGATAACATTTTTACGATTTTAAATGCTAATTCTTTGTTGGTCTGAAAATCACCGTACTCTACTCGGTCTGGTTCTTCAACTGAAGTTACGGCGACAATTGAAACAGATTCTTTTAGCTTCTGAAAATCATTATTATTTTCAAAAAATGTATTAATACCGAAGGCATCAAACATTTTTTGATTACCATTTTCAACAATAGACGTGTCTTCAAAAAAGTCTCTTAAAAACATGCAAGCTTGCGATGAGATATTTGCTTCAAATATTCTCATTATTTGGTCACTTTATCAATTACTTTACTGATCCCTTTCACTGCCTTACTAAGCGTAACAACTCTTTGATATTGAAGTCGCCATTGCAAAGCGTTTGAAATTGTCAAATACCCCTGAACTGGTGGTGATTTTAAAATTTGCTTTGCTAACTGTTTTAAAGTTATTTCATCGACAGGAATATTTTTATCATTCAAGTATGCAGCAATATCTTCAGCATTAGCTTTATCCTTAACCATTTCACGTAAACGATATGTTGTAGTATAATCCGCTGTCCGTTCTTTTGAAATAAATGAGCAACTAACAAAGTTAAGTGTAGTTGTTTTAGTTTTTGAGTCGTCTATTTTATCGTAGACAAAAACGAGAAGATTGTATCCAAGTCCAAAAATCTTTTGTTTGGCATCTTTGAACGGACAAGATGATTGAGGTTGTTTTATTGATGTAACTTTAATGTCCGTTAATATATCGTCAGCGGGCAAATCAATTCCATTTGCTGACGAACCAATTGTTGTTCTATATTTTGCATTTAATTGTTCTTGGAACTTATGCTCAATATGCGTCCCTACGGCTTTTCCGTCAGTCACTCCAAAAAGTGATTTATTTTTAATTCTCGATTCTGCTTTACAAAAGGCTTTAGCTTCCGCTTTTAATTTATCAATGGTCAGTTTTTCTTTCATTCTAATTCCTTGTACTTTAAGCTACAAATTTAATCATTGTCCTGCCATTATGCACACTGGCGGTTTTCTTAGCATGAGGCACAACATTTGTGTATGTTTATTGTTGTTATTCTGCCAATACGGAAGGATAATAGCAGTTGTTGATATATTTCCTTTTCATCATTTTTCCTAATTCTCCTATTTTAAATAAAATTATCAGTGTGTAATATGGATGGTTTTTGATATTTTCCCATTCTTCCACTTGTTTCATATAAATATTTTAAGCATAAGCTTTCTAAATGTCAAGTGCCTATCTTAAATGATAAGTAGTCCCTCCCCCCGGCCGCCCTGTTGACAAACATCGGATAAACAATTATTATTATTATTCAAAAGGAGTGATAATGAAAAAAATAGTTTTTAGTCTTTTATTTTGTATTATTCTTTCAATAAACCTCTCTGCTTTGATGCCGCCTCTTAACGGAGATTTTTCTTCATTTAAGAAGAGTTCCGTTCTTATGTCAAGGCAATTCAAATTCGATGCTAAAAATTTAAAACAGCCGAAGGGACAGACGCGCATAATTGCGATTCTGATGGACTTCCCTGATTACAGATGGAACCACACTTCTGATACATTATTTGAGAATGATTCACTTTGGTATGACAAAGCCCATTTTGATTTGATGCTCAGTTCTGTGGGAACATACCGCCACCCGGGTTCGTTTTCAGCATATACGGGGAGCATGCGCGACTATTACAGAAAATGCTCATTCGATTCTGTAGATATAATTGTCGATGTCATCGGTTATTTCACTGCAATAAACAATTTTGCCTACTACTGCGAAGATTACGGAACAAATGACTGGTACCTGATTGACGAAGCTCTTGACTCTGCCAATAAGTATGTTGATTTTTCCGATTATGACAATGACTCGGACGGTTATGTTGACGGAGTATTCATAATCCATGCAGGACCCGGAGCTGAGGCGCTTCCGGAGCCTGACAGGATTCATTATATATGGTCTTACATGTCATACTGGGGCTCATCATACGACGGAGTAACCGTGGGCACATATTCAATGCAACCGGAAGACGGTGCAATAGGAGTCTTCTGCCATGAATTCGGACATCAGCTGGGGCTTCCGGACTGGTATGATTATGACTATTCTTCTCAAGGAATAGGAGAGTGGGGGCTCATGGCTGGAGGAAGCTGGGGATGTAAAAACATCAATGACTTACACGGCACATCCCCGTCAATAATGTGCGGAGTCGGAAAATATTGGCTCGGTTTCATAAATCCGTATATTGTCACTGACAATATGATAAATGTCACTATCCAGCCGGCTGAGAACAGCCCTGTCGCATACTTATTAAAAGACGCTTCAATGGCGTCCACCGAATATTTCATAATAGAAAACAGGCAGAACCTCTCATTTGACGCTTCACTCACAAGAAGACAAATAGAGTTAGGAAAAGATTTGGCGCACGGGCTTGTAATTTTTCATGTTGACGAGAGCAGGTATGACAATGACGATGAGACTGCAAAGCAGGTTGATGTGGAAGAGGCATCACCGTATTTCAATGGAGTAAGTTATTATGAGCATCTTGATTACGAACGCACATACCCTGCGTATGAAAAGCTTTACAATGGCAACAGGGGCGACAACGGAGACGCGTGGCCCGGATACTCTTCATTCACCGCGGATACTGAGGATTTCTCAAACAGAGATTTAACTGATTTCAATATGTACTCTCATCCGTCTTCTTATAAAAACTCCGGAGTATATTCTCTTGTCGGAATAGAGAATATTTCAGAGTCAGATACTTTTATCGAGGCGGATATGTTCGTCAAAGTCTCTAATAATCTCATCTCCCCCTCTTCATCCGAGGTTCTGACACAAAGTGAAATTTATCTCATTGAGTGGCAGTCTTCGGCAGCAGGCGGAGTGCTTTATGATTCTCTCTATTATAATGTTAACGGAGGCGCATGGATTTTTATAGAAAAGGACACAACTTCCGAAAATACTTTTTCATGGACAGTTCCTTCAGTTATATCCGATTCATGCAGAATAAAAATAGTGACATCAAACAGCAAGAACAATAAAGCAACTTTCATTTCCGGACTTTTTAAAATAGAGCCGTCATCTTCGGTTTTGCTTGATACAAAAGGTGAAGACATGCAGGATGCTCTGTCTGAAAACAGAATCTTCACATCAATAAGAGAAGCAAATGAGATAATAAAGAGACTCGGATATATGGTATTCGACATTTCTGGAAACAGAATAGAAAAGATAACAAAAAGCGGAAAATATTTTACTTTAAGAAAGTCAAATCAAAGAGAGACGGAAATAAAACAGATTCTGATTCTCAATTAAAATTAAGGTGCTTTGACAGAATTTCCAAAAGCTGATTTATTCTGTACGGTTTGGCAAGACTGTCGGTAAATCCGAAACTCCCCGGGTTTGACATCACAGGGTCTTCGGAATATCCGCTTGATGCAATTATAATAATATTAGGATTTGTCTTTCGTATATCACTAATAATATCTTTTCCTCCCATTCCTCCGGGCACAGTGAGGTCAAGTATGACTGCATCTATTTTCAATCCTCTGTCATTCACCTCTGTTAAAATCTTCAATGCGGCCTCTCCGTTTTCCGAAGTCAGAACTTCAAACCCCATGCTTTCAAGGAGCTTCTCAGTTGTCTCTCTTATTGATGCTTCATCATCCATAATAAGGATTCTTCCTGCTCTTGTCGGCTTTTCCACTGATATTTTTTTTCTCTCCTGAGGCTGTTTTTTTGATGCAGGCAGAAATATATGAAATGTTGTTCCTAAATTGATTTTTGATTCAACATCAATACATCCGTCATGTTTTTTGATTATTGAATATACCATCGCAAGACCGAGGCCAATGCCATTTTGCTTTGTTGTAAAGAAAGGATCAAATACATGCGGAAGAATATTTGGAGGAATCCCTGTCCTGTTCCCTGTAACACTCAATTGACTGCGCAATGAGCTTCTTTGAACTATTCTCCCTTTCGTCATAAATTAATCCATGTATTGCATAAACCTCATCAGTCCAGTACATGACATCTCTCTCAACATTCCACTCCCATCCTCCTATTTTTGAGATCTTTTGCGTCTCTTTTAGCAGAGTTTCGCTCTTCCTTAATTTTTCTTCAGATTGTATATATCCTGTAACATCCTGATTTACTACAATTGCTCCGAGTATTTCATTATTTTCATTCTTAATCGGAGCAGTATAATTTAAAATAATCTTCTTTTTGCCGTCAAAAGAATCTGTCTCAAGAAGCTCGTCTTTGACTGTCATGCCTTCATTTATAGTATGATTTAATGCCCAGTCACCATCCTTGACTTCTTCCATTGAGGGAATGCGTCTCGCTTTGAAAACTTTGTATTCTCCCATTCCGACCTGAGGTTCAGCCCCCCAAATATCAACTCCTGCTCTGTTTCCCTTTAAAAGGTTTCCGTTTTTGTCAGCGAACCAGAGTCCGATAGGAAGTATTTCAAATATTTTTTGAAGTGTAAATTCGCTTTTTTTGAGGTCACTCATAATCCGTCTGCTACTACTTTGATCTATGAGTACTTTCCCGATTAAAATTGAAGCAAGCGGATATATTAAAATTACCGGAATAGCTATTGTTTTAATTGTCACCTCCATTTTCAATTGGATGCTGAATGAAGGCTGTGTCAATACACGCTCGAAAATCTATTTATAGATCAGAACTGATTTATTCTTCAATAGTTTTGCGGCGGCGGAGATTATATCCTCTTTTGTTATATTGGCTATTTTTTCTTTGAGTATGTATTTTTTGTCTTTAAATCCATAGTAATTGGAAGACAAGTCGTTTATTAAAGAATATTCCGGATTTGAATATTCAAATTTTATTCTGAGAATCATCTCCTGTTTCTGCATCTTCAAGTCTTCTTCAGTGAAGCCTCCTCCGGATATCATCTTGAAAACCTCTTCCATTTTTTGAATTACAAAATCAGTCTTCTCCTTTGATGTCTGAGCATTCAAAATGAACACCGGCGACTTATCGGCATTGCGGAGAAATCCGTACCCATAATAAACATAATCATTTTCACCCCTTAAAGCATTATGAATGACTGATTTTGCGCCTCTGAAGAATGATTCAAAGCATAGAAGGGCATACATCTCATTCTCCGTAAAAATCTCATCGGAATAATATCCTATGTATATGTTCGACTGATCATTTTCGCTCTTCTCAATAACCGTATCAAATGAACCATACTCTCTGGCGAAAATCTTCTTACCTTTTTTATCTTTGATTTGTTTTTCAGCCAAATCATTCACCGTCTTTTCATCATGTTCTCCGTAAACTGCTATCTGTATGTTCTGCGACAGCATCTCTTTCATGTCCGTCTTGACATTCTCCTCACTAATCTTATTTATCTGTTCCTCAGACGGGAATGCAAGGTTTTCTCCTCTGCTCTTTTCAAAAGAGAGCATAAATTTCCTCCAAGCCATTTCAGCAGGGTCCTCAGTCTTATTTTTGTATTCGTTTATCATATTCTTCTTTGCCTTCTCAAAAAGATTATTGTCAATCTTCTTGTTTTCAAAAAACTTTTTAATGACTTTTGCTCCGTCCTTGAAATTTTCGGGAAGAGTCTTTATTCCGATTATTGTATTGTTCTCATTCATAGAAAGAAACATTCTGCTGTTTGTCCTTCTAAAAAAATCATTCCTCTCCAGAACGTCATACAGAACTTTTTCAAGTATTCTCGCGGAGCCCGGAATTGAAGAGTTTTCATATCCGAAAGGAATTGCAACATACAAAAGAGAGAATCTCTCATTCTCCGTATTGTATGTGCGCAGAGTATTTCCGTTTGCAAAGAGTGTATCCGCATAATCCGTTATCTTGTAATCTTCATGTGACAGGAAACTTATCTCTGCCTTTTTTGATGCTTCAAATATCACCGGAGCAGTAAAATTCTCTTTTATGAAATCCTGAATCTCCCTGTATGTTATTGAGGCGGTTAGGGAATCCGTGTTAAACAGAAGAAGAGGAGAATTGAATTTCATGTAGGACTCCGCAATCATTGATACCGCATATCCTGATGAGTAAGTTCTGAATTTGTTGTCAGTGATTATCTGTCTCTTTGCTTCATTGAATAGCGCGTAGTATTTTGCAGAAGAGGCTATTGAATTGATAGTCGAATCAATTGAATAAGCAGTCTCAATACCGATCTTCTCCGCTTCAAAATATACCATGAAAGAGCTTCTTATATCGCATATATTTTCCGTAAAGCAGTTTAAGGAGAGAACCGATTTATCGTCATTGACATATTTTTTTGTCAGAATCATGCTACTGTTCCCTTCAAGCATATAACTGAGAATTGAAGTCATAATTCTCTGCTTTATATTGTCATAATCAAGATTGTAATTAATATAAACTTTTGTGTTTTCAATGTCAAAATTTTCCGTATATACTTCCCTTTCTTTGTTGTAATCCGGTTCCTTAAATTCTTCAAATAGAAACGGCTTTCTTTCGTTTTTGAATATACTCTGTATTTTTTCTTCGGTTTTTTCTATATCAAGATTCCCCGCGCAGACAAGAATCATGTTTTCAGTTGAATATTTTTTATTATAGTAATTCAGTATATCCTCCCTCGATATCTTCTTAAATGGCTCCATATATCCGGTTACTGGATATTTTACATTTGATTCTCTGTAAATCTTGTCTGCAAAAGAATAGTAAATATTGTTTGAAGGAACATCATACATTATTATCTCTTTCTCTATCACACCCTTCTCGCGGGCGACCTGAAAAGAATCAAATGAGCAATTCAGAACCCACTCGTAAAGAGTGCGCAGAGCTGTTTCAGAATACTCATCCGATGCATTTATGAAATAGCAAGTGACATCATTTGATGTGTATGCATTCATGGAAGCTCCGATTGACTGGAGAGTGTCAATATAATTCTTCTCAGTATTGAATGAAGTTGCGCCTCCTGCTACTATGTGCTCAATATAGTGGGAAATTCCGCTTCCCGCATTTTCCCCTTCATTGTCGGACCCGGTCTTCACAAATATATCAAAACTTGAAATAGGCATCTCCCTGTCTGAATAGATAAAATATTTCAATCCGTTTTCAAGCACTCCCTCTTTGAATTCGTAAGAGAATGTAATAACAGAGCATATTGCCAAAAACAGAAGCAGAAAGAATTTCTTCATTGAAGCCTCCTTTTACAAAGAGTCTATTTTATATCATTTTCAGGAAAATGCAACATTGCAATTTCATTGTAATTTGATATAATCATTTTTATGAAAATACGCACGATTACTTTTTTTTATTTATTCAAATCATTATCCTTTGACAACAGATTTTTATCCTTTTTAAGCAGAATTGAGAATGTAAGGAAAGGATTTGAAGAATCGGGAATTGAAGTGCAGACAGTGCGACTCACTTCCAATGCGGCGGATTTTATAAAAAACAGGGCAGATGTCGCAGAATCAGTCATTCTTGAGGATGTCGCGGAGGATTTCGGGATTACATTTTTGAATTACGGCCTATTCAATTCAAATATCAGCATGCTTCCCGAACTCTTCAACACAACGAAGAATGTCTCTGCATCAACGAAGATTGTGTGCAAAGACAGCATAGACATCAAAATGATAAAAAAGACCTCCGCAATTATCAAAGATATATCAAACCTTAAGAAGAATAAGAATTTCAATTACTGTGTTTCAATGAATATAAGGGAGCACACTCCTTTTTATCCAGCTTCATTCGCATCGGAGGAGGGATTCTCCATAGGCTACGAGAATGGCGATATAATAGGTCAGGCATTCAAGAATGTCTCTTCTTATGAAAAAGCATTGAAGAATCTGATTGGAATTATAAACAAGGAATATAAAAAAATTGAAAAAATTGCATATTCATTGGCAAAAGAATCAGGATTGAAATACCTTGGAGTGGACACTTCATTTGCGCCGGGGCTTAAAAAAAGCGATTCAGTATTTGAGCAGTTTGATTATCTGAAGAAAAATGCCGGAATTGATTATCTTTCAACAGCAGGGCTTTTAACTGATGCGGCAAAGAGAGTCAATGTAAAAAGAGCCGGATACTCAGGCCTCATGTTGCCTGTATGCGAGGATATCTCCCTTGCTAAAAAATGCGATAAAGGTGAAATGACTATTGAGAGGATTCTTCTTCTCTCTTCAGTGTGCGGCTGCGGTCTCGACACTGTCCCCGTATCCGGAAATATTACTGCCGAAAGAATCTCTTCAATACTTCTTAATGCCGCAACACTTTCTTACAAGTGGCAAAAGCCCCTCTCAGTGCGTCTTCTGCCTGTTTATGGAAAGAGAGCAGGCGAAAGAACCTCATTCAATTCGCCTCACCTTGTAAATTCAATTATTCTTGAATAATTAATTTCAACATCGTGTGCCGTGTGCCGTGAGCAAGAGCAAATACATTCAATTAAAATAATACCACCTTTGATTAAATTTCTTAGCTTTACAGTTCCGAACAAAAACATCAGTCTGCTCCGCTTTGCTATTCAATGTTTTTGTGAGGAGAAACAAGTAAATTCTTATTGATGCACGAAAGCTGTAAGTCGGCGAGGACGCTTTGCGCAGACGCCCATCAAGTGGCTGTCCCCTTGCTACGCTAACCCATCTCGATACAGCGGCTAAGCGAAGTGT
>DCUY01000004.1 GCA_002327905.1 Caldifarciminota bacterium UBA2202 | reverse complement strand
TTTAACCATAAACTATCAACTATAAACTATTAACTCTTTTCTTTTGTTTTTGCTCACGGCTCAAGGCTCACGGTTCATGGCGTCTTTGTTTCGCACAAGGCTCACGGTGCGTCTTCGCATGGTGCGCTTCGCCTTAAACTATCAACTATAAACTATTAACTGTTTTTCTGCTATTGACATTTTTTATTTTTCGTTCATAATGATATAATTATGTTAAAAATAAAAGGAGGATTAATGAGGTATATGCGCTTCATTTTGGTTGCAATAGCAATAGTAGTGCTTTTTGCTTCATGTGAAAAGAAAGTTTCCCGTCTGCCTGAGACAGGAGAGTCCGGAGGAGAGATTGCTGTGGGAATAATAGGAGAGCCGGAGAATTTGACTCCGTTTTATCCTTCATTCATTTATCACAATGAAATAACGGATATGCTCTTTATGCCGCTTCACAAAAAAGATGTAAATGACAAAATTGTTCCGATGCTTGCAACTTCATGGGAGTATTCGGAGGACCTTAAAAAGATTACATACAATTTAAGGCATGATGTGGTTTGGCAGGACCAAACACCTGTTACTGCGTATGATGTTGAATATACATTTAAGATGATGAAAGACCCTGCAAATAATTATCCTCTGATAATGAAACTGCAGAATATAGATTCAGCAAAGGCGATTTCAGAGACAAGGATAATATTTTTCTTCAATAAGGTGTATCCTATGGCTCTCTTTGATTCTGACATAAAGGCATTGCCTAAACATATTCTTGAAAAAGAGAAGAATCTTGCAAATGCCGCATTCAACAGAAAACCTGTCGGAAACGGACCATACAAGCTGGATAAGTGGGAGGCTGGAAAATTTATCTCTCTTGTAAAAAATGAAAATTATTCTCTTGAAGACAAACCTCTCATAGAAAAAATAGTTTATATGATTTACAGCGACCAAGCGGTTATGGTTGAGGATATAAAGCAGGGAAAAATAGATATAGCGTATGATATTTCTCCTGAGAGAATCGGCGAGCTCGGAAAACTTAAGAATGTCACTCCGATAAATAAAAAAGGAAACACATACACTTATCTCGGATTCAATACATCGAGAAAACCGTTTGATTCAAAGGATTTCAGAAAAGGGATTTCAATGCTCATTGACAGAAATCTGCTGATAAAGAACACACTGCAGGGAAACGGAATTTCAGCAAACGGACCTATAACACCTTCATTCTGGGCATATTCTGAAAATGTGAAGCCCGTGGCATTCAACAAGACGGACGGAGAGAAGCTTATAAACACAATTCTTAAGAAAGATGCGAAGAGATACACTTACAATGCAAAACCATACACTCTCAATATTATAACAGACAGAAATGATGCAACGATGGTGAAGGTGGCGAAAGAGATAGCTCTTCAGCTGACAAATGCAGGATTATCAGTGAAAGTTACCGACCTTCCGTCGGATTCACTTATTATAAAACTTTTTACACGAGATTATGACCTCTATGTTTTATCATGGCAGGTGAGCGAGGATTTCAATCCATTCCCGTTCTGGTCATCCAAAAAGGAGATAGGAAGATTCAATTTTGTGGATTATTACAATGCAAATGTGGATTCTATAGTAAATCTCGCAATGACAACAATGGACAAGGATGAGGCATTCGGGTACTGGGAAGAATTCCAGAAGATAATTGCGGAGGATCAGCCGTATGCATTTCTCTATGTGCCGAACAGGATAATAATAGTCAATAATACTATAAAGTCATTCGACAATGTCTATACAAGCTCCATTGAACCAATATCAAATCTTGACATATTCTATGTTGAGAAAACCGCGCAGAAGAAAATAGACATGGCAATGCTTATAAATCCTGTCGAAAAAGTAGAAGAGAAGAAAGAAGAGACAGCGAAGAAGACGGAGAATAAGACTGAAGTGAAAAAGACAGAGACAAAAAAAGAAGAAGTGAAGACAACTCCTGCGCCTACTGCCGCTCAGCTCCTGTCACAGCAGGTCTCTTCACAGCAGGCAGATACGGTGAAAAAAGAAGAGGAGAAAAAAACTGCAATAATAGTTCAGCCTGCTCCTGTAAAGATAATTCAACCGTCATATCCTGAAGCAGCCAAGAAAATTGGAGCAGAGGGAACTGTTTATGTCGAAGCAATAGTGGGAAAAGACGGAAAAGTCGTCTCAGCAAAGGTTATTAAGTCGCTCAATTCAGTATGCGACGAAGCCGCAGTAAATGCGGCTATGCAGGCTGTCTTCAAACCGGGAACATCAGACGGAGTGCCGACTGAGATGAAAACAACCATACCGTACAGATTCAAACCGTAGTTTATGAAATTTGATTTAAGTTCATTAAACGAACTTTTAGGAAATGACGAAGATGCCCTCAAAGATATTTTGAGGGCTTTCGTTACTGACTATGAAAAGTATGTAAAAGATCTTGAAGATGGCGTAATTGAAAGGGATTTTGAAAAAATAAAAAAAAACGCCCATGCAATGAAATCCGTAGTCGGAAATTTCAATCTTAAGGAATTATATGATTATGCTTCAGACATGGAGAGAAGAGCCAAAGAGAATCTTTACGATGGAATGAATGAATTGTTTGAGAAATTCAAAGACGGTTTAATAAAATTTCGAGACTGGATCGAAGAGACATATCAGATATAAAAAAGAGCCGCTTTATGCGGCTCTTTTCATAAGAGAACAAATGATTGAAATCTATTTGCTTTCCTGCTCTTCCTGATATTTCTTTGACTCCTCTACTATTTTTGTAATTCTGTCGCGCGGAGTCTCTTCATAAGTTTCAAATTCCATTGTAAAGGTTCCTCTTCCCTGAGTCATTGACCTAAGCTGTGATGAGTATTGATACATCTCAGCTTCAGGAACCGTTGCTTTTATCTTCTGGTATCTTCCAGCATGTTCTGTCCCTAATATTCTGCCTCTTCTTGAATTCAAATCTCCCATTATGTCTCCCATGTATTCTTCGGGGACTGTTATTTCAACTTTCATTATCGGTTCAAGAAGAATCGGATCAGCAAGGGGCAACGCGGCCTTTATAGACAATGAACCTGCAATTTGAAATGCAATATCCGATGAATCCACATCATGATATTTTCCGTCAAATACGGTTGCCTTTATATCAACTACCGGATAACCTGCGATTGTGCCCCTTTCAAGAGAATCCCTGATACCCTTTTCAACTGACGGCACATACTTTGCAGGAATTGAACCTCCGAATATTTCATTTCCGAAGACAAAACCGCTTCCTCTCTGAAGAGGTTCAAATTTCACATTACAGACTCCGAACTGGCCTCTGCCTCCGGACTGTTTCTTGTGTTTGCCCTCCGCAGATGCCGTTTTCTTTATTGTCTCGCGGTACTTTATTCTCGGTTTTTCAAGAGAGACATTGACTCCGAATTTTTCTTTCAGTTTATTTATAATAACTTCAAGATGAATTGTGCCGAGCCCGTGAATCAGAGTCTGCTTTATTTCAGAATCAAAATTGAAATAAAATGACGGATCCTCTTCATGAAGTTTTGACAGGCCGTTTGAAATTTTCTCTTCATCTCCCTTTGCAAGAGGGAGTATTGCCATTGAAACATTAGCATGAGGGAAATCAATAGGAGCAAATTTGGCATTGAGATTTTTATCACAGAGAGTGTCTCCGGTCTTTGAGCCTTTGAGCTTGACGAGAACTCCTATCATTCCTGTGGTAAGCTCGTCAATCTCTCTTCTCTCTTTTCCGAGTGATACGAACATTTGATTGACTTTTTCAGTGATTCCCTTTGCAGGATTGAAAATTTCGACTCCGCCTTTCAGAGTTCCTGAAAAAATGCGTATGAAATTCATGTCACCTATGTGCTTTTCAACATTTGTCTTGAATATGAAACCCGCAAACGGAGAAGATGCATCCGCATCTTCAGGATATTTATCCGATGCTTCAATCGGTTTTCTTGATTTGAAATCCGAAGGCGCAGGAAGATAATTTGTCACTGCGTCAAGTATCATGTCATTTGCGATATTCTCAATAGAATCTGTAAAACAGATGGGATAAAGCTGTCCTGATTTGACTGCATTTAAAAATCCGCTGTTTATATCTTCTTGTGTAAGCTTATCCTCGAAAAATTTTTCCATAAGTTTTTCATCGGAGGAGGCGATTGATTCGAGAAGCTCCTTCTTCATTGAATCCACTTTGGATTTCATGCTGTCCGGAATTTGGGTCTCTGTCTTCTTGCCGCCGTCGTATGTGTATGCTTTTCCGCTCACAAGGTCGACAATTCCTTTGAAGTCCGGACCTTGGCCTATCGGAAGCTGAATCATTGTTGCGCTCTCTGAGAGAAGATTCTTTATATCAGTGACAACTTTTTCATAGTCAATATTTTCCCTCTTCATCTTAGACACAACCATGAGTCCGCCTATGTGCTCTTTTTTCATCAGAGCCCATGAATTCTCTGTTCCGAGGTCAACTCCGTTTGTAGCATCAAGGACAAAGATAAATGATTCCACAACCTTTGACGCTGAAACAACTTCCCCGAAGAAATCGGGAAAACCGGGAGTATCCAAAAGATTTATCGTCTTATCATTCCATTTTAATGTTGCAAGCTTCAATCCTATGCTGAAGCTTCTCTGAATCTCATCAGCATTGTAATCGAGGACTGAATTCTTTTCATCAACTCTATTTAAACGGGTGGTCTCCTTAGCATTGAATAAAAATGCCTCACCAACACTTGTCTTTCCGGAGGCTCCATGTCCCACGAGAGCGATGTTTCTTATGTCAGCAGTTTTAATATCGGCCAAAATATCCTCCTTTTAGATATTGATATAAAAAACAGATTGATTATTTTATCATTTATTTTATATATGTCAAGAGAATTATTCAATAACACAGGGTTTACAGAATCATTCGTCGTGAGTCATGAGTCCGATGATGATTTTAGCTGTTCTGTAAAGGTCTTCGACAAGAATGTACTCATTTACCGAGTGTACATCCTTCATTCCGCTTCCTATTATTACAGTGCGTATTCCATGTTCATTGAAGATATTGGCATCGGATCCGCCTCCTCCGGTGAGTATCTTGAAAGGTATCTGCGCTTTTTTATAGACTTCGGTTGCTCTCTTCAAAACAGGCTCATCCTCTTTTACATGCATTGCGGAGTATGCCTTTCCGACATTGACAGTGCAGTTTCCGGTCTTCACTGTTCCGTCAGGCAGAGTTATTCTGTTCTTTGCGACTGCTTTATAGACTTCTTCTTTGATTTTATTTGTGTAGTAATCAAGCCTGCCTTCATCATGGCTTCTCACTTCGCCTTTAGCCATAGCTCTTTTTGCAACAATGTTTGTGGCTATTCCGCCTTCGATAATTCCTATATTGGCTGTTGTTATTGAATCTATTCTGCCAAGCTCCATGTTGGATATCGCTTCGCTCAAAATTTTAATTGCGGAGATTCCCTTCTCAGGAGATATTCCAGCATGGCTCTCTATTCCTTCTATTTCTATCTCCACAAAATTTTGGGATGGAGCGCGGTTGAATATTCCTTCGACATCTTCAGAGTCAATAGCATAACCCTCTTTTGCGTGTATCATTGAAAAATCGAGATTCTTTGCTCCCTTAAGTCCTATCTCTTCCGCAACAGTCAATACTATTTCAATGTCAGGCACATCAATTTCATTCTCTTTGATGTATCTCAATGCTTCAAAGAGAGCGGCAATTCCGGATTTATCGTCAGCTCCGAGAATGGTATTTCCGTCGCTCTTCACTTTATCATTTTCAATTACGGGCTTTACGCCGATTCCGGGTTTCACAGTGTCAAGATGACAGCAGAAGAGGAGAGATTTTTTTCTGTTGTTTCCGCGGTATTTTGCTATTATATTTGACTGATTCGAATTTATTTTTTCACCCGATTTATCTTCATATATATCAATGCCCATCTCCTCTTTTAGAAATTTTATGCAGTATTCTCCCATCTTCTTCTCATCAAGGGATTCCGAATCTATCTGCACCATCTTCAAGAAATCGTTTAAGAGGCGCTCTTTGCTGATATTATACATCTTCTCTCCTTTTTTCTTTAGTTATATAATACAATTGGAATATTGTCAAGAGTTTAAAGTTGTAGTGGCATGTCATAACGGCATAATATTATAATTTAATACTGAGTAATTCAGCGAGATTGGCTTTTCTTTGAGCGTTGATACTCTGATACAGTTGTTCCGTCGATTAATTCATTTGGTTGTGCTCAATAGGTCATTATAATGGAGAAAACGGGACTTTATTATTAGAGATGATTAGAAAAGAAATGACAGACAAAAAACCTGATGTTCAGTTGCTGGAAAGCCAACCATTTACTATTTGCGCAGTAGAGGTATTTGAATTGACTGTTGAAATCTTGTAAAAACTGATAAAGACACTGATGGAAAAAAGAGAAAATAAATCCAATTTAGAATGGGATATTATGGATTTAAAGAATTTTGGTGAAAATTTCAATAAGGATGAATATATTTTTAGAAGGGAATTTGATTGTTTGCTTGAAAAAAAAAGAGAAAATGTTAAGCCGACAGATTGATTATTTATATTGACAGAATAATATAAAAGTAATAAAATATATATATGAAATCAGTCGTAAAATATTACACTATAGGAGAATTTTTTTCAGGACCTGGAGGGTTGGCATTAGGAGCTATATCATCTGCCAGCAACAATGGTAAAGAGACACTGAAAATAAAGCATGAATGGGCAAATGACTATGACAATGATTCTTGTTTGACTTTTAAGCACAATATCTGTAAAAATGATAAAATTGATAGTGTAATATGTTGTGACATAAGAAAGTTGGATATAACAAAACTTAGACCTGTGGATATATTCGCTTATGGCTTTCCTTGCAATGATTTCTCTATAGTGGGCGAACAAAAAGGTTTTAATGGTGATTTCGGTCCTCTGTATAAATATGGTGTGGCAATACTTGATACAATGAAACCAAAAGTATTTGTTGCTGAAAATGTAGGCGGTATAGCTTCATCAAATGAAGGAACAGCATTCAAGAAGATTTTATGGGATTTATCGTCAGCTGGAAATGGTTATAATGTAACAGCACATTTGTATAAGGCGGAAGACTATGGTGTACCTCAAACGAGGCATAGATACATTATTGTTGGATTTGATAAGAAACTTGGAGTTGAATTTAAAGTGCCCAAAACCAACACATAAAGGGAATTTTGTAACTGTAAGAAAGGCATTAGAAGGAATTCCGCAAGATGCTTATAACAATGAATATAAAAGAGTGTCTCAAAAGGTTGTTGACAGACTGAATCACATAAAACCTGGAGAAAATGCTTGGACAGCTAAATTGCCCGAAGAATTAAAATTGAATGTTAAAAATGCCAAAATGTCTCAAATTTACAAGAGATTGCATCCTGACTTGCCATCATACACTATTACAGGCAGTGGCGGCGGAGGTACTCATGGTTATCATTTTTCCGAACCGAGACCATTAACAAATAGAGAAAGGGCTAGAATCCAAACATTTCCAGACAATTTTGAATTTATTGGCTCTACCGAAAGTGTTAGAAAACAGATTGGTATGGCTGTGCCACCATTATTAGCACAAGTTATTTTTACAGCAATACTGGACGAACTAAACAATAAAAGCTATGCATATATAAATGCTAATTATGAATTCAGTAATGAATTGAACCAGGAACCAACACTGTTTGAATATGCCAATAAATAAAATAGAAGCAATTGAGATTATTGAAAATACAATTCATGTATCACATGATGATGCCATCAAGATTTTTAAAAAAGCTGAGACTGGAAGAGAATTTAATTCAGATAATGAAATTGGTAATTGGTTAGAGAATAGATTGTTTTATAATGGCCTCTTGAAATGAGACACAATTTAGTGATAGAATGTGTTAAAAAAGGAGGTTGGAAATGAATTACAAGAGACATGGTTCGGAGTTCAAGGCAGAGTGGCTTTGGAGGCAATAAGGGGCGAGAAGACGATACAGGAACTATCTGTGGAATACGGTCTGCACCCGAATCAAATAAGCCGTTGGAAGAAGGAGGCGGAGGAGAACATGATAAAAGTGTTTGCGACAGAGACTCTTGCAAAAAAGAGAGTAAATAGTATAATTTTATGCGGAGGTATCTATGAATTATCAGAAAAAAATTCCGCGCACTCTTCTTTATTCTTTGATTGCATTTTCATTCAGCTGGATTATTTTATTATTGATTTTAATTTTGGAAATACCTTTTGACAGCCCATTGGCAGGCATCCTTCTGATTGTTTATATGTTCGGGCCATTTATAGCATCATGGTTTGTAACATCAGTTGTGCATAAAGAATCATTGACTGCAAATTTGGGAATATCATTCAAAATAAACAGATGGTTTTTTGTCTCATGGTTCATAATGATACTTGCGGCTCTTCTCACAATTGCAGTCTCCGTTGCTCTTCCGAGTGTGTCATTTTCTATCGGAATGGAGGGATTTTTTGCAAAGTATGCAGATCTGATTCAGGGAGATAAGGCATTACAGATGAAAGAGCAGATGGGGAATAACAAGTTATTGTTCTCTCTTTTGGGACTTGTGCAGATTCTCTTTGCAGGAGCCACAATAAATGCAATAGCGGCATTCGGCGAAGAGGCTGGGTGGAGAGGATTTTTAATGCATGAATACAGAGATAAGAAGTTTTTGGATGCGACACTCCGAATAGGGCTTTTATGGGGCGCATGGCATGCTCCGATAATTGCAATGGGACATAATTATCCTGAGCATCCGATAATAGGAATTTTCATGATGATAGTGTGGTGCGTTCTGCTCTCCTTTATATTCTGTTATCTGAGAATCAAATCAAAATCAGTAATTGCGTCAGCGGTTTTACACGGAACTTTAAATGCAAGCGCAGGACTTGCTCTTCTTTACATCATAGGAGGCAATGACCTCACAGTGGGAATGACAGGTCTTTCCGGATTTGCCGCTCTTCTCATATTAATAGGAATAATATTTGTTTATGATGTTTTTATTTCAAAAGAAAGGATAGTTTTATCATCAATATCGGAAAAAACTGTAAAAAATGAAATATAAAATATTTTCTGTTATTTCAATTGTTTCATTTATTATCTTATGCGGGCAGGATTTTGCCGACTCACAGAAAATCTCAATACATGAGCTTCAAAGCAAAGCATATTCAGACACCGCGCAAAAAGAGACTGAGAGAAGACAATTTCCCATTTATACTGCTCTCATTCCAATCTTCGCAGGCGCCGCATTCACAGTTATATATTTGGCAAATAGGAGGAAAAAATGAAAAGAGCGGTCTTTATTTTTTTGCTTTTGTCAGTTTCAATTTATGCTTCAATTCATGAAACCGAATATTATAACAATCTCGCAGGCGCCAAATTCGGGTATCCCGAAAAAACCTATGTTGAGCTGAAAGAAAAGTCATCAAAGGGAATGCTCTTCAATTATTATGGGTACCTTCCTTACTGGACTGACACTCTCGCGTATGCAAATTTTGATTATGAACTTCTAACCCATGTGGCGTATTTTTCAATAGAACTCAATACTGACGGCTCCATAGGCTCTGTGCCGAATCCTTCAAGATTCACAAAAATATATTCAGAGTGCCACAAGCGTGGCGTGAGAGTGCACATGACATTCACTCTCTTCGGCTGGACAAGTGTATCAAATCTTTTAAACAGCTGGGCTGCGAGAAACAGCGCAGTTTCAAACATAATCAATTTTATTGATGCATACTCCATAGAGGGGGCGAACATTGACTTTGAGTATGTGACATCCTCTGTCAAAGATTCTTTTTCCCTGTTCATTCAAAATCTTGCAGATTCGCTTCATCTGAATCCTTCGGGAAGAAAAGAGCTGTATATTGCAATGCCCGCAGTCCCAGCATGGTATCCGGGATATGATTATGCGTCTCTGTCTGATGATGCAGACGGGCTCTTCATAATGGGATACGATTACCACTATTCAGGTTCAAGCGAGGCTGGACCCGTTGCTCCGACATTCAATTCGTCATACTGGGGATACTATGCTGTCAATACAACAGTGGGAGACTATTTCGATTACGGAGCTTCAAGAGATAAAGTGATTCTCGGAGTGCCGTACTACGGATACGATTGGCCCACAGTGTCGGATGCTTTGAAATCATCAACAACTGGAAGCGGAACTGCTGTCTTATTTAAAAATGCAAAGACAAATGCAGTTTCATACGGGTATGAATTTGACGCAAATTCCCAAACTCCATATTACAATTATTTTTCTGCATCATGGCATCAGTGCTGGTATGATGATTCTGTTTCAATAATAAACAAACTTGAAATAGCTGTTGACTCTTCTCTTCAAGGGGCGGGGTGCTGGGCTTTGGGTTATGATGACGGTGAGGATGACTTGTGGAATGCAATAAGAAGCGCAATGCAGAGAGTTCCTGCTGATAAGCATTTTGTAGTGAGAGTGACAATCCCCACTCTCAATGTGAGAGAGGGTCCGTCAACAGCATACAAAGTTTTAAACACTGCTTATGCGGGAGATGAATTTGTTGCATTCGATTTTGACGGATATTGGTACAAGATTTATTATCCCGCCTCATCCTTTCCATACTATGCTTACATTTACGGAGGAGACGGAGTGTCGGTAAAATACATGGATGGAGACAATTTTGTTCCTGTTGTGAAAGTGACAGCTTCTCTTTTAAATGTCAGGAGCGGGCC
>DCUY01000056.1 GCA_002327905.1 Caldifarciminota bacterium UBA2202 | reverse complement strand
TGCGAGCCGACGCTGTGCCCGCCTGCCGCCAGATAAAACGCCGTGTACCGTATACCGTATGCCGTGTGCAGAAAGCGAATGAGGACGTCATCACAAGACAGCACATCATGTGGCAGGCAGAAGTTGTTGGACTGCTCTTTGAGCACGCCAACTCTACTCCATCATGATACAGCTGGCGGGGATGATGTGCGAATGAGCGCTGGACTTCATGCTACGAGATAAGGACGGCACAGCGAAGTGTGCGAGCCGACGCTATACTATTCGACAGCCACTTACTGTCAACACTTCTCGGAACGGATACACTCTTTTGTTTTTTTGTGTCTCCCAGCCTCTGAACTATTAACCATTAACTATAAACTATTAACTCTTTGATTTTGTTTTGCCCACGGCTCACGGTGCGTCTTCGCTTTTACCAGCGCACCAGCTAACCCCGTTCTGTTTTGCAGTTTGACTTTGTCAGTAATGTCTCTTATAGAACCTATTATCCAAAAAATATTTTTCTTCTTGTTTTTAATTACAATGCCTTCATGTTCAAAGAAGCGGTATCTGTTGTCTTTTCTTAAAAATCTGTATGATGTTTTATATATTCCGCCCTTCTTCATCGCCTTATTGAGTTCTTCCATCATAAAATCAAAATCATCCGCATGAATCAGTTCCTTCCACTTTTTTCTGTAAATCTTCGCAAATTCCGATTTATTGTATCACATGATTTTTTTAATTGCTCCGAACCATTCTCCTGTTTTCTCTGCATAATCGAAAGAGAATATCAGATTATCTGTCTGCGCGATTACTCTGTAGTATTTATTCTTTATGTCGTCAATCTCTCTGCTAACGGCTTTCAATGAATTAAGTGCGTTTTCATTCATTTATATCCCCGTTATGTTTCCCTGTGAATCTATTTTCATGTGAGATGATGCGGGCTGTTCAGGAAGCCCCGGCATTGTCATTATATTCCCCAGATATACTACAATGAATTCCGCGCCGCCGGACACTTTTACATCCTTCACTTCTATATTGAAATTCCTCGGCCTGCCTAATAATTTTTCATTGTCTGAGAAAGAGTATTGGGTCTTCGCAATGCATACAGGAAGATTCTTATATCCCCATTCTTCAATCACGGAAATTTTCTCTCTTATCTTTTTTGAAACTGCTATTCCGTATGCTCCGTATATCCTGTATGAAACCTTCTTTATCTTCTCTTCAATCGAGTCTGCCAATTCATAAACATATTCGACATTTTCTACAGGCTTCTTTACCGCATTTATAATCGCCTCAGCCGCATTCATTATGCCGTCTCCGCCCATCCCGTAAACATCGGTTATGTATGAATCCGCTTCTTTCTCCTTGCAGAGCCTTAAAAGAATATCCAATTCCTCATCAGAATCATCCTTAAATTTGTTTATGACTACAATGACACTCCTCTTGAATGACTGCATGTTTTCTATGTGCTTTTCCAGATTTGAAAACCCCTTTACTATAGCTTCAGTATCTTTATTCAGAATATCCTTCGTCTTCACTCCTCCGTGGTGCTTCACTGCGCGGAGAGTCGCAACAATAACCACTGCGTCAGGAGGAGTCATGTTTTCGTTTCTTGACACTATATCAAAGAATTTTTCTCCTCCGAGGTCGCTTCCGAATCCGGCTTCCATAACTGCAAAATCAAATAATCTCTGAGCCATATCAGCCGCATTTACAGATGCAGTTCCGTGCGCTATATTTGCAAACGGACCTGTGTGCACAAAAGCGGGATTGTTTTTTGCTGTCTGAACGAGATTCGGGTTCAATGCATTTTTAAGCAGAATAGCCATTGCATCAGTTGATTCAAGAATACCTGCAAGAACCGGTTTGTTATCCGCTGATTCTCCGATAATTATATTTCCCAGCCGTTTTTTTAAATCATCTATATTTTTCGAAAGTCCGAGAATAGCCATTATTTCAGAAGCGGCTGTTATTTCAAATTTTGACTCTCTAATCTGTCCGCTGTCATCTCCCACTCCGATAACAATTTTTCTTAAAGCCCTGTCATTCATGTCAATGACTCTGTGAAAGAAAATGTCCTTCGGCTGAAAATGGGATATGTTTGTCCGTGAATAACTGTTATCAACAAGAGCCGCTAAAAGATTGTGCGCAGAAGTGACTGCGTGAATATCTCCTGTAAAGTGAAGATTGATTTCATCCGAAGGAAACACTGTTGACTTTCCTCCGCCTGTGGCTCCTCCCTTTACTCCGAATACGGGACCGAGAGAGGGCTCCCTTAAAACAACAGCAGACCTTTTGCCCAAAGAATTCAAAGCATCAACAAGTCCGATTGAAACGGTTGTCTTTCCTTCACCGTGGGGAGTCGGATTCATTGCAGTGACAAGAACGAGTCTTCCCTTCTTCTCAAATCTTTCCGAAGCGGAGAGCTTCACCTTTGCTATGTATTCTCCGTATTTGATTATATCGGATGATCTTAAAAACGATTTCTCAGCAATCTGCTCTATCCGCATGAATCCGCCATTAGCGTCAGACATTTAACCTCCGTTTTTCAATTTATTTATTATAGTGGAAACTCAAATATTTTCAATATTAAAAGATGTCAGGTTTATCAGAGCGGATTCTCAATATTGTCAATATGTTTTTTAGATTTTGGATTGAAAGTTTTTGCATCTTTTATAGTAAACATCATAATTATAAAAAAATAAAAAAAATAAAAAAAGGTATTGCATTTTACTTCAAAAATAATATAATATGCACAAAACAAAGGAGTCTTTTATGTGTTTTTTCTTGTGTCGGTTTGAACTTAATCCTTTAACATCAGATTATGGAGGTATTAAAGAATGCAAGCCCTAGGTAAACACATTTTAGCTGAGTTCTACAAATGCGACTCAGCAGTTCTCAATGATGTTGCTCTAATTGAAAAATTCATGGTGGATGCGGCGAAGAAAGCAAGAGCAACAGTAATCTCGAGTTCTTTTCATCACTTCTCACCTTTCGGAGTCAGCGGCGTCGTAGTGATAGCCGAATCCCATCTCACAATACACACATGGCCGGAATATGGATATGCTTCAATAGATATCTATACATGCGGCAATACTCTTGACCCTTGGATTTCATTCAAGTATTTGGTGAAGAAATTGAAAGCCAAGGATACTTCCATGATGGAGATAAAGAGAGGTCTGTTTGATGTGGAAGGGACTCTCAAACATAAAACCGAAAAGACCGATAATAAGGAAATGGTAGGAGTTTAAACAATGAACTTTTTCAAACCAACTAAATTCTTCTTCGTGGCAGGAGATTCCGAAGGTTTTTCCAAATTGAATTCATTTGACTGCGCTCTTCTTAATGCGAAGATAGGCAATATGAATCTGATTAAAATATCATCAATAATCCCCCCTAATTGTCTGCCTGTGAAATTCGTAAAGATTCCGCACGGAAGTTTTATACCTGTGGCTTATGCCGCCATCACATCCGACATGTCAGGCGAATTCATCTCCGCAGGTGTTGCGGCAGTATACCCTGATGATAATTCTAAGGCAGGAGTTATAATGGAGTATTCTTCAAACGGAAGGAAGAAGGATATTGAAAACATAGTCAGATCAATGGCAGAGGAGGCTATGAGAGTGCGCGGAATAACCAAATATACTTTAAACAGCAGAGCAGTCGAACATAAAGTGAAACACATAGGCACAGCATTCGCCGCAGTGGTTCTCTGGGATTAAAAATGGAGCAGTTCAACAAATCTCAGGAGACTCATCTCTGGTATACTGAATACCACACGCCCAATTCGGGAATAACATTAAAAGTCAAAGAGACCCTTTTGAGGGTCAAATCGCCTTATCAGGAATTGGTCATACTTGATACATACGAATACGGAAAGATGATGCTTCTCGACGGCCTTGTGATGCTCACAGAGAGGGATGAGTTCATTTATCATGAAATGATAACTCATATGCCTGTAAATGTGAATCCTAACATTAAAAAAGCTTTGATAATAGGAGGCGGGGATTGCGGAACATTGAGAGAGCTTTCTAAGTATCCTTTTATAGAAAATATTAAAATGGTGGAAATAGACGAAGAAGTCGTCAAAGCTTCAAAAAAATATTTTCCTCAGCTGACATCTGGACTCTCGAAAAATTCCGAAATAATAATAGGAGACGGAATTGATTTTGTGGAAAAGACAAATGAAATATTTGACCTGATAATAATAGATTCAACAGACCCGATAGGTCCTGCGGAAGGGCTCTTCACTGATGCCTTTTATTCCAATTGCAGAAGGATTCTCTCTGAAAACGGAATGATGGTTCTTCAGGCAGAGAGTCCATACTTTCATGCGGATTCCATAAAAATATTCTCAGACAGATTGAAAAGAATATTCGGGTTCATTACACCTTACATTGCATTCATACCTACATATCCGTCGGGAATGTGGGAATTCATAATCTGCACAAAAAAAGAACTGGACACTTCACTAAAAAGCAAATCACTTATAGGCGATTTTGAGCAGATGCTTAAATACTATAACCATGATGTTCATTCAGGCGCATTCAAATTGCCTACTTTTGTAAAAAAAATATATGGGATATGATTTTCTTGAAGCGTCAAATGACATTGATTTCGGAGACATAGTAATAGTCGGATATCCGTTTGATTCAACATCCTCATTTAGAAGCGGTTCCCGTAACGGGCCTTATTCTCTCAGATACCATTCAAGGAATCTTGAGACATTCTCGCCGTACAGAAAAATAGACATACACACGAAGAAATACAGCGACATAGGCGACCTCGAACTGCCTTTCGGAGATATTGAAAAGACAAACAGTATGATATATGAAAATACAAAACGGCTTCTGAAAATGAAAAAACAGATAATATCAATCGGAGGAGAACACTCTGTCACATATCCTATAATTAAAGCGTATTCGGAAGTATTTGAAGATTTCATAATGGTGGTGTTTGACGCGCATGCCGACTTGAGGGAGAATTATCAGGGTGTGAAATTTTCACATGCCTGTGTAGTGAGAAATTGCGCCGATATAATAACCACAAAAAGAATATGCCAATTGGGAATCCGCTCATATACTGAAGAGGAGTGGAATTTTTCGAAGAATATGCTCTATTTTTCCGACACTATCAATAATTTCGATTTTTCCATTCTCAAAAACAAGAAAATCTATATCTCAATTGATATTGACGCTCTGGACCCTTCAATAGTGCCGGGGACAGGAACTCCTGAACCGGGCGGAATATTCTTCAATGATTTTATAAATTTTCTTGTGAAATTTCAGGAATTTGATGTTATAGGATGCGACCTTGTGGAACTCTCTCCGGATTATGACCAGTCGGCAGTCTCATCAATAGCCGCGGCAAAAATTATGCGCGAATTGATTCTACTTCTTTGAATTTTTCTCTTTCCCCCCAATAAATAATATATTCCAAGATTAAGAGTTAGCAGAGAATAAATATATATAAAATCCTCAATAGGAATAGTAAAGACTCTAAGACCGAGAATCGCGGACTCTTTATACATTACTATGGAAAGAGATGTGAGAATACTGTTGAATATAAAAAGCAGAACTATTGAGACAGCAAGAAATATCCATTAATATATGACGAGATAAGCTTCTAAAAGCATTTTCCCGACACGAACAGAGTGAGAAAAGCCACTAAAAGCGCAGTTGAAGTATAAGGAGTCTTTATCAATACAAGTCCTGTTACTCCTGTTATTACAGAGAGAGAGTAAAAAATGTGTGGGCTCAATTTGAAGTTTTCTCAAATATATAGTGCTTGATACTTCAAATGTAAACATAGTGGAATAAAAGACAGTTACAAAAAGAAAAATCTCCTCTATCGGCAGTCCGAATAATGATGTGTTCCCGACATACTGCCTGCCAAATGACAGGTCTCCCATTCCTGAGGCAATTATATCACATAGTATGGATGTCACTCCAATTGTAAAGAATACGGTAAACAACCTCGTTATCTTCTTGTAGAATTGAATCTGCTTTTCAGAAGAGAGCATCAGGGGGAATATTATGATAGCAAAATTGATAATAAGATTTGCGCTCATGATGACGGCTTAATAAGTTTTATCCGCATATCATCGCTTATTTTATCAAAGGATATTATAAAGTTTATTATATCAATTTTAATTTTTTTAAGAACGAATGAATAATCTTTTTTTACAGTATCCTCGACACATAATCAAGGTCTGCTTTTCTTTTTTCTTTAACATTTAAAAAATCGGGGGGATAATAATAAAATGAAAACCTGAGAAAACTGATTTCAAAGCACTCGGAAAAAATACCTGTTACCGAATCTATTCTGCTTATTCTCTGATTTACATATTTAACTTTATTGAAGACATTCTTGTCATATTTTCCCCTCAGTCCAGTAAGACATGCATGATAAGACATGATTCTCGGATTATATTTTTTTGTCCTGTCAGAATATTTGTTTTTAATATACTCCAACAGAATATCAACCGATTCTGGATGCTCTACCGCATGATAATATGATTCCCTGATATGATTTAGAAATGAAGTGTCAATTTCCGTCTTATAGGATGAATCAATCTGAGAAAAGAGAGAAATACTGACAAACAGAATCAATATAATTAATATATTTTACATCAATATATTTCAATTACATTAATAAGAGCGCGAAAGAATATCCTGAATATGGAAGGTTTTACTTTTTTCCTGTATATTACAAAAGGATCTTTGTATATCTCTCCCGCAGTATATCTGTACATATCGGATGCCGTGCGTATAGGAATAAGAAGGAATTTAGGGATGTAATTAAAACCCTTTTCCCCCTCTCTCTGCCAGTCAAAATATCTCTTTATTTCATTCCGCATCATCCCTGCGAACTCTTTCTTTTTTGCCCCTGTCTCCTCAATGCTGAGTGAAGTCAAATTGTATTTTTTAAGTATATCCATTGGAATGTAAAGCCTCTTCAGAGCTATGTCTTCATTAATGTCTCTTAAAAAGTTTATGTACTGCATTGCCCTTCCGAGCATCCTCGCCGAATGAATCGACTCGTCGTCAAGACAGAGAACTCGGGTCATCATAAGACCGATAACTTCAGCAGAACCGTACATATAATTCTCAGATTCATTCAAATTTTCGTATGAGTGTTTTGTTATGTCCATTTCCATTGATTCAAGGAATGAATCCACCCATTCTTTTTTTATTGAAATGCGCTTCATTAGAGAGACAAAAGATTCAATGACAATATCATCGGAAGGCGTTCCTTTATACGATAGTTCAAATTGATTTTTGAATTTATAGAAGCTTTCAGCATCCTGAGGAATAGAATCGACAAAATTATCCGCCTTTCTTACAAAAGAATAAAGAATAAAGACATTGTTCCTCACACGAGACGGAAAGAATATGCTTGAATAAAAGTATGTGCGCGACCCTTTTCTGAAAAGATTGTATATCTGTGAATCAATCATATATACCCGCTATGTTGTCAGTGAGGATTTCACTTGAAATAGTGACCATGGGAACTCCAATTCCGGGATGAGTATAATGCACTGTGAAGAGGAGCCACTTCGCTTTTCTGCTTTTGTAAGACAGTCCGAATATAGCAGTTTGTAAAAATGCGTGGGAGAGAGCGAGAGCAGTTCTTTTATAGGCATTGTATTCGGTCATGAAATCATTTATTGAGAAGATTTCTTTTACTTTTAAATGCTTCTTAATAATCATATCCGGTTATTTTTGACATGTGATTCAATATTTCATCAGCATAATCGTGTCTGATTTTATCATTGTCTTCAATCCCAGAGGCAACAGGCAAAAGAACAAAGACATTTTCACAGCCAAGCGGAGCAGAATCATCCGTCTTTGATGTGGCGGAAATATAGTATGACGGATTGTCGGGCATTGACGGATTTTTGAATATTGTGTCGAAATGCTCTTTCCAATCTGAATCAAGATAGAGATTGTGGTGAAGCAGAGAGTCAACTCTTCCTTCAATTTCGAGATAGAGAAGAAATGCGGATTGCCCCATTATCTTCCGACTCCAATATTTTTCATTGAATGACCTGTTTTCATTATCCAAAAGATTCATTTCAGTGAAATGATAATCCGCATTTGATATTACAATATCGGTCTCAATAAATCCTTTGTCTGTCTCCATTTCCTTTGCTTTTCCTTTATTTACTACTACCTTTTTGCGTCATTTTCTGTCAGCACCTCTGCTCCGAATTATTCTGCGAGAGATTCGTATGCCTTTGCGTCTGCACTGAATCCGCCCTTCGGATACCATACTCCAAGATCAAAATCGTCATGTGACATTATGTAGTAGAGAGCAGCCGTATTGTACGGAGAAGCTCCGAGAAAGACCATTGTATATTCAAGAATCTGACTCGCCTTTACCAAATTAAAATGCCTGTTTACGAAAGAATCAATGGATGAAAAGAGATTTAATTTCAAACCCTCTGTAATTAATTGAAAATCCATAACATCAAAAATCGAATCATATTTTCTGTAAAGAAATTTCTCCGTTGCAGTCTTATACTGAAAAGAAGGGATTTTTAGAAACTCTCTCAATTTTCTTCCGCAATCAGCTTATTTTTATCAATGATTTTTACGGAGAATCCTTTTTTTCCCAAGAGAGTTGTACCTGAAAGGCCTCCGTAGCCAGCTCTGACAATTAATATTTTTTTATTCATTTTATAATTTTATACTTAATAATTCTGCTGTCAATAACCTTATTTCTACAAATTAATTTTATACATTAAAAAATCAGAGACGCCCGCAAAGGGCGCCTCTTTACAACAGACAATAAACCGCATATTTCTTTGTTTTTTAATTAAGATTCAATTGTTGCCTTCGGCTCAATGTCGTATTTTACTCTTTTAATCTTTGCTTCTGCTATTGAATATACAACAGGCACAACCACAAGAGTAACAAGGGTTGACATCAAAAGTCCGCCGATAACTACTATTCCGAGAGGACGCCACATTCCAGAACCCTCTGAAGTGCTTATAGCAAGAGGCAATAATCCGAAGACAGTAGTGAGTGTTGTCATCAAAACCGGACGAAGTCTTCTCTTGCCCGCCAAAGGAACTGCGTCGCTCATAGCCATTCCTCTCAAACGAAGCTGATTGATGTAATCTATCAAAATAATTGCATTGTTTACCACAATACCTACGAGCATTAGCATTCCTATGAATCCCATTATGGACAATGTCGTATTCGTTATGAACAATGCCCATATCACTCCGGTAAAAGCAAATGGAATTGAAAAGAAAATGACGAAAGGATCTATAAATGATTCAAACTGGCCTGACATTACGAGAAATACAAGAAGTATTCCGATAAGTATTGCTATCAGCAAATCCCTGAATGATTCCTGCTGGCTTTCAATGTCTCCCCCCTTGACTATTCTCACTCCTTCAGGCACTTCAATTTTTGCAATAATTTCGTCAAGTTTTTTATTTGCTTCAGAGAGAGGCGCATTGCTCAGATTTGATTCTACAGTTATAAGTCGCATCTGGTCTTTTCTTTCTATCACGGGAGGCTGGGAACTCCGCTCGATATTTGCTACAGCGGACAGCGGTATAGTGAGTCCTGCAGGCGTGTTGACAGGTATTGATTTGAGCATCTCGGAGGAGGCAAGATACTCTCTGTCGAATGATACGAATATGTCATACTCTGAGCCATTGTCTCTGTAAACTGCCGCAGTAGTTCCGTAGAGTCCGTATCTAAGCGATGACATGAGGAAGTAATTGTTCATTCCAAACTGCATCATCCTCTCTTTTACCGGAACCACACTTATGTCAGGTATCTCATCCTCTCTTGAAACTACGATGTCTACGAAAATGTTTTCTTTTTCCATTTCGGTTTTAATCTGTTTTGCAGTTTTAAATGAATTGTCAAGATTCTCACCGAATATATTGAGAGAAATCTGTTTTGATGACATGAATGAGCTTATGTTTCCTGATGATAAATCCGCGCTTTTAACCTCAGGATAATCCATTATCATCTTTCTTAANNTTACCGCCCATCATCCCGCCTCCAGCTGAACTTCCCGCATAAAAAATGAAGTTATCAATATCGGGATATTTTGACCTAATGTCATTGCCTATTTTAGTTAATATACTGTCAGTCTTCTCTATTCTCATGCTCTGTGAGAGAGTCACAGAGCCGAAGACGGCTCCGCCTTCAGTTCCGGGCATGAACTCCGTCTTTATAGCAGTGAGAAGAAAGAGAGAGCCGACAAAAAGAACCGCGAATATTGATAAGATGTATTTCTTGTGCTTTAAGCTGTAAGCGAGCGCGTTTGAGTACAACTGCTCAATAGAGAGAAACCAATTTTCAGTTATCTCCTGAAACTTGTTCAGCTTCTTCTTCCCGTCTCCCATGAGTCTTGACGCCATCATCGGAGTCAAAGTGACTGACACGAAGAGAGATGCAAAGAGAACAACAGAAATTGTATAAGCAAGCTGTTTGAACAGAACTGAAGAGAATCCCTGAATGAAGAGAAGAGGAACGAATATAGCCAATGTTGTCAAAGTAGAGGCAAGTATAGCCATTATAACCTCATTTGTTCCTATGAGCGCCGCCTCTTTAACTTCGCGCTTCTCTTCGTCTCTATGCCTGAATATGTTTTCAAGCACGACAATTGAATTGTCAACCACCATTCCTATAGCCACAGAGAGAGACGCAAGCGAAATTATATTTATGGTGTCTCCCGCGGCAAACAGATAAATGAATGCAAAAATAAGCGAGAAAGGAATAGTCATTGAAATTATTAGACTTCCCCTTATGTTTCTGAGAAATATGAGGACTATGATGAGCACAAACAAAAATCCGTAATAGATTGTCGAAGCGAGATTCGCGATTGTGGACTTGATGCTCTTTGATGTGTCGAATATTACATTTATCTCTGTTCCTGCGGGATAAAACTCCTTTACCTCTTCTATCCTCTTCTTCACTTCGTCAAGAACCTTTATAGTGTTAGCGTCTGCCTGTTTCTGAAGAATTACCAATATTCCGTTCTTTCCGTTAACTCTTGAGACAGAACTAAGCTGGCCTGAAGAGAAGTCAATGTCTGCCACATTGTACAGAAAGATTGGATTTCTTCCTGAAGAACCGACTATCGTCTTTGATATCTCATCAATGGATGCATACTCTCCGGGAAGCCTTATAGAATATGTGCGCAGACCCTCTCTCAGCTCTCCTAATGGAACATTCATAGAATTCGCCTGAATCATTGAAATAACCTGAGAGACGCTGACATTGTATTTCACCATGTCAGGAATCCTCAAATTTACATTCACCTTCTCTTTTTTTGAAGAAGAGAGAAAAGCCGAGCCGACTCCCGGAATCTGCCTGAACTTGTCAAGCACGTACCTTTCCGTGATATCGAATTGGGAGGCGATGTCCTCCGTGGGGAATGAAATGCCTATTACTGCTATAGGAGCCATAGATGAAGAGAACTTGTAGACAATAGGGCTCTCCGCATCATCAGGCAGACTTCTCCTTACGAATTCAACCTGCGTCCTTATGTCATTCGCCGCTTCTTCAAGGTCTTTTCCCCATTCAAAGCTTACATTGACGGATGAGACTGATTCCTGCGAGGTTGACTTTATCTCTTTTACATTGGATACCATTGATACTGCAGATTCAATCTTTTTTGTAACCTGCTCTTCAATGTCAATGCTTGATGCTCCGGGATATACAGTCACAATTGAAATCATCGGAAGATCTATCTTCGGAAACATCTCGACAGCGAGCTGTCTGATTGAAAGAAAGCCGAATATCGCAATGACTATGAATACGACAATTACGAGAATCGGCCTCTGTATTGAAAGTTTTACCATACTTACCTCAATTTGACGGTCTGTCCGTCTTTAATCATGTCACTTCCGAGCGTCACTATAGTGTCTCCTGTATTGATTCCATCTGTTATCTCAACTGCAAGCGAATTTTTAAGCCCGGTCTTGACAATAGTTTTTTTGACTGAGTTATCTTTATATACAAAGACATACTCTCCTGTCGAATCTGTCCTCAGAGCTTCAAATGGAATTGCTTTCACATTTTTCTTCTCTGTAAGAAATAGCTTGACCGTGCATGAGCGATTCAGATACTTTGAGCCGCCTGAAATCACTATGTCAACGCTTCCCATCTGTGTCAGGTTATTCACAAATGCCGACTTCCTGTCAACATATCCCGAGAGAATGTTGCCGTCCACATTTATTTCAGCCCTTATTCCCCTATTAACCGAGGAGAGAAGGTCTGCAGAGATGTAAACCCTTGCCACAACCTTGCTGTTCTCAGCCACCATTGCAACAGGCATTGACGGCGCCACAGCATCGCCCTTCATTATGTTCAGTTCATATACAAGTCCGTCTATCGGGGAAAGAACTTTTGCTGTTTCAAATGACATGCCCGGGACTGAACGGTCTATTTCAGCTATTACATCATTCTTCTTAACATAGCTTCCCTCTTCTACTGTATATTTAATGAATCTGCCCGGAACATCCGGATATATCTCCGTCTGGTTGTATCCCTCAATTTTTCCGTAAAAATCCTGAACAACTGAAATGGATCCGAGAGAGACAACCTCGTGAGAGACTGTCTTTACTATTGTTTCTACCAGCGGCTTCTTCGCGGTTAATTTCGATATTGCGAGAGAGAGAACTATTACCACTATGATGATTATGAACACAAAATATTTTTTCATTGTTCCTCCTTACAGTGCGCCTATTGAGTTTAATATTGATACCTGATTTATTATCTTGTCATATACAGATTTCAGATATCCTGATTTTGTCCTTAAAAAATTTGTTTCAGCATCAAGGTAATCATTATTGCTGATTATTCCTCTGCTGTACTGCTCCTGAGCGGTCTTGTATGCCTCTTCCGACAAAAGAATCGTCTTTGCATACATCTGGATTGACTGTTTTGAATTTTCATATCCGTTCATAAGATACTCTATGTCAAGTTTCGTCTTTTCCTTGAGCATTAAGAGAGCCATCTCTGTCTGTTTGACTTGCTTGCCGCTCTTCAAAACATCAATAACTTTTCCTCCGCCTGAAAAAATGTCAACAGAGGCAGTGACTCCAAAATTGATTGAACCATCAAAATAGGTAGAGTCATTATAATATGTATAATAATTCTTATATGTGTACTGTGAAAATAATGCAATTGTAGGCAGGAATGCCATTGAATTCATTGTATGCACTTTCTTCACCATGTTTCGTGAAAGCTCCGCGCTCTTTATCTCTTTCTTTTCGTCAAGGGAAATACCTGCAAGCTCATCGCTTGTGAGAGTATCAATATTTATTGTGTCAAACATTTCCGCTATATAATCCGAGAGAGAGTCTTCAAGCACAACTTCGGAAGCAATGTCGTTTCCCATCATGAAATTCAGTGTTCTGTATATATTGTCCCTCTGCTTCTTCAAATCAAGAACCTGCACTTCAAGATTCTTCACTTCTATTTCAGAAGAGAGAAGCTCTATTTTGCTTGCAGAGCCGTACCCGTATCTTGACTGTACAGTCCTCAGATGCTCCATCTTTGATTCAAGAACCTTTGAAGTAACATCAACCATTTCGTCTGTAAGCAATGCAGATAGGTAAAGCTGTGTCACTGCAAGTTTAATATCGGATTTTGCTTTCAGCAAATCATTCTCTGCCATCTTATATTTATCTTTTGATATAAGATATCCGAGCACGAGCTTTCCCTGAACAAAAATCGGCAAAGCGAGCTTGACATCATAGGATTGATTGTCCTGCAGTCCAACCTGAATTGTGACAGGACCCGTTGCTGTCATTGTAGTAGTGGTGGGGATTGTGTCAAGACGCACAAAAGTGCCGCTTCCAGTGAGTTTGGGAAGAAACTGCGTTATTGCTTTCATTTCATCAAGTTTTGCAATTGACTTGTTCTCTTCCTGCATCTTCAGCTGAACATTCTCTTTCATCGCATTCTCTATCGCATCATTCAAAGTGAGTGATGCAATATTCAATGAGAGAAAAATCAGCAAGATGAAAATCATTTCTCTTTTCATTTTGTCTCCTTACTTATTATCTCTAAAACACTATTTCTAAATTCCAAAAGTTCTTTCTTTTCAACTTTGTTGCCGAATATCAGATGTTTTGTCATAATCATATTTATGCCGCCCAGTATCATTACGCTGATAGAGTCCCTGTTGACATTTTTAAATTCCTTATTCTTCATTCCTTCATCAAGGATCTTTTTTAAAATATCGTACCTTTTTAAAAATATTGAATGGTCAACGACCATATCCTTCTTCCCGCATCTCCGCATTGTCTCAAGCACTTCAGTTATGAAAAACCTTGTTATTGCCTTATTGCTTGTCAGAATGCTCAATGAATGGTCAATATAAATTTTTAGCCTCTCTTTTGCTTTTTTTCCCTCTCCGACCTTCTTTTCGAGGTCATTATTGAAGTAGTTCAACGCATAAGTTGTTGATGAAATGAAAAGGTCCTTTTTATCCTTGAAATAAAGATAAACAGTTCCCTTCCCCACCCCCGCACTTTTAGCGACAGAATCAATGTCAGTCTCCGAAAATCCTTTGTCGCAGAAAAGAGTGAGAGCGCTTTTAATGATTTCTTGTTTTTTATCCATGGGGGGCATTATATCAAAAACTGACCAGTCAGTCAAGAGGAAAGTTTCGGTAATCAAAAATAGGTTTTAGTTTTACTTTATTATTATCTGCTTCTCTGTGATTGATTGATTCTCTGTTTTCAGTTTTATAAAGTATATCCCGTTCTTCAAGTATCTGATGTCTGTCTTGTGTTCGCCTGTTGTCTTTGATTCTTCTCTTATTACTTCTCTGCCAGAGATGTCATACACTGTTAGTGTCCCTTGTGTATTTGTATTCCATATGATGTATTGGCTCTGTATCGTTGGGACAGTACAAGTGCTGTCCCCTATGCATGGCTCACGGCCATCTTGTACCCCTGTCGGTCCGAAGCTCCCTGTTATTACTATCGGTTTTACAACTGCATAAACCGGATATTCAAAGCTCCGTATTGTTACTCCATCAGGGTATATTGTATCATCAACTGCAACTGTTGGAGACGCCTGTATCTGAGTTAATTCTATATACAGAACGCTCTTCGCCTCCTCTATCTCCCATCTGCATGTGTCAAGATACTTCCCATTCGCAAGATAGCTGTGTCCGCCTGATAATCTCAATATGCTGTCTATAT
>DCUY01000057.1 GCA_002327905.1 Caldifarciminota bacterium UBA2202 | reverse complement strand
AAACTATTAACTGTTTTTTTGCTCAAGGCGCAAGGCACACGGCGCACGGCGTCTTCTTCGGCGCCAGTTTCCCCTTGCCGCTAAACTCATTCTGAGGTATAATATATAAATGAGAAAAGCGGATTATTTTGAAAAATTCGGCAATGACAAAGTGAGATGCACTCTATGTCCCCATTACTGCATTTTATCAGTCAATCAGACAGGGCTCTGCCTTGGAAGAAAGAACATTGCAGGAGAATTGACAGCGACAAACTATGAAAAGGTTTTAACAATTGCAGATGACCCTATTGAAAAGAAGCCTCTCTATCACTTTCATCCGGGAACAATGATAATATCCGCCGCGCAGAGCGGATGCAATCTAAAATGCCCTTTCTGCCAGAATTATGACATATCCCAAAATTCTCACGAGTCAGCCTCCCTGCCGATAGAGGGATTATACTCAATTCTCAAGAGTAAAAATAGAAATTCAATTGCATTCACATACACTGAGCCATTGATGTGGTATGAATATATTTATGATTTCGGGAGTATGTTCGGAGATGAGATTGAAATAATCCTTGTCACAAACGGAACAATAAACGAAGAACCTCTTAAAAAGATTATTCCTTATATAAGGGCGGCGAATATTGATTTGAAATCATTCAATAAGGATTTTTACAGAGATGAGCTTAATGGAGACCTTGAAACAGTAAAAAGGTCAATACAATTGTTTTATGAAAATAATGTGCATATTGAGATAACACATCTGCTCATTCCCCAAAAGACGGATAACATTAATGAATTCAGAAGAATGATTGATTTCATTTACTCCCTCTCCCCTGAAATACCATTTCACATTTCACGCTATTTTCCTAATTACAAATACGCTCTCTCGCCCACAAAGATTGATATTCTTAAGGAATTTTACTCTGAAGCAAAAAAACTGCTTAAATATGTCTATTTGGGAAATGTAATTGAGAAAGAATATTCAAACACATATTGCCCTAAATGCGGCTCTCTGCTGATTGAGAGGGACCATTATGACACTGTTCTGCACATAAAAGATAATCTCTGCTTCAAATGCAGAGAGAAAATTAATGTAATATTGTGAAAAGTTTTTCACACTTTCGCTTTTTATTAGATATTTTCCAAATCAACGATTTATAAGTTATTGTTTAATGCCTATTTACAAATCATTTCCGTGGCATATTTATTGCTTATTTATTAGCCAAACAAAGGAGTTTTTATGATAAAAACCAAAGGATTCACTCTTATAGAAGTTATGGTGGTAATTGTCATCATAGGAATGGTCTTGGCTTTTTCAATGCCTATGTTCAATTCCGGACAGGCAAAATACAATAATACTGTCAATAACATTATTGATAGAATGAATGTGGCAAGACAAGGTGCCATAACTCAAAATCAAGTTGCTTTATTTTATATAAATGCTGACAGTTTTACTTTGGGCTCTCAGTGCTATAATTTTGACAAAAATATAGAGGTTGAAGGTGTTAAAGTGTTGGATGGCATTGGCACTGTAGTTTCATATGAGAATCCCATCCAATTCAATCCGGGAGGAACATCTGACTTTGCAATTCTCACTATTACGGGATACAACAGAACTACAAATATTATAATCGCACCGTCAGGTTATATACTTAAATCAGAGGAATAGGAGGAAATATGACAAAAGGATTTACTCTTTTGGAACTTTTAGTGGCAATTACCTTGCTCACAATAGGTATTTTGGGACTTGGAGCTATATTTCCAGCGGCTATGAGAAGTTCTCTTTTAACAAGACAAAATTCCCAAGCAGTCGAGTATTGCCAACAGACAATGGAATATTTAAGAACTCTTAATTATGAGGAAGCTGATTTATCATCAGGAATACATGGACCTGACACTATTGATGGGAAATTTATCAGAAGCTATACTGTGACAGAAAATCATCCTGCTAATGAGATGAAGAAAGTTGACATTACAGTAGCTTGGAAACAAAGAGGCGGTGCAGGTTCATTGGATCATCAACAGACTTTATCTGCGTATATTGCAAAAAATTAAAAAGGAGTTTATATGAAATTGAAGGGTTTTACTTTACTTGAGTTATTAATTTCATTAACTATCTTTTCGGTTATTATTGCAGCTGCAACAACAATATTTATCAACAGTCAAGCCACCAAACAGAGAGTTGACCAGATGACTCAAGCCCAACAATCAGCAAGAACGGCTATTGATTATATGATTAAGGATTTAAGAGCTGCCGGTTATAATATCGACATAGACGAATCAGAGACATCCACTCCTCAGAGAAGAATTGTTTACGCTTCCCCTTATGAAGTTATTTTTAATGCAAATATTCTTCCCGCAATAGATACTCCGGATAATCCTCAAGAACCTCAAGCGATGCAACCGAATGTCTCTCTTGAAGAGAGGCCTGCTCATTATAATCCGTCAATGAAGTATTTAACAGGTGCTGAAACAATTATTTACTCGTTTGACTGGAACAATGACGGACTCATTGATGAAGCAGATAGAAATACATCTCCTGCTTCTTTAACACCAAATCCTGATGATTATTGTTTGATAAAAAGAGTATATGGCGAATGGAGCACCGGCTCTAATTCAAAACCAGTCGAAATCTCTGATTTTGATTGGAAGAATCAGGAACTTGTATCAATAGTCGGCGGTCCTGACAGATATCCTTCTCAGAATGAAGGCACGCCGATGTTTTTGTATTGGATTGACAATGACGGCGATGCAACGACTCCGCCGGATTTATATGGCGACGATGATGGAGACGGTACAATATCTCAAGCTGAGGCTAACGGCCTTGCTCCTATTGCGGACTTCGGCACTCTTGAGAAAATTGAAATTATAACAGTAAATGTCACTGGCGTTTCAAGTGCGCCTTATAAAGGTGTTTATCATATTACAAATATTTCAACTGATGTTGCTGTTACAAGAAATGTTTCGACAAAAGTTTATCTTATTAAAGGTCATGTTTACGAAGATGCGGATGTTGATGGAATTTACGACACTGGGGAAGACGGAATCGCAGACATGAGAGTTAAACTTTCCACTGGTGAAATGGCTTTGACTGATGAAGACGGTATATGGACATTTGCTATTATTCCCGGTTCTTACGGTGTTTCGGTTTCTCCTGAAGTACTTTGGAGAGCAACAACTGCTGTGAATTTCGATTTCTCAGTTACAAATGATATGATTGATTTCACTATTGAAGATGATTATAAAAAATTTTTTGGTATGGAACAAACTCCTTCAGCTAATGTGAGAGGAATAGTTTTTCACGATCTTAATGGAGATGGATTATGGCAGAAAGATGACGGAGAGACAGGTATTTCCGGAATTGAAGTTGCAACATCAAATAATAGTGTAAAATCAATATCTTCTCCTTCTGATTCAATTGGATTTTATGATTTATTGGTTAATGCAGGGGAGACATTGGCTGTGTGGACCAATCCTCCATTAGGCACAGACAGTTTGGCATCTTCAGGAGTGGATACTATTGATGTTTTAGGAATTGCAACTGCCGCAATAACACCTATACCGCTCACAAGTTCAATGGCTAGAGTTTTACTCACAGAAGATGAAATTGCTTATTTGGCATTTGGATTTGTCAATGCGACTGGAAACAGACCATCCGTTCGTGTTATTTCACCAAACGGAGCAGAAATTTATACTTCAGGTTCTAATGTTGACATAAAAACCTATGCTAATTCCAATGATTCGGGTGAAGTGATAAAGAAAATAATATATTTTTATAGTATTGATGCAGGTTATAATTGGAACTACATAGGCGAGTCAAACTACCCAAGCCCTTCCTACGGTGTTGACACTTTTCTTTACAATTGGACAATACCGGATTCAGTTGAGGGAAGCCAGCTTTGTCTTGTGAGAGTAGATGTCATTGATGAAGGCAACTGGACTGTAATGGATATGAGTGATAATTATTTTACAATTGTTCCAAGCGCAGGCTACACTTCTTTATATTTTACAAATGCTTATGTCGACTCCCTGAGGGATGATTCATTATACTTATATGCATTTTATTCTACTATTGTCAGTTTCAGCGGTCCTCTACCGCGATACCTGAACACTGTCAACTCAAGAACTGAGGGTTCAGTCGGAGATTCTTTGCCGAATCCCGGTACAGAATATTATTCTCACAGACGATTGTACACACAAATGTCAACATACGCTGAGTTTGTAACAGAGAAAGGAATACCGTATGCCGATACAATACAGGATGGCGACTGGGTATTTACAATTTCAGGCAGTACTACAGATCCTGATTCTAATACATTAAAATGGTTTGATTTTGAAGTATATGCCTGTGATTCGTTCGGGAGACCCGGATCACGCTATTTATTATTTTCAACTTTCAATGCTACTACATATTCAAATATTGTTCGCGAATATCTTACAAATGCAGATGCTTCTATGACAACAACTGTGACTGTTCCACACAAATGGAATGTAAATAGGTCTGACAGATTATATATAAAAACTTATTATACCGGCACCTTCGCAAATCCAACTTCATTAGGACAAGATAAACCGAGAGTCAAAGTTACTCTGAATTTTGGCGGAGAATGGATGACAAAAGTACGCTTACCACAATGAAATTAATAAGGAGAAATAATATGAAAAAAAGCGGAGTAGCATTAGTCACAACTATCATGATAATTTTACTGCTTAGTCTTCTTGCCGCAGGGATGATGTTCACCATAAAGAGCGAAACCGCAATATCAGTATATCAGGCATCATCAGTTCAGGTTGTTGCAGTTGCTGAATCTGCTCTTGATGAAATCAAGCACAGAATGAATCTTGAGCCTGATGACCCTTTATTTATTGGAGATGTCGGTGTTCCTCTAACAACCACATGGACTACATATATCACTTTCGGAACTCTTGAGGAAGACGATTCAACTGCTCATATCTATTATAAAAACTCTCTTCAAAATGATTTGGATAGCATAGAGCTTGATTACACAACAGAGGATTTTGATTCAAATTTGAGTTTGGTTGTTCATCATAAATTAAGCGAGGATTCAACACAAATATATTTCTTTGATTCAAAGACACAAAAACAATTCTTGGGTCCTCCTTCACTTGTTACTGAATATCCTCCTGTTGAAGTTGTTGAAATAACAGCAAGAAGCGGGAAAGCATTGAAAAAGATTTTAGCAGAAATATCCAAACAGGAAGTCAACATAAAAGTTCAATCTGCTCTTTCAGCGGCAACCATAGTTCTACAGTCCACAGGAAATGTTGATCCATATGTCTGCGGTCATAATCACAGAATGGACACTCCTTTCAATGTTTGTCCTTTAGCACCGGGCGCATCTTTATGGCCCGCCCCCGGATTTACCGGAGCTCCGACCACATGTTGGGATGATTCTCTTGCCGGAACTGCGAGCCAGCAGATAGGACCTCCTAAATATCACGTTAACACGCCTTACGATTCAACATACCATCCAAGTTATAATCACTATTATTGGAATCCTGTTGCGCATGGATGGGCAATCAATAGAATTGAATATGATGAATATTGTTCACGAGTAGGCTGTCTTGCCGGAATTGCTACAACTTCTGCAAATTTAAGTTCTTTTGGTGCATCAATGTACCATATTTTTGGAAATCCGGACATTATTGTCAAGTATTCAATTGTCATTCCTGAGTTATATGAATTACTTGGATTCTCAAGTGAAAGCGAGATGAATGACAATATTCCTTGGAACGATGTCACAACCTTGCCTAATGATCCCGATAGCGTAAGATACTATAGAATCACTCCGGCTACAGGTACATGGACAGGAATTCCTACCGGTACTCAAACCAAAGGAATAATATGGGTTAAGGGAGACATTGATTTTCACAGCGGCAATGGATATTCTCAGCATAAGGGACTTCTTTATGTTGAAGGTAATTGGACAGGTAATGTTGCAGGAACTGTGGATGTTTGGATTCTCGGTGCAATGGTTATCAAAGGATTTATGGATGTACATGCAACAGGAAACGCAAGGATCTTCTTTATGTACTCAAGCGAGGCATTAAAACAGACTGTTGAGTCTGACCTTGAATTCTTCAAACTATTAGGATGGAAGGAGATAAATTAAGAGAAGAGTCATCCCTTCTCTTTTATTTGCTATGAACCAATATCTTTCTCAGGAAATTGAGATCTGCAAAGATTTCATAAAAGAGGCTGATATAGCCAAGTTCATTATTCAGTCATTTACGGGTCCTTTTCATAAAATGCGCGAGAGGCCTAATGTAATCCAAGTTGCCGAAAATATTAGAGAGGAATACAGGACAAAGCGCGAACTAGTGAAGTACAAAGAAGTTTATCAGCAGATATCCGAAAATTGCCTGAAAATTCATATAATTCCGTTTTTAAGAAAGTATAAATCAGTCAATCTTCTCGCCAATCTCTTTACTGAAAACTTTGAATACTTCTCCCCTGATTTTATTGAACCTATATCTCCCTCTAAAATCGATTCTATTCTTTCAGGATATTCCTCATTCAATAAAGAGTCAGTTAAGAGCATAATCAACACATTCAATCTTTATGGAGAGACACCTCATCACTCTGAAAGTTACAGAGATAATTTTCATCCGTCATATATGATAGTTCTTAATGCTGTTATTAAGAAATACATGAGAGTTTTATGAAAAAATCATCATTCATTTTTTTAATAACTTTACTAATCATTCTGATATTTGCATTCATTCTTTTTTCAAATTTCAATAAAAAGGTGTTTTCAGTAAATGGCGCTTCTATAAATGAAGATTATATTGAACAATACAAAAAAGTTTATATGTTGTCGAATAATATTGATTCGATTTACTCGACTTCCATAGCCTTTGAGATAATTAAAGATGCTATAATTGAGGATCTTTGCAGAAAAGCAGGTATCAATATTTCCGACTCTACTTATGAAGCATATTCTAAAATGCTTAAAAATGACAAAAACTCATCCTCACTTATTGACTCTTTTGAAAGAATCTTCGGCAGTAAAAATACATATAAATATTTTTTAAAGCAGTTTATAGCAGAAAATCTTCTTGCAGATAAAATTTCAAATGACATGAATTCCATACAAAAAGAGAGATACGTCAAATCCGTGGCAATCTATAAATCATGGAAAGGAAAGGAATGCCAAAAGGAGCTCTTGTCTGACAGTGTTGAGTATTTCATTAAATCCCTCTCCCCTGAGGATGCGGACTCTGACACTATTTTTCAAAAGGATTCAATCAATATGTATGAAGATAATAATTATTATTATGTCTCTCTCTTTGACGGTAAAACAAATAAGGGTTACAGAATAAGAAAAGTCGGTTTTGAGGAATTTGCATTGAATTATTCAAAGAATTATAAAATTCATTTTTATGATCAGTCATACATGAGGGCATTTAAACTTCTCTCTGAAAATTCGATCTGGGACAAATTAACTGACATCAAATGAATGATATTTTCTTTTCGAATACTCTCTTGAGCTATTACAAAGAATGTAAAATAGAGACTGATAATTTCATTTATCCATTTCTGCTTTTAAGTTATAACGGCAATTTATCAATGTCCTCATTGGGTTATCAGGGGCCTCTTTGGAAGAGAGAGTCGGGAATGCTTGAGGTTGAAGATTTTGTTGCAAAGCGGGCGGAATTTATAAAAACAAACAATATAGTGTGCGAATTTATAAGATTCAATCCTTTTATTGACAATCATATTCCACTTAAAGGACTATATAATGTTGTGGAATCTTCAAGCTTCTATATAATTGATGTAAAAGCAGAGCCTGAGGATTATCTTTCTTCGCTACCGAACCGCACAAGGGCGATTTTGTCAAAACCAATAAAAGACGCAGTATCAATATCGAAAGAAATAGGTCTCATTGAAGAAGCGCTTGAATTTAAAAATGAATTCTTCTGTGACAACAATTCATTGACATCTCTGATTGAATCCCAGTTTGCTGTTCAAATGACATACTCTGTGAATAACCTTGAAATTGCTTCAAGTTTATTTATTGTTTCAAAAGATTCCGCTTATTATATTGCCAATGTTTCAAGCGATATGGGAAAACACTTGGGAGCAAATGTTGTTTTATTGTTTGAATTCTATAAATATGCTTTTAATAATGGGATTAAGTACATCGGTCTTGGAGGAGGAGTTGAAGAGAATGACTCATTGTCTCTATTTAAGAAGCAGTTTTCAACAAGAGTTTTGAAGACAAATCATCTTAAGCTTATTCATAATGAAGAACTCTTTTATAAATTGAATGAAAATAAAAAGGAGGGATACTTCCCTCCTTATCTTGAAGATGTCAATATTTTGAAAATTACACAGACGCTCCGAAAGCAATAGACATCATTTTATTCTTCTCATTATCCGAACGGGAGATTAAAACTATAGGAGCTTTTGCCCCCACTATTATCCCTGCAAATTCGCAATCAGTCCAGTAAATCATTGTCTTAGCCATAATATTTCCGCATGCCAAATCAGGCACGACAAGTATGTCTGCATCACCTGCAACTTCGCTTATAACTTTTTTATGATGCGCCGATTCCTTTGAAATTGCCAAATCAAAAGCCAATGGGCCGTCAATTATGCAATTTGCTATCTGTCCCCTTTTATTCATTCCTGATAAAAGAGCGGCATCAATTGTCTCTACCATATCGGCATTCACCTTCTCTACAGCCGCAAGAATAGCGACTTTGGGAACATCGACTCCAAGAGTGCGCATAACTTTCACTGCATTATTTATTATATCAACTTTCATTGTAACATCTGGCTTTATAATAAATCCTGTGTCAGTGAGAATGAACGGTTTGTGGTATTTGGGGACTTGGAATAGAGAGACATGAGAGAGAGAGCTGCCTGTCCGCATGCCCCATTCTTTATTTAAAACTGCCTTTCCCAAAACTGAAGTATCAATATATCCCTTCATTAAAAACTGGGCTTTATTTTCGGATACAAGCCTGACAGCTTTTTCACAGGCAAGTGTTTTGTCCTTCTCGTCAATTATATCAAACTTTTTTATGTCAATGGATTCTTTCTTGCATATTTCCTCAATCTTAACCTTGTCTCCTACAAATATGGGGGTGCATAATCCCTCTTTATATGCATTCGAGCAAGCCCTTAAAACTGTTTCATCATCCGCGCATGCCACTGACAATATTTTTTTATTCTCTTTTGCTTTGGTGATTATGTCCGAAAACTTCATTTATACCTCCCTTAAAGCTTTAATGAATTTTCTATTTTCAGAATCCGTCCCTGTTGTCACTCTTAAGAATGATTTCAATCCGTAATTTGCTATCGGTCTTACTATTATGCCCTTCTTTTCAAGCTTTTTAAAGACCTCCATAGCATCCGTCTTTGTGTCAAATGTAATGAAGTTTGTATGGGATTTTACAACCGTGTAATTCATTTTTTCCAAAGACTCTGTCAGAAACATAATGCCCCTGTCATTCAATTCTTTGCTCTCCTTTAGATATTTTGCATCATCAATTGCGGCAAGCGCGGCTCTCTGAGCGAGAAGATTGACATTGAAAGGAAGGCGCACTTTGTTTAATACTTCCATTATCTCATCATTTGCCATTCCGTAGCCTATTCTGAGTCCTGCAAGTCCGTATATCTTTGAGAATGTGCGCAGAACTGCAAGATTCTTATGTTTTCTGAGAAGTCTTGCGGAATTGATTCTCATTTTTATATCCATATAATCATTGTAAGCTTCATCAAGAATCACTATCCTGTCATTTTGTATTTTTTTCAAGAAATACTCAACTCTATCCTCATCAATCATTGTGCCCATGGGATTATTCGGATTGTCAAAATATATTATCTTAGCATCCGTCTCTTCAGATTTTCTTATCATCTCCTCAACATCAAATGTGAAATTCTTAGTCGGGATATTAATAACATTGCATCCGTTCATAAGGCCTGAAATAGAAAACAGTATAAAAGACGGGTCACAGCGAAGCAGATTGTCATGTCTCTTGGTGAAAGAGAAGACAATGTTATTGATTAATTCAACCGAACCGTTTCCTATTATTATATGTTCTTCTTCAACTCCTGTCTTTTCGCTTATTTTCTTCTTGAGGTAATAGTTGGTGTCATCTGGATAAAGGTGAAGTTCATTTATGCTTGATTCAATAACTCTCTTTGCTTTGGGAGATATTCCGAGAGGATTTTCATTTGAAGCGAGTTTGATTATCTTCCCTTTTAATCCGAGTTCCCGCTTCACTTCCTCAATGGGCTTTCCGGGCACATAATTTTTGATGTTTTTTAATTCATCCTTAAAATGTATCATTTGTTCCTCCATTGGAATTGATTGTTTATAGCCTGCGCAATATTCATAACATGGTCGCCGCATCTTTCATACGATGTGAGAATATCCGTAAATAATGCGGCTGATTCATTCTTGCAGGTATGTTTCGTCAGACGGAGCATGTGATTTTTATTGAATTCTCTTTCAAACTCATTGAGATTGTCCTCCATTACAAAGATGTCTCTGATTCTCTCTTCAGACATGTCTTCAATCGCCTTGTTAGTTTCATCCATCATCTTCATAAGCAATGAATTCATCTTTCTTATATCATCGAAAGCAGATTGTGAAAATTCTATTTTGCTTTCTTTAAGCATCTGCGAGAATTCAAGAATATTCATTGCATGGTCTCCTATCCTCTCAATATCATTGATTGAATGGATATAAACAGGAATCTGTGAGAATTCTTCATCAGTAAGATGCTCCTTTGAAATTGAAATGAGATAATTTGTTATTTCATTCTGCAGTATATCCGTCTTCATTTCGAGCTTTTTAACTTTATCAATAAGTTCTGTCTTGTCATCTACAATCACATCAGTTGCAAGCGAAATAGATTCCATTGCAGTGTCAAGCATATGCTGCATCTCTTTTCTCACTTGAAACAAAGCTATATGCGGGTTTACGAGGAGATTCTTGTCAAGATATTTTGTAGTGGTGGTGCGCTTTTCAACATGCTTCGCGTCAGGAATAATCTTCTCCGCGAGAAACTTGAGAACACCGGCAAACGGGAGAAATACAATCATATTGAATACATTGAATACAGTGTGGGAGTTTGCAATATACCGCGAGATATTTTCTCCGGCAAGATTGCTTCCAGGTGTAATTAAATCAATTAACCTTAAATAGGCAGGCACTCCTCCGATTTTTATCAGATAGAATCCTGTCATCATATAAAGCACTCCGATTATGTTGAATAAAGAATGTACTATGGCGGCGCGCTTTCCATTTCTATTTGAAGATATAGCAGCCAGAAGGGCTGTTATGGTTGTTCCGACATTCTCTCCAAGAACAAGAGGAACAGCCGCATAAATGTCGATAAGTCCCTGCGAAGCAAGCACCATAGTCAAACCGACAGTGGCGCTTGATGATTGAATGACCATTGTGATAATCATTCCTGCAAGCATTGCGAGAATAGGCGATTTGCTGAACATTATGAAGAATTCTATAAGCTTGGGAGAATCCTTTATCGGACTGATTGCCTGCGACATCATTGTAATGCCGTAGAAGAGCAGACCAAATCCAAAGAGAGTCTCTCCGAAGAGTTTTAATTTTTGGTTTTTTATAAACAACAGCATCAGCACTCCTACTGTTATGCATGGAAGTGCCACTGTTTCAAACTTAAATGCTATCAGCTGAGCAGTCATTGTTGTTCCGATATTCGCTCCCATTATTATTCCTATTGACTGCATAAGAGTCATTATTCCCGCATTCACAAGCCCCACAACCATTACAGTTGTGGCGCTTGATGATTGTATGATGCTTGTCACGGCAAAACCCGTCAATACGCCTGTAAAAGTGCTTTTCGTGACCTTTGCTATTATATTTCTGAGACCGTTTCCGGATATGTTTTGAAGACCGTCAGACATGTACTTCATACCGAATAAAAACAATCCGAGGCCTCCAAGGAGAATCACGATAATTTCAATAATATTAAGTCCTATAACTTTATAATCAAAACTCTTTACCATCTGACTTCCATCATAAATATCAGCCTTAAAAATATATTCACCCATCTTGCTGCCAAGCTTAACTTGATTCTCTATCATGCCGTTTTTGTCAGTGAATACAGTGTCTTTGAAAAATTCTAATTTGCCTGAAAGGGAAGTGAATACTGCAAATACCGAGTCACACTCTTCCAAAGAGTCTTTTTCGATTCTTATTATCACAGGTTTGTCAGCTATTGAATTTGTCATTCCCTGCATTTTACTCCAGTCAGTTGTAATCTCATACGAAAATGCCGATAAAGCAAAAAGAATGATTAAAATCAAAGAAATGGATTTATTCATTTTCTCTCCAAATAAGTGATAAGTTCCTGTATTTTATGTCATTCTCTCTGTAAGAAAATAGTTGTTCCTTATTGCACACATTGCACATGTTTAAATTTGCAATCTCCGCACACCCGTTAAGCTCATCATTGATTATACTCCTTATATCAATTTTAATATTATTTTCTCTGTGAATTCGTGATTTTGAGAACCTTTCAGCAAATTGAGAGGCTACATCCTCCTTTACGATAAAATGCTCCCCGCATATTCCCTGAGCTATCAAGACTTTTGATTCACCTTTGAATTTTCGCTTCATGCTGTTTAATATTCCGCCAACAACTCCCTTCCATCCTGCATGGACAGCACCAAATATCCTTTCGTTATCAGTTGTGAAAAAGATATTATAGCAATCTGCAGTCAAGAGCATAAGAGCATCCTTGAAATCCTTTGATATAAGTCCGTCAGCATTCTGAACCGAATTATAATTAGGATAAACAATAATATCCGAATGTATCTGCCTATTTCGGATGAATCTTTTGTCCTCTATTTTAAGATCTTTAAAAAAACGCAGTCTGTTCTCTTCATTTTCAGGGTAATTGTAGCTCATGTCACCATTATTAGGCATGTCGGATTTCAGCGATATGCCAACCTTAAAAGGAATGAGCAAATCATTAACAATATATTTGACCTTGTCAGCAGAATTATGCATCATCGGAAACCTTCATATCAATTATTTGGAGTTGAATTACATTCCTCCCTGCATATTCATTCTTCGTGATGTGATATGCCACATCGAATCGTTTATTCGGCATAGCTATATCTTTCAAGAGGTCTTTGCCGTTATTAAACCATATTGATTCAAATGTTTTCGTGTTCTCTTTCAAGCATATTCTCAGATGTTTTTCTTTTAATAGTGACGGATATCCCACAATGCTTAGTCTCTTTGAAAGAAATACGGGCTTACTGTTCATGAATCCGAACGGAGACAGCAGATCAATCATCTTCTCAAGTTCGTAGTCTATATCATCCAGAGAAATTTCGCAGTCAATGTCTATTTTCCTTATTTCCGATTCGCCGTTTGAAGTTTGAATCGCAAGTCTTTGAATTGCCTGTTTAAACACTTCGATATTCTCTTTTTTTATTGTGATTCCTGCCGCGAGCCTATGACCGCCAAATGAAATCAACATGCCTTCAACACTCTTAAGCGCATCATACAAATGGAATGATGGAATTGATCTGCCGCTTCCTTTCCCTATTCCCTCTGAAATTGAAATCATGATTGTAGGTTTGTTATATTTCTCGACAATTCTTGATGCCACTATTCCAATGACTCCTTCGTGCCAGTTCTCCTTTGCAAGAATTATTACTGAATTCAGTTGCAGATTTTGATTTTCTATCATTCCTACTGCTTCTTCAAAAACATCTTGGTCCACTTCCTGTCGCATTCTGTTTTTTGAGTCAAGTTCATTGGCTATATCTTCAGCAGTTCTTTCATTGTCAGTTATAAGTAGTTTGACTGCATTGGTGGCATTGGACATTCTTCCCATTGCATTGATTCTCGGAGCTAATATGAATCCTATATGAAATGCAGTTATTTTATTCTTATCCACTCCGGATACTTCTATAAGTTTTTTTATTCCCGGGTTTGAAGTCTTAACAATATGTTTCATTCCATAGTGTGAAATCACTCTGTTCTCTCCCAATAAAGGCACAACATCAGCCACAGTGCCGAGAGTGACAAAATCAATGAAGTCTTCAATTACATCCCCTTCATACTTTTTCATTGTTGCGATTGCCTGAATAAGCTTGAAAACCACTCCGCAACCTGCAAGAAATTTGAACGGGTATGTCTCATTCTCCCTGTTCGGATTGATTACCGCAACTGCAGGAGGAATGCTGTTCATGACTTCATGATGGTCTGTTATGACAACATCTATTCCCTTTGTCTTCGCATATTCAATCTCCTGAAATGCAGTTATTCCGCAATCTACAGTGATAATCAAATCGACTTTGTTCATTGTGGCAAAATCTATTCCTGATAATGACAATCCGTATCCGTCTTCCACCCTGTTTGGAATAAAATAAATGGGAGAGCTTCCCAAAGCGTGAAGAAATTTATAAAGCATTGCTGTCGATGTTATTCCGTCAGCGTCATAATCTCCAAATATCATTATTTTTTCATTGCTGTCAATTGCTTTGACAATTCTTTCGGCAGTCTGAGCCATTCCGCTCATCAAGAAAGGATCGTGCAGTTTATCTATTGACGGATTTAAAAATTCGGATATTTCTTTTTCGTTCTTCAAATTTCTGGTAAAGAGTATTTTAATAATTGGTGCGGGGAGTTTTAATATTTTTGATATTCTCTCAACTTCTTTCATGTCAAGTGAGTCGGCGACTATCCATTTATTTATCATATAATTTTCTCAATATCTTTAATATGTTTGACTATGTTGAGTTTCACTGATGATTTAATTTTATTGAGAGGAACAAAAATCTCTTTTGAACCCACATGTTCAAGATGACGTATTCTTGTTTCCAAGAGTCTCCCGCCGTATACTTCTCCAGACAGACCCACTTCACCTAAGAATGCGGAATTGCTTGCAATCGGCCGATTCTTAAAAGATGAAACAATTGCCACAATAACCGCAAGGTCAAGCATCGGATCATTTACTGAAATACCTGATGATATATTTACAAAAAGGTCCATTCCGCCGATTTTCGTGTCCAGATATTTATCAATGACTCCTATGAGCATCTGCATCCTTCTGATTTGAATGCCTGTGGCAACTCTCTGCGGCATTCCGAACTTTGAGACTGCAGTTAATGCTTGAATCTGCAATGCAACAGGCATGCTTCCCTGCACTGTGCAAGATAAAACAGTGCCGATATTATCCGAGTTCGACATATTCATGGCATCCATGTTTTCTATTACTGTAAGCCCCTTTTCATCCATTTTAAGAAGGACTATTTCTTCAGTCGAGCCGAATCTGTTTTTCGTAGATTTCAAAATCCTTACATCCGAATCATTCACTCTGTCAAACATGAATATTGAATCGACAAGGTGCTCGAGAGTCTTTGGACCTGCCACTGTGCCGTCCTTTGTGATGTGCCCGATTATTATGGCAGGTATTGATTTGCTTTTAAGAATTTCTATAAGCTCGCTCATTATAAACTTCACAGTAGTTGGAGAACCCTGAAGCCCCGGAAATTTTTCGGAATTCATTGTCTGTATGGAATCAACTATAACAATGTCTCTGCCTTCAAGATTCGCTTTTATATCTTCAATATAGTTTGTTATAAGAACATCGAAATCAGTCCTCTTTGAAACTCTCTTAGACCTGATTTTCAATTGTTTTTCGGACTCTTCGCCTGAAACATACAATATTGATTTTGCATCAATTTCATCAATTACTTTAAGCGCGAGAGTGGACTTGCCGGCTCCCGGCTGTCCCGCTATAAGTATCACGGAGCCTTTTACTATTCCGTCTCCAAAGACTCTGTTGAGGTTTTTATCTTTGAGCATGACACTTTGAAATTCATCGGACACTATGCTGTCCATCTGAGCAGGACTCTTTCTGTCATTTTTAACAGATTCATCTTTAATCTGCACAAGAGATTCCCATGCGCCGCATTCAGGACATCTTCCGTATGATTTGAGGCTTGAGAAACCGCATTCCCTACAGATGAATCTACTGCTCTGCTTCTTCACAGACATCCTTTAATTAATTTATTTTTTTTCATCTCATCAAGAAGTTCATTCAATTGTAAAAGACTTTTATTCAGCCGCAAATAAACCGTATCCTCTCTAAGTATTCTTTTCACTGACCCGCTTCCTTCAGAAAATATGTCAACCTCTTTTTTTATTGAGTTTATTGCAGGATACAGAGAATCTATAACCATTTTAACCTTATTGGAAGCATAAGCTATATCATTTACCGCCCGTCTTACATCAACATCATTCTTCACTACCATCAGATTTATCTTATTCAGAGCAGAATAAAGAGTATCTGTGATTGCATCGATCTTTCCCTTTTCCGGAACAGCATTCTCCACTATTTTTTTAATGTCCTGTAGAATTATACCGATCTGCGCAATATTGAAATCATATTTTTCACCAACAAGAGTGTCAGAAGGATATGAATAAAGATTCTCTCCTTCCGGCTGAAGGAAAATATATTTGGTCCCTCCGAGTATTCCGAAATCCTGAAGAGCTACAAAACTCTTATCTTTGACTCTGATTTTTTTGTCCAGCCAAAGTCTCACCAATACAAAGTCATTTGTGAGTATAATCGCATCTACCATTCCGCATTTCACTCCCCTGAATCTCACTTCATCATTAACCTTAAGTCCGTCTGCGGAATCAAATTTTACCAGAACATAGTTATTGCTTTGCGCTATTCTGATTTTGTTCATATAGAAAGAAACAAATATCATGATCGCAAGGCCGAGCATTACAACTATTCCTATTGTGAGCGATTTTTTCATCATAATCTGCCTGCCATCTTAATGTATGCCTTCGCAATTTTGTGATCGAATGACATGAAATCCTCCTTAGTGCCGCAAAATAATGTTTCACCTGAATCTATAAGCATTATATAATCAGTAAAATCAATGAATCCCCTTATATCATGAGTTATTATTATTGTCGTCTTTTTAAGCGTCAGATAAAGATTCTTTATAAGGTCTATAATTCCATCCGCAGTCAAAGGGTCAAGACCTGTAATCGGCTCATCATAAAAAAGAATTTCAGGATCGGTTATAAGAGCTCGCGCAATTGCGACTCTTTTCTGCATTCCTCCTGAGAGCTGATTGATGTACTTGTCAGTAACATCATCCAAATAAGCCATTTTCAATTTTTCCTTGACAAGATTTCTTACATCATTGTAGCGCATTTCCGGATTTCTGTATACAACAGGAAGAGATACATTTTCAAAAACATTCATTGAGTCAAGCAGTGCATTGTTCTGAAAGAGAACTCCGAATTTCGAGCGCACTTCCTTCAATTGTTTGTACTTGACTTTGTAAATGTCAGTGCCGCCTATCAGGACACTGCCTGAGTCAGGTCTTATAAGTCCAAGGATGGTTCTAAGAAGCAGACTCTTTCCGGCTCCGCTTCTTCCGATGATTGTACAGACGCTCTTTTCCGGGAAAAAAGCATTTATATCATACAGCCCTGCATCCTTGAATTTTTTTGACACTCCGGTTAGTTTCACCATATAAAAAGGATCCTTGTGAAAATATAATCCAAAACCACTACAGCAATTGCCGCCGCAGATACTGAAAGAGTCGTGGCTTTTCCGACTGCTCTGGCTCCCGTTTTTGCAGTAATGCCGAAGTAACAGGATAAAACCACAGTGAAGAATCCGAATGCAACAGATTTTATAAGGCCTCCAAAGATCTGAAACATTGCAAAATTCATTTTGGAGCCCTCAATAAACATATTAGAAGTTATATCTAAAACTCCGATTGACATTATAAACGCACCGAAGACTACAGAAAACTCCGTAATCAGTGTGAGGAACGGAATTATAAGTATGGCGGCTACAACTCTCGGCATGACAAGATATTCGATCGGGTCGATAGACATCACCTCAAGAGCGTCTATCTGGTCTGTGACCTTCATTGATGCAAGTTCGGCGCTTATCTGAGAAGAAACCTTCCCTGAAAATCCTATGCCTACTATCAGGGGACCTATTTCAATAAGCACTGCCTGTGTGACAATTGTAGAGACATAAAGCATTGGGATTACATCCTTCATTTGATATACAATCTGATAAGCCGAAACCATTCCCATGAAAAGAGAGGCAAAAATGAGTATAAAAAGGGATTCCGTGATTATTTCAAACATATTAAAAACTATAAGCCTGTAATTCTTAAAAATCATTTTAAAGCTTTTTATTATTCTTAAAATGAATATCGTGATTTCGCCTGATGTAATCAGAAAGCTGTTTACATACTTCATTGCTGTTTCGCCTTCTGTTTGAACAATGTGCGGGCTGGATCAAAGTGAATTTCTATCTCCCCTGTCGGTCCGTTTCTCTGCTTCGCAATTATCAGTTTGGCGTCATCAAGTTCAACTCCCTCTCTGAATTTTCTGTGTATGAAAATTACAACATCAGCATCCTGCTCAATTGAGCCTGAATCCCTTATATCTGACAGTATCGGCTCTTTGTTCTCTCTCCTTTCGGGATTTCTTGACAGCTGGGCAAGAGCAATAACCGGAACATTCAGCTCTTTTGCCAAAAGCTTCAATGACCTTGATATTTCCGATATTTCTACTTGTTTGTTTTCGACTTTTCTGTCGAGGTGCATCATCTGTATATAATCTATAATGACAAAATCCACATCTTTCTCTATCTTCATTCTTCTTGATTTGGCTTTTATATCAAGAGGCGTGCCTTTTGTGGAATCGTCTATATATATTTCGGAATTTGTAAAATCACTGAATGACACGCTCAGGTTATGCATGTCCTGCTTTGACAAGTTCCCCTGTCTTAATCTGAGAGAGGATATTCCGGAATACGAACAGAGCATCCTCTGAATCAGCTGTTCCGAAGTCATTTCAAGCGAAAAAATTATCCCTTTGAATTTCGGTGCATTCTCCCTTGTCTTCACGCATTGATTTGCCAGCATATTCAATGCAAAACTCGTCTTTCCCACTCCGGGCCTCGCGGCAAGTACAATGAGTTCGCCCTTTTGAAATCCCGTAGTCATATCGTCAAGGTCTGCAAATCCTGTAGGCACTCCCGTTACATGCTCCTTTCTTGACATATACACATCAATCATTTTCTGAACATGAGGGATTGATTCAGATACGGAAATCACATCGGTTTTATACCTTGATTCGCGCACCTGAAATATATTCGATTCGGCGCTCTCTATTATTTCATCAACTGTCTTTTCGCTTTTGCAGTTGTCTACAATTATTTTTGCCGTATCAATCAAATGCCGCAGAATATAGTTCTCCTCTACAATGTTAGCATACTCATCAATGTTCGGAATCATATCAATCTTATCCGTAAGCATCTGAAGATATTCGTCTCCACCCACTTCAGACAGCTGATTCTCCCTCTTTAGCCTGTTTTTAAGAGTTACAATATCTATTTTTTCATTGCTATTGTACATTTTCAATATTACTGCATATATATTTTTATTTTCGGTAAAATAAAAATATTCTTGCTTTAGTTTTGGCATGATGTGATTCAATTGATTCTGAGCATCAAGAATGATTCCGCCAAGAACCGACATTTCCGCTTCTTTTGAAAAGAAAGGCTTCTCTCTGTTCATTGTTCACCTGCCATTTTCTTTAATCTTTTTAAGTCATCCGCAACCTGCTTCCTTATTTTATTCTTTGTCTCGCCCTTTGAGTAAAGAATGGCCGCAGGATGATATGTGGCTATCACCTTTATTCCGTCATCGGTTTGAAATTCCTTATTAATATAATCATACATATTTTTTGAATCATTTTTCAGCACAGCGCTTGCCGCGTGCCTTCCGAGAGTCATTATTATTTTCGGTTTGACAATTTTTATCTGTCTTATAAGAAATTCCCTGCATGCGCTCTCCTGCTCTGCTGTCGGATCTGCATTGTGCGGAGGCCTGCATTTAAGAACATTGCAAATATAAACACTCTCTTTTGTCAGACCGATGAAATTCAGCATCTCTTCAAGCTTTTCTCCGGCCTTTCCGACAAAAGGAATTCCTCTCTTATCCTCCTCCTCTCCGGGAGCCTCACCGACAAGCATTATGTCGGAATTACTATCTCCACTTCCTATTACCTTATTTTTTACATTTATATAGAGTTCGCATTTTCTACACTCGTGAATATCTTCATTAAGACGGGTATCGTCTCTTACAAGAGTCTCTAAGACACATAACTCTTTTCTGTAATGCCTCTTTTCAAATTCAAGATAATTTATCAGATTCTCTACAATTTTATCCATTCAAGAACTCTCTCTGCCAGTTCATATTTTGTAGCATTTTTGATAATGAGCTTTTCGCCCTTTTTTGAAATAACGACCGCAGAGGCTGTTTCTGCTCCTAAATTATCCGGAGAATTTACTACAATATAATCCAATGATTTTTCTTTTAGTTTTCTCAGTCCGTTCTTCTCCGAATTCTCCGTTTCCAAAGCGAATCCTATTTTTACAGCCTTTGTCTTTATTTTTGATAGTTCAGTCAGTATGTCCGTATTCCGCTTCAGATTCAGAGCAAGAGAATCCCTCTTTTTAATTTTATTTTTTGCATAATCGGTTCTGAAATCATTTACAGCGGCTGCCATTATCAAAATGTCGGCTTCTCTTATCTCTTTTTTAAGCGCATCAAGCATATCCTGTGTTGTGTCCGCCGAAATATTTTGAGAGATTATATTCTCCTCAATGGATATTCTGCCGTGTATGTAAAGAATGTTCTTGGATTTCTTCAAAAAAGCCGCTTTCACAAATGCATCAGCCATTATGCCTGATGAGAGATTGGCTATAATCCTTACAGGGTCTATCTTTTCAAAAGTGCCTCCGCCTGTAACTATAACTTTCCTTCCCTTCAAAGCATTGCTTTTATGAAGGATCCTCTGCGCATGCATGAGAATAACTTTTATATCCGGAAATCTTCCTTTCCCTTCGTCTCCGCATGCGAGAAATCCTGTTTCAGGCTCAATTACAATATTCCCTCTCTCTTTAAGCAGAGAGATATTCTTCTGCACTGCCGGATGCTCATACATTTTTGTATTCATCGTTAAAGCGATTAGTACCGGTTTATCAAAAGAAAGATACTCAGTTGACAGCAGATCATCCGCAATACCGTTCGCGAATTTTCCGAGAATATTTGCGGAAGCAGGAGCAACTACAAGAATATCAGCCCACTTTGACAAAGCTATGTGTTCTGCGGAGTATTCATTTTCGTCATCAAACAGTGAAGTATATACCTGATTCTCCGACAAAGTGCGGAGAGTCAGAGGAGTTATAAATTCCTCTGCATTCTTTGTCAGTATAACCTTGACTTGATTGTCTGCTTTTTTGAACTCACGGACAAGAGCGGCTGCCTTGTAAGCGGCTATACACCCTGTGATTCCTATGAGAACTCTACTCATTATTTTTTATTCTGTCGTCCAAATCACTGTCGAAGAAATCACTGAATGCGTCTTTCAGCGGCTCATTCTTTGCAAGATTTACAGGCGCTTCTTCGCCTTTAGATGAGAAGTTGATGTAATTCTCCTGATTGTACTTCTTTGCCCTTTTTGCAATCAATACAACTGCAAGGTACTTGTTCTTTACCTTTTTGTAGATCTCATCAATCGGATAAACATTCATTTATTCCTCCTTTTTATTTCATTATCAATTATTCCTGATATTCTTTCATAAGTCGCATTGATGTCTTCATTCACAATCTGATACTTGAATTTTTCAGATACTCTTAACTCTTCTTCAGCATTTTTAAGCCTTGTCTGTATAACATCCTCTCTGTCAGTATCTCTCTTCATAAGCCTCTCCCTTAAAACATTCATTGACGGAGGCTTTATGAAAATTGTGACTGAATCGGAAAATTTTTCCATTATTGACATGGCTCCCTTCACATCAATGTCCATTAATACTATTTTCCCTTCTCTCATGCTGTCTTCAATCATTTTAACAGGAGTGCCATAGTAGTAATCATGCACTTTTGCAGTCTCTGCAAAATATCCTTCATTCTTCTTTGTCTTGAATTCATCTTCGGTCATGAAATAATAGTCATGCCCGTTTGTTTCATTTCTTCTCATAGGCCTTGTTGTAGCTGAAATTGAATATACGATATCCTTACTATTTTTGAGAAGCATCCTGCATAATGTGGTCTTTCCTCCTCCGGAAGGAGATGAAATGACTAATAAAAATCCTTTATTCAACATTGAGAGCCTGTTCCTTTATTTTCTCTATCGTCTCTTTTATTTTAAGAACGCTCTGTATTATTCTTATCTCTTCAGATTTTGCCGAGAGAGTATTTGCCTCTCTGTGCATTTCCTGAAGAATAAATGACATTGATGCGCCGGATTCTTCATTTTTTATCCGCGCAAGGTGAGCTGAAAATCTGGATATCTCTTCACTGATATCAATTTTCTCCGCATATGCGAGTATCTCCTGATTAAAAACAGCACCCTTATCTTTCAAAATTGCATAAAGTCGTTTCTTTTTTTTCTCCACAGAACCCGTTGAAAGGCTTTTTATAAATTTTATCTCATTATTCAAAATTGCATTATACTTAATGAAATCTTTTTTTATCTCTCTTCCTTCGCTTATTCTGAATTCATCAAATGCCCTGATGGCTGATGAAGCAAGTAATCTTATTTCATCCGCTTGTTTTGCCTCTATTCTTCTGTTGACAGGAATGTAATTTGACAAGTCTGAAAATATCAGTTGTGAGAACTTGTCAAAACCATTGATAGATGACAATCTGTTTATTTTCTTAATTCTTTCCTTTGCAAAAGACTCTATGAAATCCGATGAATAGTCCACACTTATATTTACATTGACAGTTCCGCGTAAAATAGTCCTGTTCATGAGAACCCTTAAGCTCTGCTCCAATGAAGAGAGTTCCTGTGGCATTCTAAAATTCAATGCGAGATTCTTTCCATTGACTGCCTTCATTTCAACAAAGACAAGACCATAGCCCTTGATCTCCTTTGAAACTTTGGAATAGCCTGTCATGCTTTTTATCATTTTGTCTCCAATATGAATGTCGCCGGGCCGTGATTTACTATTTGTATGTCCATAAGCGCGCCGAATAAGCCCTTCTTTGCAGTTACTGATTTTGAGAGGGAGTTTATAAGCTCTTCATACAGCTCGCTTGCCTTCTCTCTGTCTAATGTGTCGTCGAATCCGGGTCTGTTCCCGCCGGAAAGCTCAGCGCATAGAGTAAATTGCGATACTAAGAGAATCTCTCCGCCTATATCCTTTATGCTTTTATTCATCTTTTGTTCTTCATCCTCGAATACCCTCAGGTTCAGCAACTTCTTTGCTCCTCTTTCAATAATTTCATACGAATCGCCTTTGCAGAATCCTGCAAAAACACAGAGCCCTCTTCCGATTTCGGAGATAAGCTCCCCGTTTACCCGCACAGATGCCCTACTCACTCTCTGAACTAAAAGTTTCATAGTATTTTTTTAAGAATTCATTAAGATACAATCTTACAAACTCAGAAGAAGGAGAAGTGATAAGATTTTCCGAGACAATAACAGGGCCGGGTAAGTACTTAAATTTATATTTTTTCTCAAGGTCTTCTGTTATTTTGTTTCTCACAAAATTTATGCTTCTGCCCTGTAGCATGCTGTCTTTCATAAAAAGGATTGGAGCAAAATTTGAAGCTACAATAATCTTTTTCTCAGAGTCCGCTCTTTTTATTATTTCCCGAAGTCTTAAATTGTCAGCATAATAGTAAGTTCCAATGCCTCCGTTTAGAATTAAAAAATCAAGAGGATAGTCTTCAACAGAATCCATTACAGTGAAAGGAAGTATTTTGTATCCGCTCCTGCCGAAGCAAGTGTCATCCTTCTCCGAAAATACATAGTATGTCAAACCTGCAGAATCAAGGATTGATGTTGTCATTAAAAATTCCACATCATCAAACTGATTCTGAGGAATAAATATTGCGCCAACAGGATTTGAATAGGTGCTTAAGCAAATAAATAAAAATAACAGGATTATCAGTCCTTTTACATATTTCATAGTTACTTATTATATAAACAAAATAGAGTTTAGTCAAGAGAAAGTTCTTAAATCAACTTCAGATAGCTATTTGATTATCTTCAACATGCGGGTTCTATATATTCCTTCAATATATGAATGGAGGGGAACCAGATATTTTTTGAATATTTCAGTATTGTATTTTTCTGCTGACAATTCGGAATTCGTTTTTGAGCCGTTCTGGAATCTAACTACAAGAGAAGAATATATCAGGTAAGTCAAAAGATAATCTCTTGTTTTGAAATAGGAGGATGAAAATTCAGGTTTGTCGAATGTAAATGAGTCTTTATTCTTCAAAAATGCCATTACTGCAAGAACCGTAACAGAAGTTGTAAGCATAAAATCTCTTGTTGCGGCAACATAATCCCCTGCGTATGCCTCTCCAAGACCGGGAATCGCAGAGAGTGAAGAAGCAAGAAGAGGATTCTTCAAATCAATCCTGTTATAGATTTCAATCTGCTTCTTTATTGAATCTGGAAGATACTCAAACGGCAGAGTGTCGTCCTTCAAAACAAGAGACCTTATCAGCTTGAGAGACATTAAAAGAGTGTCACTTCCATCGGAAAAATCCTCATATTCAAATATAGCCTCAGAGAAACTTCCGCTTAGAAATGAGAGATAAGACCTTATCAATGCCTCATTTTTCATCTGCTCTTCACTGCTCTCATAAGTGAATCCTTTGTCAAGGATTGCAATTGAAGATTCATTTCTTTTTGACAGTGCATAAATCGAGGCAACGGTTAAATAGTAATCTGCAGTGTCTTCTATTCCATTATTAAATTTAAATCTTTTATATTCTCCGCAAGCCCTGTAGAAGTCGCCTTCATTTAGTAATTCTTTATAAGCCGCTTCAGAATACGAATTTAGGGCTAAACAAAGAAGCAGAATAATCAATAATGATTTTTTTATAATATTCCTCCGTCTTGTTTTTATGATAAATTGACGCTGAATTGAATGCGCCGTAAAGCTCTCCGAGATAGAATGCTCCGAATGCTCCAACTGAAACATAAAATGCTATATCATTTTTGCTTATTGTTCTGTAATATACTGCTATCAAAGCAGGCGTTAAAACAGTAAGAGAAGAAAATGCGCCGTCCCCAGCCCTGTCCGCATATACCCTTCCGAGGCCCGGCACTACTGCGGAAATGAGCATTGCGAGATACGGATTTTTCCTTTTAATCTTCGCATATCCCTGATAGATTTCTTTCAATTCGCCTTTTAAATTTACTGTGTCGGACACTTTAAATTTGTTTTGAAATACTGCGGAAAGTTCCTGAAAAACCACTGCGTCTCTGCTTTCTGAAAGATTGAGAGAATCAATCTTTGAAAAATTTTTGTCAAGAAATAATGCAAGTGCGTAATTGTATTCAATGTCCGAGCTTTTCTTATAGAATTTGTCTGCTTCCTCTATTGCTTTCAGATTCTCTCCCATCATAATATATGACGAAACTATCAGATTGACTGTCTTTAAAGTGTCAACAGAAGAGTTTTCATAAAGCTCCCTCTTCAATTCAGTCACACATCTGAAATAATCGCCTTCATTGAAGAGAAACTGCGCAAATTCCATATTTCCTGCGAATACATTTAAAGAAAATAGAAAGATAATCGGAAACAATTTATTTTTCATATATATCAGGGGTTGTCAATAATTTTATAACCCCGCTCCTTTGTCAATACATAATCCGAATAGTGGACATGAAGATAGTCTCTGGCGTTCAAATTGCACCTCTGTAGTCTGTCAATGCCCTTTATGAATCCCAGCGCGAATCCGTATTTTCTTATTGCCTTAAACATGTAATTTGAACAACTTGGAGTAAAATTGCACACCTCTCCCTGTGCAGGAGAAATAATTATCTGATAAAATCTTAAAACTGACAGTGGAATTATATTAAGCGAATTGTCTATCAGAGTCTTGTCATACTTGTCATTGAAATATATCTCCACAGTGTCTCCCTTGTCAAACGGCAATTCAATGTAATTGTCTGAAGTGTTAATCGATAGAAGTATTAAAAGCATTAATGAAAAGTTCAATCTTTTCTCCTTTTAAGGTGAAACCCGCCGCCTGAGGATGTCCGCCCCAAGAAACAAAATAAGCTTTAAGAGTTTTTAGGAATTCAACCCAATTATAAACATTCTTAGCTCTGCACTCTCCTGTAAATTCCGCATCTCTCTTCCCGATAATGCAGACTGGAATACCTGTCTCTTCAGTCAAGATGCCGGCAAGGACTCCTATATATTTATATTCAATGTCCTCTTCAACCAGTAAAATCCTTTTTTCTTCTCCGTTTAATTTTAATGCTCTCTTCAGTTTTGAATAATGGGTTTGAATATTTTTTCTGTATTCATTTACTTGTGAAAGGCAATTACTTATATGGGTGATTTTCCTATCTGCATTGATTTTGTTGTTTTCAGTGAATATTTCCACCATCATGTTTCTTCTTTCCGCAGTCTTTGATGTGGCGACAACAGAGCACAAGTCCTGCTCTTTGACTTTAACATCACCAAATACTGTGAAATCTCTCTTAAAGTGTTTTATGCTTTTTAGCAAAGCGGAATTGATTGAATCCTCTTTTACCCTATCGCATTTTGTTCCCAAAGCCGCAAGAGAAAGATTTTTATTATCATATTCCCAAGCCTCTTCAAAATCGGAGCACACCTTAAATGTCACCAAGAGAAGCTGTGAGAGAATGAATGCCACTCCTGCTCCTGATAGATTACTGAATTTGTCATTTTTCAATAAGTGGGGATTGATATACGGCACTCCCGCTATCAGTCTGTCATGAGGAACATGATGGTCAGTTATTATCACTCTTTTGTTTTTTTTTATTATTTTTTTTATCTCAGCATAATTAACCGAACCGCAGTCAACAGTCATTACAGTGTCAAATTCTTTTTCATTGATCCGTTTAATACCATTATTAGTTATTCCTATCCCATCGCGTTTCCTTGAAGGTATAAAATAATCTGCTCTCTTTCCCACTGCTTTTAAAGTTCGCATCATTATTGCAGTGGAGGTTATTCCGTCCGAATCTTCATCTCCCCAAACAAGAATTCTCTTGGATGATTTTATAATCTCAACTGCATCTTTAAAATATTTGTGCTTAAAATCCGACATTGTCAGCATAGAGTTATCCATATATCCTCAAATTGAGCCTCTTGCCTCACTTTCACAATATCTTTTTGCGTCATATCAAGCACAGACACGAAGGACAGGATGACTTCAAACATTGTCTCCTGAGTCATCAGATACTCCATAAAATTCATAGTCTTCTTCTCTTCAAGGATTAAAACCATCTCTTTGACTTTTTCTGTAATGGTCTTCTTAACTTTAGGCATCCTGTAAGAAGTAAGAGAGAGTCCTCTCTTCAGCAGAGGCATGAATGCTCCCATAAGATCAACAAGAGACAAATCCTCCTCCTGCTCTTCCGCAGTAGAAGTAAAAGTTATATTTCTTGCAAAGAGTCTTCCGGCTTCAAATTCGATGCTTCTGAAGAGTTCGGATGCCTTTTTATACTTCTGATACTCAAGAAGTTTGTCAACAAGCGGCTTTCTCGGATCTTCAATATCCTCTTCGTCCGGTGTGCGCGGTAGCATCATGTCTGATTTGATTTTCACAAGAGTCGCAGCCATCACTATATAATCGGACGCAATGTCAATATCAAGCTCCTTCATCTTATCAATTATTTCAAGATACTCGGAGGTTATCTTTGTAATCGGAATATCATAGATGTCTATCTCATTTCTTCGTATAAGATAAAGAAGAAGGTCTATCGGTCCTTCAAATTCCTGCAGATGGATTTCAATGCTTTCACTGAACATTCTAAAACCTGAAACCGAGCCCTAATGATTGCGACAATTCAAGTTCGCCCCACATTTTGACACTGTAATTTACTGATGCCATTTTATATGACATCCTGAATCCAGCAGTGAATCCTGCTAAAAGATCTGTCCCATAACCCATTGACAGCTCTTGTCTGTCTGAAGAAAATCCCCATATCACTGAAAATGCAAGCGGGTTGAGTATATTGTTCTTACTCTCAATTTTCGGCGATAGAAGAGTCTCTTCAGGCAAAGTTTCTGCTTCATTTTGAGTTTTTACAATTTCTTTATTCTCTTCAACAGAAGATTCGATTTTCTTTTCTTCGTCTTCAAGAAAATCTGCATAACTTGTATATTCATTCTCATCAGTTCCATTCTCCGTCTTCAGAGTATCTTGAAGAATTGCAAGAGTGTCCGCCTGAATAAGAGTATCAGAGCGGTTTTCAAGAGAAATCTCATTCTCCGATAAATCAATTGCAGTATCGGAAACTTCGGCATTATCCAATGAATCAAGTTTTATATCAACCTCAATGTCCGATAATGCACTTGATGTCACACTTGTAATATCCGCATTTTCAGATTGAACTGCAGTCTGAGGTCTTATAAGGAAAAACTCCATTCCGGCGGCATAGAATATTTTTCTGTCAATAATTTTACCTACGTCAATATACACGGCAAAAGGCATATCTTCCTTTGAGATTGAGACACCTGCGACAATTTTTGCAGGAGCGGCTGATGAGCTTTCAAAATCATAGAGTACGCCGAGATTCGTGGCATTTACACCTATGTTCAAGAAATCCGAGTAAATATTTTTATAAATGAATCCTAAATCAAACGAACCTTCAATACCGTTATATTCAGTTATGTTTTCCACTCCCAAATTGACTCCCGCGCCGAATATAAATTTTTCTTTAAACAAAAATGCTTTTGAATAATTAAGTATTATGACATTTGCCGAGTATGTTCCCAAATCCGTGTTCAGAGAATCTCTCTTCTCAATAAGTCCTGAATTGAAATATTTCAATAGCACCTGAGAACCGGAATTTGTATAAGAGAACATTCCAAAGTGGCTTCCTGCAATATAATTCATATAATTCATTGTCGCTTCATTTCCATCAGTGTAAAAATAAAGAGACGCAGGATTTATTAAATCTCCCGCCCTTTCAAGCGCAGCAGCTCCCGCAGTAGAAAAACTCTGTGATAATGGAGAAACCGGAATGCTTAGGTATCCGAATCCGATCTCTCCTGAATAGTATTGGGAATAGGCTGTGACTGAAAAAAATATAATCAAAGCAGATATTATTCTCTTCACTTTTTACCTCCATTTATAAAAGCGATTGCTTCATTAACAAAAGATTTTGTCCCGATATAGAGCGGCTCGCGCTGATGAATTTCAATGGGCTTTATTTCAAGAATATCATCTATCCCGTTTGAAGCCTTTCCTCCTGCATGTTTTGCAATCAGAGCAAGAGGATTCGCCTCATACATTAAACGAAGTTTTCCTTTGGGCTTCTCAGGATTTTTATGATCAAGCGGATACATAAAAATTCCGCCGTATATAAGATTTCTGTGAAAATCAGAGACTAATGAACCTATATATCTGAGAGAATAAGGTTTTTCTGAATTTTTCAGATACTCTACATACTCCTGAACATTCTTCTCCCAATATTTGAAATTTCCTTCATTTACAGAATAGTATCTTTTTGAAGGCTCAGGTATTTTCATATCTTCATGGGAAAGAAGAAATTCTCCGAGAGAAGCGTCAAGCGTAAATCCGTGAACACCCTCTCCGGTAGTAAAGACAAGCATTGTAGAGGAGCCGTACAGAATATATCCTGCCGCAACCTGCTCGGAACCTTTTCTGAGAAAATCATTTTCAGTGCACTCGCCTTCTTTTAAGAGTTTGTAAATTGAGAATATTGTTCCAATGCTTACATTAACATCAATGTTTGACGAGCCGTCAAGAGGGTCAAACAGGACGCAGTATCTCGCTTTTGTGTGATTTGTGAAATAATCAGGTTCTGCCATCTCTTCAGAAGCGACTCCTCCGACTGATTCATTTTTTGAAAGGATATTAAGAAAGGAGCTGTTTGCGAAATCATCAAGTTTTTGCACCTGCTCTCCCTGCACATTCTCCATTCCTGTAAGTCCGAGGATTTCCACGAGGCCCGCTTTATTCACCTCTCTTGAAATTATCTTGCCTGCAAGTATTATATCCGACAAAAGCAGAGTAAAGTCGCCCTTAGCATACGGGAAACGTTTTTGTTCATTCAAAATGAAATGCTGTAATTGAATATTATTATCATTCATAATCTCTCCTTATAAACCTCGTATATAATTTAAAATCCCCTCAGGTGAGTCAGTGGAGAAGCTTGGGCTGTTCTTCTCCGAATCCTTAAAAAGGTAAGTCTCCTTATAAAAATGAACCGACTTCATTCCTATGTCATTTGCTCCTTTAATGTCAGTGGCAGGAATGTCGCCTATATGAACTCCCTCTTCAGGCTCTGCTCCTACGCTGTTTAGAACATATTCAAAGATTTTTTTATGAGGTTTTGACACACCCACTTCATCTGAAAATGCATATATCGAAAATGCATCATACAATCCGATATTTTTTATCACTTCTCTCAAATAGCGCCCGGGAGTGAATCCCGCATCCGAAATTATTGCGAGAGTGTATTTGTCTTTCAATTCAAGTACAAGCTCCCTCATTCCTTCAATAACTCTGTTGTCACTCTGAATAAGATTCTTCTGCATTATCAGAAGAATCTCTTTTCTTAAAACCTCGTCAGCATTCAAAGATAGCTCGGATAAAATGACCTCAACAGCCATAGAAGTCTGAAGAGTATAATATTTATTAAGCCATTCAAGATTAAAATAATCCCACGCCTTCTTAATTGCGTCATTTATCCTGCCGGAGGAAATGTCGTATCCGCGCCTTAAAAAAACTTCACGCATTTTTTCACATCTGAAGTTTTCAGACGCTTCGCTGTTCGTTCCCGATAGGAGAGTATTCCAAAGGTCAAATGAAACGACTTTTATCATCTGATCCTCTGAATGTATCTTTGCTCTTTGCATATTCTATCATATGGTAAACCGCATCGTAAATATTCGCTTCAATAGTTTTAAGCCTTTCCGATTTTTCAATGTCATGATTCTTTATTGCATTCAAAAGCTTCAGCTCGTTCTCTTCAATCACTCTTATATTTGACTTAGCCAGAGAGTAATATATCCCGTCAAGTTCCTTAACAAGCTTGAAAGCTATCATTGCATGATAGAACGATTTGTTCATAAGAAAATAGAAAGCGACGAAATATGATATTTCAGAATCATTCTTTGCGGCAGATCCGAAGAGTCTTAAAAGATTCAAGTATCTTGAACTCTCCTTATTCTCATACATGTATTTCATTAAAAGTACAAGCGAATCATAATCAACAAGATTGTTCTTCACTACAATTAGATATATATTGTCGATTTCAATTTTATCGCCGTTTAATAGGCATTTCTTTAATTTGAGGTATAAATCAATTTTTTCCATAATACTAATATAAAATATAATTAATAAAAGTCAATATGCATCAAATTGAACGTTCTTTTTTAATTCTTGAATAAGCCTCATTTATCGCCTTCATTCTCTCCTCTGCCTCCTTCCGGAAACTCTCCGGCATATGTCTTAATTTATCAGGATGATTCTCTTTCACAAGGTCTTTATATCTTTTTTTAACTTCACTGTCTGATGCTTCTCTGCTTATACCAAGGAGAGTATAAGCATCTGCAACTGCACTGAATCCGGTTCGTGATGAATAATTTGTATAGTATCCTAAAAGGGAATTTATTTCATAATCTGAAATAAATAGCATCCTGCCGATTTCTTTTAGTCTTTTTATGACATTTTGACTCTTTGCAGACTGAAGAGACAAAGAGACGAGAATTGAAAAAAGAGACAGTTTTTCATTGTAATTGATTCTTTGATTTAAGAAATTTACAGCAGACTGCACATTGATAGAGGAAGGATTCTCATTAAAGAATTTGTACCTCTCCAAAAGATATTGAGCGATATCAGGTCTTCTCGGAAAGGATTTTATTAAAAAATCCTTTACAAAAGCGAATTCTCCTTCGGAGACTCTCCCATCAATAAGAGAGATGTCTGAAAACAACATTATTATGTTTTCAAGATATTCTTTCAGATTCTCTTCATTATTTGATTTGGAGAATGATGTGGTAACCTTTGCATTGGAATTCAATAGAACCACGATGATGGAGGCAATGAATAAACCTACCGGACCTCCCAATGAGAGGCCTATAATTAAAATGATTAATGAACCTAAACAGCCCACATTTTCACCATATATCTGCTATCTCTGTCCTTAATGCTACACATTGAACTTGAATTCTACAATATCTCCGTCTTTCATTATATATTCTTTTCCCTCAAGTCTCAGAACACCGTGTTTTACGCAATCCTTAAAATTAGCATATTTTTTAAAATCTTCAAAAGATGCAATCTGCGCCTTAATGAATCCTCTTTCAATATCCGAATGTATTTTCCCCGCAGATTTCAGGGCATTTGTTCCGTCCTTTATCGTCCATCCTTTTACCTCATCTTCACCTACAGTAAAAAATGTAATCAGTTTAAGCATTGTATAAAGATGCCTGATTATTTTTTGAATTCCGAATTCTTCAATATGCATCTCTTTTGCAAATTCCATTTTAGATTCGGAATCAAGCTGATTGAGTTCCTTTTCATTGACTGCTGATATGACAGCGTATGTCCTTTTGGACGATTCTATCCTCTCTTTTAATTCAGCTGAAATTTCACGGGCAGGGTCATCAATGTTTATAACGATTATTTCATTCTTTGCTGACATTAGCCCGTAATTCCTCGCAACCTTCTCCTCTTCTTTATTCAATTCGACAGAGTATATCATTTTTCCGGATGAAAGAATTTCATTAAAATTCTGTAAAATAGTCATCTCGCTCTTTTCATCCGCTGAGAGTTTGTATTTCGCCGTCTTCAGCTTTTCAAGCCTCTTTTCGATTATTCCAATGTCATTGAGAATCACTTCATCGTCAATCTCGCTTAGTTCCTTTATTGGGTCAACCTTTGCGAAAGCAGGCGGATATATGTCATTTTCAAAATCCCTTATCACTTTAAGTATTCCATCACTCTCTTTCAATTTTGCTATATAGTCAGCATTGAAACTCTTCTGTTCGCCCTCTCTAATATAATCGACGAATTCTATTTCAGGATAAGTTGTCTTTTTCGGCTTGAATGTGTCTGATAATAAATCTATTCTGCTGTCAGGCACTTTTACAATTCCGTAATGGAATTTATCCTTATGATTCTGCTGAACCTCTCTTTGAGTCAGAGCTTCGAAAATAGTAGTCTTTCCGCTGTTGGGAAGACCGAGAATGCATACTTTCATTTTATCTCCGTGAAAAAAAGAGCCGCAAGAAGCGGCTCTCTTAATTTATTATATTTCTGCCAGTTTTTTAAGTTTCTCCCACCTCTTGTCTACGAAGGCCTGTATTTCATTTATGTCATCCTCTTTAAGATGCCTGAATCTTCCCTGTTTCAGAATATATTCATTCACGGGGACATTCTTCTCTTTCTTCGGATTGGGCATGTTAATTGTATATTTCTCTCCGTCTTCGATCTCAAAGAGCGGGAACATCTTATTCTCTACAGCCATCTTTGCAATTCTTATTGTATCCTGAGGATTTATCTTCCATCCCGGAGGACACGGTGCAAAAATGTGAAAGAATTTAAATCCTTTTATCTTTTTTGCTTTTTCAAGCTTCTTTGTGAGGTCCTCAGGATATGCCACACAGGCAGTTGCTATGTATGGAACCGCATGAGCCGCAATAATCGAAACAAGGTCCTTCTTTCTCTCCTTCTTCGGAGACTGCGTCGGCGTAGTTGTCGTCCATGCGCCCTTGGGAGTCGCTGACGAACGTTGTACGCCTGTATTCATGTAAGCTTCATTATCATAGACAAAATAGAACATATCTTCATTTCTTTCTGCCGCTCCTGAGAGAGCCTGAATTCCTATGTCAAATGTTCCGCCGTCTCCAGCCCATGCCACTGAAATTGTGTTCGGGTCCTGAGCCTTCTTTACTCCTGCCTTGACTCCAGCCGCAGTGACTGCCGCAGTTTCAAATGCAGTATGAAACAAAGGCACTTTGACTGCAGAGTAAGGGAACGGACCGTCTATCACTGACCAACAGCATGCCGGAAATGTGAGTATGGTGTTCTCTCCCAATGTCTTCAAAACAGTTCTTAAAGCCAATGCTCCGCCGCATCCCTGACATGCAAGATGACCGGGATTTATAAGTTCTTTCTGAGGTATCGTGTATATCATTTTTTGACCTCCATCCAAATGATGTCCTGCGGATCATTTTTCTTTGCATGCTCAAATAGATTTGTGATTGATTCCACAGTTATGTCCCTTCCGCCGAGACCCATTATGAATCCGTAAATCGGCGGTTTGTTTTTTTCATTGTACATTGCTGATTTCACTTCTTGGAATGTGATTCCTCCGAGACCGGGAGAGAGATTCCTGTCAAGCACAAGAATCTGCTTTGCATTCTTCAGGACTCTGCGCACATCTTCAAACGGGAATGGTCTGAAGTATCTAATTCTCAAAAGCCCTGCCTTCACGCCCTTATTCCTCAAAATGTCAATGGACTCTTTTCCGGTTGATGCCGCAGTTGCCATGCCCACAAGTATCACATCCGCATCTTCGCACTTGTACTCTTCAACCATTCCGTAATCTCTTCCGAAGACAGATTTGAATTCACTCTGCGCATCGCGTATTACCTGATATGAATCGTCCATTCCCTTCTGAATGTTGTATCTCAGCTCCATATACCAGTCAGGTGTTGTAAGTCCTCCGAATGTGTGGGGATTCTTTACATCAAGCTTGAATTCAGGATCGTATTTTGGCAGATATGCATCAGCCTTGTTCTGATCAATCATAATGACATTTTCAGAAGTGTGTGAAAGGAAGAACGCATCAAGAACAATCATCATCGGCAGAGAGACTTTTCTGTTCTCTGCTATCTTATATGCCATTAACACTGAATCATACACTTCCTGATTTGATGAAGCATATACCTGTAGCCATCCTGTATCTCTCTGTGAAAGAGAATCGGTCTGCTCAGTCCAAATTGTCCATGGCGGAGCCATTGCGCGGTTTATATTGCCCATCACTACCGGAAGTCTGCCTCCCACAGCCCAATGAAGCATTTCGTGCATCAATGCGAGACCCTGAGCGCTCGTCGCAGTAAATGTGCGCGCTCCCGCGGCAGATGCTCCGATACAAGCGGCCATTGCTGAATGCTCCGATTCGACTTTTATAAATTCGGCATCAAGTGTCCCGTCAGTGCACATCTCAGAGAGAAGTTCGACCACCTGAGTCTGAGGCGTAATCGGATATGCTGATATCACCTGCACTCTTGATGTAACTGCTCCCCATGAAAGAGCATGGTTGCCCATGAGAACTTTTTGTGTGCTCATTTTTCCTCCTCTTTCATTTCAATTGCTTTGACCGGACATTCTACTGCGCAGATTCCGCATCCTTTGCAGAAGAAATAATCAATCGAAGCTTTTCCGTTTGCATCTTCTTTTATTGATATGTCAGGACAGAATTTCCAGCATATTCCGCAACCTGTGCATTTTGAAGAATCAACTACAGGTCTCTCGTTTCTCCATGACCCTGTTTCATTGTACTCTGTAGTTCCCAGAGACATTGCCATTGGAGGAAGATCCCCTGCCTTTTCAAATATTATTTTTTTGCCGTCCCTTTTCATTTTTACTCCTTTTACATTATTGTCGAGTTGAATGCCTCTTCAGCTGCTTTGGCATTCTCGTCAGGTTTTATCGGAACTTCCTTTTTGATGGCAGTTACGATTGACTCGATCTTTACAAATCCTGTCGCTTTTGCAAATGCGCCAAGAATTGCAGTATTCACTATGGGCGCCGCTGACGAACCCAAGCGGTATTTCAATGCAATGCCTGTTGCATCAACTGTGGCTATTTTTGAACCGGTTTTTTTAAGATGGACTTCTTCGGGCGTTCTTTTCGTATTTATGATGATGAATCCGCCCTCTTTTAACCCCTCAGTAATGTCAATCGCAGTCACCAGAGTCGGCTCCAATACAATCAGATGCATAGGTTCGTAAATTTTTGACCTCACATTGATGTGTTTGTCGCTCACTCTGATAAATGCTGTTACAGGCGCTCCTCTTCTCTCCACTCCGAATTCGGGAAAAGCCTGCACTGATTTTCCTTCAATTGAAAAAGCATAAGCAAGGATCTTGGATGCAATTACGCCTCCCTGCCCGCCTCTTCCATGAACTCTTATTTCAATCATTGTGCCTCCTTTATATATATTCGTGCGCTTTCTCTTCACCAGTCAGAACTCTGAGTCCTCCGAGAGCAAGCGCGCTCATTTCATCTTCACCGGGATAAACAATAACTTCTGATATGAATGAAATCATATCTTTAATCCAGCTGATGAATATCTTATCATAAGCCAAACCGCCTGTAATTACAATTGCCTGTACATCACCGTGCAGAACTGACGCCATTGCTCCCACCCATTTTCCTATGTTATATGCCATCGCCCTATAAACTTTTTCATATTCCTTATTTCCTGCCAAAACTTCATCCTCCACTTTTCTCATGTCATTCGTTCCAAGATGCGCCACAATTCCAGCCTTTCCTGCAAGGCGTTTATTCAGATCTTTCTCTTCTATACCAGTCTCTTGAATAAATTTATAAAGACCCCATGCAGGAACGCTTCCTGCCCTTTCGGGAGCAAAGGGCCCGTCACCGTTTAAAGCATTATTAACATCAACAACTTTTCCTTTTCTATGTGCTCCCACCGATATTCCGCCTCCGAGGTGGACTACTATCAGATTTATTTCATCATACTTCTTTTTTAGGTCTTTGGCGGCTCTTCTTGCAATCGCCTTCTGATTGAGGGCGTGAAAGATTGAGACTCTCTCTATTTCAGGAAAACCCGTAATTCTCGCAAGGTCATCCATTTCATCCACAACAACAGGGTCAACTATGTAAGAAGGCTTGCCTGATTCCTTTTCGAATGCAAGAGCTATCATTCCACCTAAATTTGAAGCATGCTCTCCTAATTTTGAATGCTTCAGGTCATCAATCATTTTGTCATTGACTTTATAAGTGCCTGACGGTATAGGATTGACAAGACCGCCTCTTCCGATAAAAGCATCGAAATCCTTTATATTGTAATTATGCTCTTCAAGCACTTTTTCTATCGCCTCTCTCCTTAAATCATACTGGTCTATAATATGCTTGTATTTTGATATCTCATCTACCGAGTGGGAGATGTTCTTCTTAAAGACTTCCTTTTCGTCAAAATATACAGCTATCTTCGTAGATGTTGATCCCGGATTGATTGCGAGAACTTTAAACATATCGCTCCTTTGTTGCAATTAAAAGATAGATTTTAACATAATATATTATTATGTCAACCGTTTTTTATCAAAAATTGTATTTAATATATTCAATCATTTGTATCCGTTCCGAGTATCGATTACAGTCGACCGATTAAATGACGCTAATGCCTTGAATAAATAAACTATTTTTTCAATAATCTTCTAAAACCGACTGCCGCCAGCACAAAGACGCCGTGTGCCGTATACCGTATGCCGTGTACCGTAAGCCGTATGCCGTATGCCGTGTACCGTATGCCGTATGCCGTATGCCGT
>DCUY01000093.1 GCA_002327905.1 Caldifarciminota bacterium UBA2202 | reverse complement strand
CAATATATGATGTAGTGTTACAAACTCTCATTTAGTTATAGTTCTGTATTCAATATATTTATTTTTTCTTATGATCACACCGTTCAACTTATACTTTTTCACTTACATCACACGAAATATAATATGCAATAACTTTGAATTTATCAATTTATTAGCATCCGCTCCTTTCTTTTGCCATAGTTCAATATTTTCAAACTTATGTTGATTCATTATGAAGCCCGATTTTCTCAATGACAATGTCCTCAAAGCCAATAGATAGTTCACTCGGTTTGAAAGAAAAAGTAATTACTAAAGAAAACTTAATTTCGCTTATACTAAATTCTTAAAATATATTTTTTTGGCTAAAGATTCAGTCCATTTGCTTTAATGATTGTTCTTTGATAGCATCTCCTTTAAATCCTTGAAGTCAATCTCGCTGAATTACTCCGATATGTTCAGCATAATACTGTTATTATGATTTTAATTATTTGTTTGTTAAGAGTCTGCAATATTTGTTCTCTACAGAGCCTTTTGCTTCTCCTGTAATTATTTTAATCAAAGTATCGGTATTAGGATCAATAACAGCAATAGCATTCTCGTGAATTGAACCGACATAGACCTTATTCATTGCTTTTGAATATATCATATAAGCCGGCCCTTTGCATACCTCTATTGTCTTTATCACAGCATCAGTATTTGTATCAATAACTTTAATGTAATTATCAGTTCCTTCTGTACAGGAATAATCAGCATGACTGACATAGACTTTGTTGTTGGGAAGAAGAACAATATCATCGGGTCCTGATGATAATTCGATAAAATCAGTAATCTTTCCTGATGGGAAATCATAAACAACAATACCTTTTTGTGGATAATCTTGTGTGTATAATTTTGTTTCTGAAACAAAAATGGCTGAAGATGGGTCAAATTGTCTGCCATTAAAATCATTATCCAATAATACTCTTTCCCCCAATGTATCTGTAGAGGTTAGATATTTTATTATATAGGTGTCATCAGAGACCGGAGAATTGGAAAAGACCCAGAAATCATCATTAAAATCTTGAAAGATTTCTCTATCAATGACATTACCAAGGTATGAAATGATTTTCTTTATTACTACTTTTCCCCCAAGGTCTATGATGCTATTTGTCATAGCAGTATCACCTGTCTTCACGAAATAATGGAATAAAAATGCTTTATTGTCAGGTAATAGAGATATGCTTACAGGGAAATATTCGGTTTTAATAGCCCCTGTTATTCTTCCCTCCTTCGGATCAAATATCCTAATCTCATTTCCAACATCCCAATCAAAATGAGCATAATACATAGGAATATAAATCATATTGTCAGTTCCTAAACAAAAACTTAATACGAATTCATACTCTCTTGTAATTTGTTGATAACCAATGATAGAATCTCTCTCCATGTCAATAACTGTCATATAGAATTCTCCCTCTGTCTGTAACATTCCATATAGAGCATAATCCGATATATCAAGCGGTGTGTTATTGAAGTCATCATCCTCAAATAGATTGCAATTGCAACTTGATATTATAAAAAATATGAAAAGTAAAATCAGTAAATTCTTTTTCATTTTAAACTCCCTTCTAATTATTTAACCAAACATTCTCTTTTGATTTTAAACTATAGGCAAAGAATATATTTGTTTTGGGGGACACTTCTAAAAGAGGGTGTTCCCATATTTGTATAAATTTCAATTTTGATGATTGGAGAATAATCAAAAACAGAGAATGCGCAAGTGGGGCAATAATTGAGAATAGTCCTAAAGAATGTATGCCCCAATGACTTTTTAATCTTCTCAGTATAATATGATACCAATAACACATTACACCATTTCATTGAATTCAGCATAATCTAAAAACAGCACTTGTCAATATCTTTGATATTATGTATTGCTTATACCCAAGAGCGTTCTGACGGATTTTACGAAATTATTACTCCCTCTCAAGAATAACAATCCGAGTTACTTGATAGAAGCAAAAAGCGGTGTTTCATCATAAGCATCTACTTCTTTTAATCTTCTTTCAGCAATCTCCACATAATCTTCATTCAAATCAATACCTATATAATTTCTTCCTAATATTTTCGCCGCAACAGCGGTTGTACCGCTTCCTACGAAGGGATCCAGCACTACTGCATTTTTTGAAAAAGCTGAAAGTTGAATGAGATATTTACATATCGCCAGTGGTTTTACTGTTTTATGATTATTGAATTCCCCTTTTTCTTTCTTTTGAGGCTTTGATATTAAAAAAGTCTTATCTATCAATTCATTAATCCCTTCAACAGAAAAGACATTCGCCGGATACATATTATCACCAATTTTTACGTTAGTGTTTAATAGGCCAACTTCATAATTTGCAATATTGCGAATAAAAGTACCTATGGTGGGTTTCTGTGCCATAACAATAGGCTCAAAACACGATTTTATCTGCGGTGTTTTCCACCCATTAAGCTTCTTTTTAAGTTTAGTTTTACTTTTTTCGTCTATATCCATCTTCTCTATAAAATGGTCCAAACTCATTGCTTTCATCTGATTTTGTGTATATAACCACATAAACATATCTCTTATTTCGAATCCGGAGTCATCTACAGCCGATGCCATTCTGTGATAAAGCCGAGGACTTGAAAATGAAAAGAAAAAACCACCCGGCTTAATTACTCTGAATAGTTCTTTTGATATTTTTAAATACCATTCATAAAATCTGAGACCTTGATCTCTTTCAAATTTCATTCCGGCTGGAAGCGATTTTATAGTATGCTGATTATTATTGTTTGAAACTTTTTCATTATTCCAATTATTATCCATCTTATCCAAAAAATATGGCGGATCTGTTAAGACAATATCAATTGAATTTTCAGCTATTTTAGGTAAAACATTTAAAACATCATCACAAATAATTCTGTTTAGGTACTTAATATTTCTATTCATTTGGGGGCTTTTCCTTTGAATTCTCTGTAAAGAATTTTATAAATTGCCTTTTTTATCGTAAAGTTTTGGTAGTTTAACTCCGAATTTTTTTAAATATTTTTTGTGATAAGAGCATAGAATCTCATAAATAGATTCTATGGAAGATTTATTCAGAATTAAATTATCTAACATTTTCTATCCTTTTTAAAGTAATGATATAGTATGATAAAATTTAAGTCAATATTAAATTGCGATAATATTAAGCAGTGCATACATGAAGTATTCCTTGGACGGCGAATCAAGGAGTATTGTGAATAGAATATTTAAAGATTTTATCCCTGTAAATTCCATTTATTAAAACATTTATGCAAAATCAGAGATTCTTAATAATTTTCTTGAATTCTTCTTTGGACATTTTAGGGATTTTTTTATCCTGCGGGAATCTGCCTTTTTCTACATCCGCAGAAAATCTATTCACGGCATTTTCTATTCTGCCTGAAATATTTTCATAGACATTTATGAATCTCGGCACAAAATCCGAATAGAATCCTATAATGTCATTCACAACAACTATCTGTCCGTCGCTCTCTCTCCCCGAACCTATTGAATATACGGGTATGCTTAAATTCTCTTTGAGATATTTTGTGACAAGGTCAACAGTGCTTTCTATTATTATCATCTCAGCGCCCGCCTTTTCAAGCGCTATTCCGTCTCTTATTATTGAAAGCGCCTCTTCTTCATTGTATCCCATTATGGGATATCCGCCGTATTTCTTAAAACTCTGAGGCTTCATCCCTATGTGGCCGCACACGGGGATTCCGGAATCAATCACTGCTTTTATTCTGTCAATCAGTTCTCTTCCGCCCTCCATTTTGACTGCATCGCACCGTGTCTCCTTCATGACTCTGCCGCAGTTTTTAATGGCATCCCTTCTTGAGGGCTGGTATGACATGAACGGCATGTCAACAATCAGGTAAGGAGTCTTCAGACCTTTTCTCACTCCCTTTGAGAAGACTATCATCTCATCAAGAGATATTTCAAGAGTGGAATTGTTTCCGAGCATGACCATAGAAGCAGAATCGCCCACAAGAACAGCATCCACTCTGCATTTTTCAAGAACCTTTGCCATTGAATAGTCGTAGGCAGTCACGAGGACTGCCTTACGATTATTTTTTTTCTTTTCGAGAAGATCTTTGTACTTTATTTTCATTCTTCTTCGATTATTATTATTTCCTCTTCTCCTGCAACTTTGACTGTGTCTTTATTCTCAGTTGTTTCCTCTTCCATCATTATTGTCGTATCATCTTTCTTCTCTTCTTCAATGACAGGAGCAGTATTCTGGACAGGAGCAACAGTCTCTGTTTCTTTCTCTTCAATAATCGGTTCTTCTTTGACCACAGGCTCTTCTATTGTCTTTATCGGCTCTTCAACCGCCTTTACAGGTTCTTCGACCTTCATCTCTTCGACTTTGACTTCCTGTTTCACCTCTTCGATTACCGGCTCTTCAATATTTACAGGCACAGTCTCAATCTCCTGTATGATTATTGTATTGTTTCCTGTGAGTTTTGCTATTGAATTGTATTTCTGAAGAATATACTCCGTCTTGTTTCTGTATGCAAGCTTCAATTCCTCATACGGTTTTATATCCATATTTCCCTTAATTGAAATCATTGCGGCTGTTGAGTAATCCTCAAAAGGAACAAGGACCTGCAGAGCTCCGGCGGCATAATACTCTCCTGCTTTGTTCTTTCTTATGACAGTGAATACATCTCCTGAATTGATATTCTTATCCTTTCCGGTATTAACAAAAACAATTGTATACTCATTTGTTCTTATCTTTGGATTTTCTGTGCCTATTAAAGACGCCCTGATGTCTTCGGACTCTTTGAGGTATGATGAATTTATAGGCACAAAGGGCTCGTTTATGAAGCCTATGTAATTACCTTTATTGATAAGGTCAAATGAGCGTGTGATTGTTCCGTATGCGAGATTATTCTCAAATCCGTCTATTCTAACGCATCCGATTATATTGACATGCTTTCCTTTTGATTCTCCGCTCTGATTGTCCTTAACTTTATTCTCATACTTGAAAATCATGAATTCCCTGCCTCTGAATGATTCGTCAATGGTGTCCATCTTCATGTAAATCTTTTCATTTGTGACCATCTGGTAGGAATCCTTGTAAAGAGATGATATTGCGCCTATTTTGGGATTTGTTGTTGAAAGATATCCTGAGCGGAATGCAAGTTTTTTTGCAACTGCGTATTCTATTGTGTTGGATATTTTTATGTTCTTAGTTCTTTCGATTTTCTTGATGTCTTCTCTTATTGTCTTCACTACTCCGTATGTTTCATCCTCTTTCACTTTTGTATATTCTATCACCTTCTCGTCCGTCTCTTTTTCATAAACCATCTCTTCGCCCTGCACAGGCTCGTATGCGGTCTCATTCACATTCTCCGTCAGGTCTGCAGGAACATCTGGTATTATGAATTCCTGACCGGGATATATCCAATGCGGGTCATTAATTTTATCCATATTGGCGTTGTAGATATTTCTCCATATAAACGGATTGCTGTAATAATATCCTGAAAGGTCCCAAAGGGTGTCTCCTTTTTTAACAACATGCACCTTCTGAGCGAAGAGTGCGTTAAAAATCATGACACTTATGAGCAGGAAGGATGCTCTTTTCACTTCTCCTCCTTTTGTGAATTTTCATTTTTCTCATTCTGCCTCTGCAGATAAAGATATTTCAAATTGCCTGAAATTTCTTCGAAGAGTCTCTTCTCTTCATCATTCAGACAGTCATTCATTTTATTTTTAAGATAGTCCAGAAGTTCAATGGCATGATTTGCCGCATTTAAATCAAGTTTTGATTCCACTCCCGGTATGTCGAGCATTTTCAGACTCGAGAGAGCCTGAAGATAAAAAGGATTGATGATCTCAATCAGCTTGTTCTCTTTTAAATTATCAGACAAGGTTTCCTCCGTTTGTTGCAAGTATGTTTTTCGAATAGTACATTTTTCTGCGTTTGATGAAAACTCTCGGCACTCTGGGCCCTATTCCTGTCATTATTTCATAAATCAAAGTATTTGAGAGACGCGCCAATTCGTCGAGCTTTATATTGTCTCCGAAAACTTCAACCTCGTCTCCCACATCTGCGGATTTTACTTTTGAAATATCAATCATTGTAAGATCCATGCACACATTGCCTATTACTTTCACGCGGGTGTTATTGACGAACATACTCGACTTGTTGGAGAGGTCTCTTAAGTATCCGTCTGCATATCCTATCAGGCATGTAGCGATGCGCATCTCCTTTTTTGCAGTGAATGTGCGTCCGTACGAGACAGAGTCGCCCTTTTTAAGAGTCTTAATCTGTCCTATCCGGGTCTTTATCCTCATGACCGGCTTTAAAGCAATCTTTTTTTTCAGCCTCTCATCAGTATATTGACCGTAAATCATAATTCCGGGTCTGACAAGGTTATACTGGCAGTCTTCAAGGTTTTCAATCGCGGATGAATTGGCAAAATGCCTGTATTTGACCTTTATTCCCTTTTTCTGCAATGTATCAATTATTATATCATATCTTTTCTTTTGTGCAATAGAAAATGCTTTGTCCGCCTTCTCCGCCTCTGCAAAATGTGAGAATATTCCTTCAAGAACAATATTCTTCATTGCGCAGATTTTTTCAATCTGCTCCACAGCTTTAGTATAGTGTATTCCGGTTCTGTTCATGCCTGTATCAATTTCAACATGCACATTCACGACTCTGTTCTTCCTATGCGCCGCCAAATCAAGTTTTTTGGCATATTCGAGAGCAACTACATTGGGCATCAGATTATAATCAACTATGCGGTTTATGTCGGATTCCATTGTCGGACTTAAAATAAGGATGGGATTGTCTATTCTGTGGATCCTGAGTTCAATCGCCTCATCCATGGATGCGACTCCGAACATACTCACATGTTTTGAAAGAATGCGGGTAATCTCAATGCTGTCATGTCCGTAGGCATTCGCTTTTACTGCGGCAAGTATTCCGACATTCCTCCCGAGGACGGATTTCAATGTCTTTATGTTGAACATGAGATTGTCAATGTCAATCTCCGCCCAAGTTCTGTTCTTCATCCTTCTCCTTCAGGATTTTATCCTTTGTTAAAATCAGCTTTTCGTTTTCAACTGAAAATTTTGTCTTTAATGCATAGTCATCCCACATTGGCGTATACTCGACTATTTCATACAAATCAATATCGTAAAATCTTTTGAAACTGTCGAGATTCTTCGGATACTGCCTGTGATTCTTATGATAGTCATCTATTCTGTCTTTAAGATTCAATATTGTCACAATATTTTTTGTCTGCGCATCAATGTTCCTGTTCTTAAACTGCTTTGGGGGCTTAATGAAAAGAATCATTACAATTACAATCAACATGAAAATAAAAAACGCCTGATAAAATTTTCCTTTATTCTGTCCCATTTTCTTCTTCCAATAATTTTTCATTATTCTGTTCAGAGACCATTGTCTGGGTCCATTTGGGCTCAAAGACAAGATTCACCTTGACATTCCCAGCGCCGGCCACACTTTCAAGTTTCATTTGAACATCACCCATCATCATTGAAGCAAGCGGGCATCCGGGAAATGTAAGAGTCATTGTAACCTCTATTTTTTCATCCTTTATAGCTACAAAGTAAATAAGGCCGAGTGTTACAATATCCATACCTATTTCCGGATCAATTACACTGCTTAACACATCAATTACTTGCTTTCTGTCCATAGCACCTCCATTATAATCTTTATTTTTATCATATAAAGATAATTGAGTCAATAGGAAAGGGAGGCAACAGGTCATGGGTCATAGATAACAGGTAAAAGTTAAAAGTTCAAAGTTCAAAGTTTAAGGAAAGTATGAGAGAGCGGCGTGGGTGGAAAAATTGGAAAAAATAAAAAGTAAAGGTAAAAATGTGACATGTACAAGATAATAGGTCAGAGATAACTATGGAGGCGAACCTGAGTGTTAAGCCCCTACAGTATATGTATTTCACCTGTTACCTATTACCTGTTACCTGCGCGAAGCGTAAAATACATTCAATTAACAATAATATGGCATTTGATTTGATTCTGGCGGGC
>DCUY01000110.1 GCA_002327905.1 Caldifarciminota bacterium UBA2202 | reverse complement strand
CTTTTCTTTTGAAAAAAGACCTGTTTCGCCATCTTTTATTATGTCAGTTATTCCTCCGATGCCTGTCGCCACGCATACTGCTCCGTGCATCATTGCCTCGACGAGCACCATTCCCAGCCCTTCGGTATCTCCTCTTGAATCATAAACCGCAGGAAGAACAAATATTTTCGCCTTTTTGTAATACTCCACAAGCGCTTCATCGCTTATCCATCCTGTAAAAATGACTCTGTCAGAAAGATTTTCAGATGTCGCTATTTTTTTTAGATCATTTAGAAGCGGTCCATTTCCTACAATTACCAATTTATAAGAAGATTCAATCAGGTTCATTGCCTTTATAAGATACTCTGTTCCTTTTCTCTCCACCTGACGCCCGACAGTCAAAATAAGGTTCTCTTTCTTATTTTCTCTCCATTCTTTGATTTTAACTCCATAAGGTATTACAGTAACTTTGCTCAATCCGGAAAGCTCTTTTACTTCATCGGCAGTTGCATTTGAAATGGCAACAACTGAACTTGAAGATTTGCAGATATATTTGAAAATGAATCTGATTCTTTTGAACTTGTTTTTAAATAATTTAAGTTCTGCTCCGTAAAAGACTGATACAATTTTCTTTTTGAAAATATTTTTTGCAGGAAGCGCTATAAAAAAAAGAGGGAAGGGCCAATGCACAATTATTGTATCTATATTCTTTTTTTTGACTAACTGCGCACATTTTATTATTCCCGAAATAAAAAATACAGGAAGAAGCATTATTGAAAGCGGATTCTTCTGAATATAATCCTGAATAGTCATATCATGAGTTATCTTCATCTGCCTCTTAGGAGCATAATTGAATCTATGGATCTCAATCTTTCCGATTCTCTGTTTGGAGCTGATATTGCAGTACCCGCTTGTCAGAACAAAGACAGAATCCTCCTTTGACTGCTCTTTAAGCAGATTTACGAGCCAAGGCGTGATAATATCGTCTTTGTTTCTTTGAAACGCAGTTGTAATATGAAGGATGTTCATCTAATCAATCATCCCCATTTTGATTATAGTGTAAAAAGTTCTTATTGCATCTTTCGGTTTTATTTTTTTCCCATGGTTATAATCGCGCGGATAATATCTGATTGGAACCTCCATAAGCCGCGCTTTCATTTTAAGGAGTTTAATGGTTATTTCAGGGTCAATTCCGAACCCCTTTGATGTGATGTTTATTCTCTTAAAATAATCAGCTCTGACTGTTTTATAGCATGTCTCCATATCATTGATTCTCTTTCCGATAATTAGTGAAGTTGAAAGAGTCATGACCATATTCCCCAAAAACTGAATCAATGTCAGTTTCCCTACATTCTCCTTTGAAAACCTGTTTCCATAGACAACATCGCATTTCTCTTCAATTATCGGCTTTATAAGAATAGGATAGTCTTCAGGGTCATATTCCAAATCAGCATCCTGAATTATAACAATGTCTCCGGTTGCATGTTCAGCCCCTGTTCTTATTGCTCCGGCTTTCCCCTTGTTCTCAGTATGAAAAAACACCCGCACATTATCATATTTGATTTTCTGAAGAATCTCTCTTGTTCCGTCCTTTGACATGTCATCTACTATTATAACTTCTTTGTCTATCTTGACAGCCAATACCTTTTCTATAAGCTGCAAAATGTATTCTTTTTCATTGTATGCCGGAATTATTACTGAAAGCTTCATTTGATTCTTTTCTTCATCTCTTCCATCTCTTCAAATACTATCGCCATTAGCTCTGCTATGAATCCTATTGCGAAGAGCATCAGCCCCGAGAGAATTAAAAGCATTACAAGATATAGAAGAGGCCTGAATCCGAGATTAAACGCAAATCTCAGCACAAGAGCGATCAAACCCACGAGAATTCCAAGAAGAAACAGCGATCCTCCCAACACTCCGAAGAAGAGCATCGGCTTCTTTAAGAACGATATTACGAATTTCACTGTCATCATGTCGAAAATACCTATAAATACTCTGAAAGAACCTCCGTATTTTGATTCTCCGAACTGCCTCTGATGAAGAGTCACTTTTTCTTCGCACACAGTGAAGCCTTTATTGACAGCGAGAGATATGATATATCTGTGCCATTCTTTTCTGAGATGAATTTCAGAGAATATCTCCCTCTTCATGACTTTAAGGCCGTTTTGATCGTGTATCGGAAGATTGAACATTTTACGCGAAAGATGATTGTAAACTTTGGAGACAAATGCCTTTGTGTATTTTCCCTGCTTCCATCCTGTGCATATATCAAATCCGTCTTTTTCTATTCTGTCAACCATCTTGGGAAGCTCATCAAGAGAATACTGCATATCAGTGTCATATATCGCTATAATGCTTCCTGTTGAATTTTTAAGGCCTGTTAAAATTCCCTCTGTCTTTCCGAAATTCTTTCTGTGTTTCGCTATATGTATCTGAGCATATTTTTTTTCAGACTCTTTCATCATTTCAAATGTATTGTCTTTAGACCCGTCATCAATAAGAACAAGTTCGTAGGACATTTCATGCTTTTTATTGAATTCATCAAACAATTTCACAAGAATCGGAACATTCTCTCCCTCATTGAAAGCTGATGATATGACAGATACTTTTATTGGACTCATTATAGTTTCAGCACCTTCTCAGTTAAAGTGTTCCCGAACTTGTCCGAGAATTTTATATAATAAATTCCTGCAGGGAAATTCTTTTTCGGAGAGAATCTGCTCTCCTTTGACAAATCAATGCTTCTCTCCTCAATGACTTCTCCAAGACTGTTTATTACCGATATTTCAACTCTTCCTTTCCCGTTTACGACAGCAGTATATACTGATTTTTTTGTCCAAAGATTATTCTCCGAAAAGACCGAGAACACTCCGCCGTAAGCATCAATATAGAACTGTCCCAGGTGTTCTTTCATTCCCGATGCTCTCAATGCATAAAATTCATACTTGCCGCCGTTAGAATTGTTGTGAATGAATCTTCCGCAAAGAGAAGAGGATGTGAAGATTTTTTCATCTTTGAAGACTATTTCAACAGATTCAAGATTTTGATTATCCAAAGAATAATCTATTATTACATTCTCTCTGCTTCTTCTGACTGAGATATTTGCCTGCTCAAGTTTTGTATCAACAGCTATGGTGTCTGTTCCTCCCGCCTCCTCATATCTCGCGGCAAATTCCTGAATGAACAAATCCGCAAAATATTTTGAATGTATAAGTATTAGATTCTCGTCATTCCCATCCTCAGCCGCATTAGACCAATTGAATGACCCTGTTGCGACAATAGGATTTGAATCCCATTTATCAGCATCTATCAGCATATATTTATGGTGCAGAAGATTTCCATCAACAGAATCCAAAAATACATCTGCAGGAGGAGACCATGGATTGTTGTCTTTTGCAGTATTCCACAGTCCTCTCATATCAAGAGATTTTGAGTAATATGCATTCCAGTAAGTTGCGTCAAAGACTCCCTTCACATCAACTCCTGCGTCATACTTCACCTTCATTGCATCTGCTATCCCCTGATGAGAAAAACTAAATATACAGAAGTAAATAGAGCTATTGGCAGTCGATATTGCGCTTATAAGCTTTGAGGCGCATCCGTCAGAGGGCGACATATATACTTTCACAGTATCATTATCAATAATAAAGACATGAGAAATATTGTCAGTCTTCTGAGTGGAGAATTTTGAAATTGAGGAATTCGGAGTCATTGTTGTAGAGCCCCACATCTCAGTAAATTCCTTTATATAATTTTCCGCAAGCTGTCTGTCCCTTATGATAATTGAATTATTCGCATTTCTGTCAGTGCAGTTATCGGTTATGTTCCATGAACCCGTGAATGTGTATGTTGTGTCAATTATGCAGAACTTATTGTGCATGAGGTTGCTTCCACCATATGAGAGAGGAAAATCATCATCAATTACAGTTATTCCAGCCGCTTCAAGCTGTGCAACCTGCTGAGAAAGAACTCTGTTGGTATCGTCTGTTATAAAGCGCACTTTGACGCCTCTGTTGTGTGCCGCTTCAAGAGAGTCCGCAATAACCTGCCTGTCAAAATCATAGAAGGCGCAGTCAATTGTTTTCTGCGCATTATGTATATATTTTCCGAGATGATAGTCGAGAGAATCCTCACCCTTTGCAACTGTCATGCTCGCGAGAGAAACATCAACAGTCTTATTGAAATGTATTTCAAAATATGATTCTCCCGTGTCAGCAACAATGTATCTGCAATAGGTTGCAGGAGCCGCAGGAGGATAGAACAGGGTTCTTCCCCTGTTGTCCGCCCCTTTTAAATAATATCTCAGGTCAGTTGCTTTCGGGAATGCAGGAATTGTCTCTATGAATGCAGAATCCGACAATTTGATCATTGAAATGGAATCTGTGTTTATGAAATTATTTAACGACCAGAACAGTTTTACATAATTTATTGATGTATCTGATATGGCTGTGCATGAAATTATAACTTTGTCAAGAAAATCGGGAGAGCCGGGATTTTGACTGACATCCTTTATCAAAAGCCCCTGCGGATGAAGTCCGCCCGTATCAGGTCCAATTGTTGCCTGTCCGGTGGCATTGCCCCATACTTCAGAAAGAACTTCCGAAACTTCTCCGTATTCCTCCAATCCCTCGGCATCTTCAGGCCATCTTATAAATGAAGTGTCTTCAAACAGTTGTGTTGATATATGATACCACACGCTGTCAGAGCCGGTTCCCGGTTCAATATATGCGAAACAGTCTATTATAGAATCGGATGCATTTTTTAAATAAACCTGATCTCCTGCATTTGCAAGAGTGATTGTGTTTGAAGTCGAAAGAGGCCTCGCGCCTGATGTTCCCACAATAGCTCCAAAATCAGGAGCGTATCCGTAATATGATTTGAATGTGTCTGCATACCATGCAAGAGTTATTTTTCCGCCCGGATAAAGATAATAATTATTTGAAGGAATCGTCCACACACCCTCTCCGTCAGTCACCTTCCATCCGTCAATAAGTATGGGCTCGGTTGTATTATTGTAAAGCTCAATCCATTCTGACCTGTCCAGATAGGTGCTCGGGTTATGCAAAACTTCTGTGATAAGAGGATAATGGCTGTATGAAATAAACGGGAAGACAAGAATAAAAAATAAAATAATAATGGAAGGAACATTCTTCAACATAAGAGCTCCTTGTTATCTCGCTATTTTTCTGTCCATGTCGCGAAGACGCCTTACAAGAGTCGTTATGAGGGCTCCGAGCATCGGGTCCTCTTCAATCTGCTTAAGAAGCGATTTTCTGTCAAGAATTATTACAGTGGCGTCTTCAAATGCTCCTGCAGAGGCAGACCGAGGTCTGCCGTCTATTATGGACATTTCGCCTATGAATTCTCCTTCAGTGACAATGGCGAATCGCTTTTTGTCATCTCCTTCATTGACGAATATTTCAATTTTGCCGCTTTTGACCATATACACTTCATCAGGCGGGTCTCCCTGCCTGAAGAGCACATCACCTTTCTTTAAATTCTTTTCAAAGGTGTTTAAAATATCCCATCACCCCCTTTTTCTTGTAGGATATTTGAGTTCCCAATCAAGAACCAAAGGAGCAACCACGAAGTCGGAAGAGTAGGTTCCCACTATAATACCAGCTATCAAAGTGAATGCAAAGTCATTTATGACGCTTCCGCCGAATAAGAACAGACACACAAGAACAAAGAGAGTTGTCAAAGAAGTTATTATAGTTCTTGTCAATACCTGATTTAAGGACTTGTTTATAATCTGGTCGTATGAATCTTTTCTCATGAGTTTGACATTTTCTCTGATTCTGTCAGAGACAATTATTGAATCATTGATTGAATAACCTATAAGTGTCAGGAGAGCCGCAATTATCTGTATGGACATCTCTCTTCCTGTGAGTGAGAGTAATCCTAATGTTATTATAACATCGTGGAACAATGCCAATACTGAAGTGACTCCGAAGCGGAAAGTAAATCTGAACCAGACAAATATAAGAATTGCAAGCATTCCGAGAAGAACAACCCAAAAGGATTTCAGCTGAAGTTCCTTTGACATTGCCGCTCCGACCACCTCTTCCCTATCAACTCTTAAAGTATTGTCTTTAAATGATTCTTTCAGACTTTCCACAAGCTTTTCCGAAGGAGAAAATATAACTGCTTTCGCAGTCGTCTTTGCCATTGAGGAATCAGCCCACTCGGAGACAACTGCCGAAGCTGTTTTTTTGTCATGAGTCACTTGAATTTTTATCAGCTTCTCAGGCCCCACATTTTCAGAATAGTCTGTTGCGAATACATAAAGGTCTATCATGGTATCTTTACTAAAATGCTCCACTGAAACAGACATTGTGCCGTATTCGTCAAGCATATCGTATTTGTCAACAGCGCTTACTTCCTGCACTCCGGAATACAATTCCGAGCGGAGGAAAATATTCTTTATGGCGCTTTTATCATCCTTTGCCCTCAGTCGGAGTGCAACTGATTGCTCTCCTGCTGTTGGATTAGGATATGTTGCATATTCCGTAATTGAAGGACCCAAGGTGTCCTTGTCCTTTTCATAATCGCCCTGAATCTTTATAAGAAAATCATTTGATGTTCCATATCTCTGAATCATCGCATTTCCGTATCCTGCAGTCTTTACAGCGCTTCTTATCTGGTCAATGTGGACGGGATTCTCGAAATGCACCTGAAGTACTATTCCTCCTGTGAAATCTATCCCCGATTTAAGTCCGCCCTTAAACAACATTGAAGTCAATCCGATAAGTATCATTATTATTGATATAGTATATGTATATTTTCTGTTCTTTGTAAAGGGAAACTCGGGCAGTTTTATTTTTAAGAATGACATCATTCCTCCTTATATTGAAAGCCGCTTAAAGTTTTTATTGCTTGTCATCAAATCAAAGATGATTCTTGTCACGAAAATTGCAGTGAAGAAACTAACCACAAGTCCGACTCCAAGAGTAATTGCGAATCCTTTGATGGGTCCTGTTCCGAACCAGTAAAGGATTACTGCTGTTACAAGTGAGGTGAGATTCGCGTCAAGAATTGTCGTGAATGCCTTTGCATATCCTGTTGATATTGCAGTCCTCATTGTCTTTCCAGATGTTATCTCTTCCCTGATTCTCTCAAATATAAGCACATTCGCATCAATTGCAGTACCTACAAGAAGAATGAGTCCTGCCATTCCGGGCAGTGTAAGAGTCGCTTTGAATAATGACAATACCGCAAGAACTATGATAAGGTTTAAAAGCATTGCAAAGTCAGCTATAAGGCCTGACATTGCATAATAAATCGCCATGAAGACAAATACTACAATTGCTCCGTAAACTATCGCCTTTATACCCCGATTTATTGAATCGGATCCGAGTGTCGGTCCGACTGAACGCTCCTCCACAATTTTTACAGGTGCAGGAAGAGCTCCTGCCTTTAAAATAATTGCAAGGTCCTTTGCGTCATTAATCGTGCCGTTGCCCATTGAAATTTCAGTATTTCCTGAAGGGATTCTCTCCCTCACCACAGGAGCTGAGACTATTATTGAATCAAGAGAGAACGCGATTCTTCTTCCCACATTCGAACCTGTTATTGACGCCCATTTGTTTTTGGCTGTTCTGTTCATTGTGAGCTGAACCTTTACTCCGTAAGGATTGTCGCTCGTGCCTATGCCGGGAATCGCCTCTAAAATTGCGTCTCCCTTAAGCACTGCGTTCTTCTCCACAAGATAAAGCATTGTATTTGTCGAGCCCTCTTTTTCTTTCTCTCTTCCCCACATAAGTATATAATCCGCAGGTATGAGTTTCTTTATTTCATCAAGTGAAATTATATCTTTAATAACTTGGATATTCTCCGGATAAACTATGAAATCCGAACCATTGTAGTCTATTGATGTTCCGAGCCTCTCATTTTCAGTATATTTCAAATCATCAAGACTCTTGTCAATATTTTCAATGAGTTTCTGGAATACATCATTCTCAGCCACTATCCTGAATTCAAGCTGAGCGGTCTTTCCGAGGAGCATCTTTGCCCTCTCTCTGTCAACCACTCCGGGCAATTGAATGTTTATTCTGTTTGCGCCCTGCTTCTCTATAACAGGCTCAGATACTCCGAACTGATCAACTCTGTTCCTGAGAATTTCAAGAGCTCGGTCAACAGCTCCGTCCGCCTCTTCTTTTGAGAGCTGTGTTTTGTCCACCTCAAGTATCAGGTTCATACCGCCTTGAAGGTCCAAACCGAGATGAAGCGACCTGTCTTTCAGTCTGCTGATCTCTTCCGGCTTCATTTTGACTTTATCCTCATTTGACAGTGTATAGTACCTGTAAGTGAAAGAGAGCTGATACAGGGACAGCACTAACACTAATGCCACGATTAGGACTCTCCATCTGATATCCAGTTTCATTAAGCCTCCTATCAATATATATAATTATTAAAAACAAATAAGTATATCATGCTGTTTAATTTATGTCAATAATAAAGACCATAATCATTAGTATTTGGCAAAAAAGGGAAAATTTCAATTTGCACTCTGTAAAATATTATATATTTAGAATCTATTTTGATGTTTTACTCCGATATCATATACAAATATCTATTTAATTACCACTTGTTTCTTTGTGATTATTTTTTTGTCATCTTTCAGTTTTATAAAGTATATCCCATTCTTTAAGTGTCTGATGTCTGTTTTGTGTGCGCCGCTTGTATTTGATTCTTCTCTGATTAATTCTCTTCCCGATATGTCATACACCGTTAATGTGCCCTGTGTTGTTTGCGTACTCCACTCTATTGTCTTACAACCTGTTACTCTGATACCCTGTAACTCTGTAACTTCTTTTATCTCACGGCGTCCTCCAGCCCCGCTCATATCAAAAAATGTCCCTCTTAGCTCAACTCTGCTTGAGCATGGCATTGAAAACAGTTTTGACTTCAACATGCTTCCATTGACGCTTATCGTGTCGCCCACCTTTATTGTCGGTTGATCCACATTCACGGATAAACCTATCACCAATTTATCTCCGTTGACCTGCCACTTTGAACTCCCAAGACTGTCAAGACCGTCAAGCCAGCTATCCCCCCCGCTCAACTTAAATATGCTGTCTATGTTGCTCTCGTCTATTCCCATTCCATTCATCTCTCTACTGAAATATAATGTAACCTTGTCGTCTCTGTCTATTCCCTTCTCCAATATCCGACTGTCGCTCGCTATCGCACTGTCAAGCTCTACTGTCATTCCTGTACCGCCATATACAAATATACTGTCCTCCCACTTCCACTCACCATATCCCCAATACACTCTAACCCACCCCTCATCATACCCTATTTCTCCGCTCTCATACTTTAATGTCATTCCTATGCTGTCCCTTGTCTTTATACTCTCCGGCTGGGTTATTGCAGTAAATACATCATTATCAGTTTTTACTGAATCTATCTCTATTCCAACCTTAGTATTGTTCTTCCACCATCTCTCTACCTCTATACTGTCTCCCATCTGTGTGTTCCCGAACTCTATTGTGTCAGGCATCATCAGTTTATCATATTCAACAAAATATGTTATTTCACCGACATCACCTTCACCTGTAAAGATTATTTCATCTATTCCGTCATAGTCAAAATCAAATGCCTTTATTGAGCTGCCTGTTGTCTTATATGTCGGGTCTGTCCATTCCCATTCTCTTTCAAAAGCATCATTGCCCCTCACTCCCCACACCTCATAGTGTCTCCCTCCGCTAAACAATATCTCTATCTCCCCGTCTCCGTCAACATCTCCATAATCAAGCCATGTGCCTACATCTACCATGTCATCCGTCTGTACATAATACTCATAATTCAATATCTGTGTAAACTCAAGTGTTACTGTATCATATTCAAACATATTAAACTGATATGGTATTACAAATCCCGCATTCACTACTGTAACTACTCCTATCTCTTTTTTCCCGTCTTTGTCTATATCAGGATATACTTTGAATCCCATTGCCCCATATTCAGGCTCCAAAGTGTCAACAAATGTAAATGCCGTATCCTCTGAATCTGTCCCTTCATACCATAATATCTTACTCCTGTAGTCGTAAGAAAGCAAAATATCAGTTAAATCATTATCATCTAAATAATCACAGACTGCATAACTGCTCATATGCTCCAATGTATCAAGATATTCGTTTATTTGATAATTATTGTCTCCTATACAATTAAAATAATAAAAACCATATCTATAGTAACTACCTGATATTCTTGGTATACCCATTCCCAATATTCTATCCAATCCGTCATGTTTTAACTTATCCGTCGACACTATATTATGACCTGTCGTTGCTGTATCCGATACCCACACAATATTCTTTGGAAGTTCCGTTGAATTCGCTTGTTCAAATAAACAAATATTATATTTCTCATCATCTCCTAAATATTGACATAACATTTCTTTTAGTCCGTCATTATCATAGTCTCCTGTTCCATGCAACCAATAAATCCCACCAACAGTAACAATGGAATCCAGTTTATCAAAATTGTCGGATTGAGAATACTCATACCACTCTAAATGGCTCGTTCTTGTATATCCTATTGAATCTCCTATGGTGTCATAACGAATCTCTCCCCATCTAGCTACAATTTCATATTTGTTATTATTGTTAAATTGGTTTAGAACCATATCTGAATGAGGATTATGATTATTTGTTGTATAATTTAGAATTATTCTAGTATCATATTCACCTGATTTAAGTGATAGACAACCTAAAAAGAAGAAAAAAATACAAAGGCAGAGCTTTTTAAGCTCTGCCTTTAGGTTACTTTTCTTCATTCGCTATTTGAGAACAGTTACTTTGTAACTACTATCTACGCCACCCACTTTTATAAAATAAATGCCATTTTTGATATTAACAGGCACTTCGATTCTGTTCAGTCCATTCTTCAAGTTCAGTGTCTTTTTCTCTACTGTCCTGCCTGTCACATCTATTACTTTGTATTCCTTTATGCAATTTTCATCACTCGAAATATTGAATACAAGTTTCTTGTCCAAATACTTTATGCTTGTTTCAGTCTCATTTAACTCCTTCCCGAAGTCCTTCTTAAACGGCATAATAACATTGCTGACAGCTACAAGGTCATTCTCCTGCTCATATTCATTTACAAGTATCTCTGCTATTCTGTTTGGATTCCCCTTCTTTCTGTCTATGCTCACTGTTATCTCGCCATCTGCATATACTGCCTTGGGTACTTCAATTACGGTTGTATCTACACTGTTTGCATGGCCGATTACGACTCCATAAACCTCTCCGTCTATTTGTATTATCTGCGGTTTTGCAGGGCTTCCCTCCGATGTAACCACCTTTACCTCATAATACATTTCCGGCTCCATTCCAACCAATGTATATGATAATCTCTCTACCGGCTCCTTTTTAGGCAGGTATTCATATATAGGTGAACTTGTTATTGATGTCTGGGTATCTGTCGGCATTGTAGCAAAATCCGGTTGTGCTATATCACTATAATACTTTGTCATCCCTTTTATCAGGTACTCCATTCCTTCATTCTCAACCCATGTATAATAGACTATATCTTTTGTTAATAATGGTTTTGTAACTAATTCCATTGAGTATATCTTGTCCTCACCTGATTCATATATTATGGTGTTATTCTTATCAACAAGATTACATTCTTCATTGATATATGCGAATATCTTGCCTCCGTCATATCTGGCATTGGTATTCATACCTTCGACAGAGCTTATCTGCACCGGTTCGTTAACTGTTCCACTGCTTATCTCTCTCTTCCAAATGCTCGTTCCCAAATCCTCCTCCACCTGCCACACAAATGTCGTCTTATTCAACTTGTAATCCGCTGTAGGATTGGAGCAGAGCTGGCCTGAAAGATTTATTGGATAACCATTAATTATTTCCTGCCAAATATTGTTAACCTTGTTCATTACTCTAAAATCACTATTTATAGAAATCCAACCAGTTGAAGGTACTACAAGTAATAGAGATTTATTAAAATAGTTCGTAATCACGGGCGAGTACTTTGGAGATGTCGCTTCCGTATAATCATACTCTTTCACAAGCTGCAATTCAGCATTTTCAACATCTGTTCCGTTCCAATTCA
>DCUY01000079.1 GCA_002327905.1 Caldifarciminota bacterium UBA2202 | reverse complement strand
ATACGGAGGATAAATGAAAAGAACGGGAATGCTGATTCTTTTGGGATTTTTTTCAATTGCTGTTTTTTCAGGCACAGTGACTGTTTTGCTTGAAGATTATTCATCTCCATGTTTTATATATGTTAATGGAGAATCAATGGGAGAAGTGAAGGATTCATTGTTTTTGCAGGATTTGGAAGAGGGCGCATACAAAGTGAGTATGTTCTCAGAGAATTTCATTGAAATATCAGATGATTCTCTTTTGTCCGAAGCGGAGAGAAAGGCAATAAAAATGGATGATGCCTCTATGAAAGAGGCGGTTGCTTTAGGCACTGAAACATTTTTTCTTTCCAAAGATGAAGCAAAGAGATTCACCTTAAAAAATAAGCAGGTTAATGAGAAAATAAATCCGAAGGGCAAAAGCAAGACTTTGAGCTGTTGTCTTTGGGGTGGAACAGGATGCTGTCTCGGAGTTCTCGCCGTATCAACATTAATGGTGTGGTATAATAATCAGATTCAGGGCCCATAGTCAGGTGAGGTTCTTTAATCATATTCAGATGAAGTAAAGAAATAGAGAAAAGAAGTATTGACTAATATTAATTTTTTAATATAATTATAAATTATTAAAATATTATTTATAACTCAATATTATCCACCTGAAATGTGTGCTCCAAGCACGCGGATTGGCGAACTGGCGAAATACTGGAAACGTTCAGGCAATGATGTCACTGTCATTACTGCCATGCCCAATCATCCAGACGGAATAATTCACCCAAAATACAAATGGGAATATTTTAAAGAAGAGATTGTTGACGGAGTCAGGGTTCTTAGAGTGATTCTTTTTGTTACAGCCAATAAAGGATTTATAAAGAGAGTATTGAGCTTTATCTCCTTTATGGTTACATCCCTTGTGGCCGGGCTTTATGTAAACAAACCCGATGTAGTGATTGTAACTTCACCTCAACTGTTTACAGGACTAACCGGATACCTTATTTCAAGACTGAGAAAGATTCCCTTTGTCTTTGAAGTGCGTGATATATGGCCTCAATCCGCAGTTGATCTGAAAGTGATAAGAAGTCATTTTATAATAAAAATTCTTGAAAAGTTTGAAAAATTTCTTTATTCAAAAGCAGCTCTTATAATTACAACTACGCCTTTGCAGAAGGTCAATATTCAAAAAAAATGTGTCGTACAAAAAAGAATAGAATGCATTCCGAATGGAGTCGATCCTGAAAAATTCGAATTAAAGAGCGACAAAAAAATAATCTGGAAAGACGAAAGTAAAAAAGGATTCACTGCTGTTTACATAGGCACAATAGGACTGTCGCACAATCTTGAAATACTTGTTCAGGCGGCAAAAAGAATGGCAAATAAAAATGTATATTTTTATATAATAGGAGACGGGGCTCAAAGAGACAAAATCGCCGCATCAATTTCGGAAAAGGGCCTTAAAAATATTTTTATGCATGATAAAATACCTCTCTTAGATGTCCCTTATGCTTTAAGGGATGCCGATGTGGGTATCGCACATGAGCGAGATCTCCCAATGGCCAGAGAAATGTATCCTGCAAAAATGTTTGATGTCATGGCGGCAGGCAAGCCGATTCTTATAGGAATATACGGCGGAGCCAAAGAGCTTGTAGAGAAAAACAGAACAGGAATTGTCTTCAAGTCTGACAGTGTTGATGACCTCGTGAAGAATCTTGAATTATTGATGAATGATCCGAAATTATGCGAAGAGCTTGGTAAAAACGGGAAAAGACTCGTTCTTGATAAATACAATAAAAAAAAGCAGGCTGAGGAATACATCCGATTTGTCAGTGAGATTTTATAAAAATACTCTTTGTCTCAAAATTTAAGTTTTTTATTTATTATAGAGGATTTAGATGTATTCTGATTTTGAAATTGTTAAAAACGTAATAACAGATTCCATAGAGTGGGCAAAGAACCAAGACAGAGAATGTCTTATGGAATGAATGGCTCATGACGAAAATCTGTTCTATTTTGCTCCTGATGCAGACAGCACCATATTCGATTTCAAGGAATTCGAAAATCTTGTTGACAAATTATTCATGGAATAGAGATTTAAGGAAGTGAGATTTGAGATTAAGGATTTGAGGATAAATTTTTCAAAAACCGGAGAGATTGTATGGTGGTCTGCAATGCTTTATGATGTAAACGAATGGGACGGAAAAACTCAAGTTAGGAGAATACGCTCTGAACAGGAGTTCCTTAGAAGAGAGATGAGGGATGGGTTATAGTCCAAAAGCACTTTTCTTTTGCTAAATGATATTTTTCAGAACGAATTTTGATGTCATCAGCCGGGCAACTCCCGTATAATCAGGCTTGAATTTAATATAATCGCCGACCTTCAGCCCGTCTTCATTTTTCTCCATTCCATATACAGTCATATCCGACGATGTGCCGACAAAAGTGAGATTTTTCTTCTTCGGTTCAATATTTTTCACATCAACATCAATGAGTCCGAAATCCATTATTGCTTTGTAAATCTTATCCCGAGTCTCTGAAATTGCGTCATTTGTGTGTCCGATATTTCCCTCTCCTATAATTCCGTCAGGCAGAACATCCTTTTTCTTCATCTCAATTATGAATGATTTGAATTCAAATGCCTCTTCTGATAGGTCTTTGAATTTTTTGCCGTTGAAAGGAGATGTTCCCATAAATGCGGCTTCTCCTATGCGGAGATGATTGCATCCCGCAGGCATAAGCCGTTTTGAAATAAGAGGAAGGGTTATAGAACTTCCGCCGGAGACAATTCGGATTTTTCTCCCGAATTTCACTTCAATGATGTCTCTAAGCATTGAAAGTTGTATGAGCTTGTCATAGGTCGGCTGAATTCCGTACATGCATCCAAGGTTTGTTCCGATGCCTATTACTTCAATGTTCTGCATATTGAATACATTATTGTAGAAATTGATTATATTCTCACGAAGCACTCCCTCTCTCAGCTCTCCCATTTCAATCATTATAATAATTTCGTGGACTTTTCCGAGCTTTTTGGCTTCTTTGTTTAGAGCTTCTATTGTGTCGAGAGAAGTATTAAGAGAGATATCTGCATATCTGACAACATTCTCAGTCTGATTTATGGCAGTCGGCTTTATAAACATTGTGCGTATATCGGGATTTATTGATTTTATTGTCTTAAGGGAGAGTATTCTTGAATCTCCTATGGAATGTATTCCGCCTAAAACCTCTTCGTCGAGTATTGCAGAAAGGACTTCTCTGTGGCCGCCCAATATTTTTACTATCAATGACCATTCTATATTATGCCTCTTCAGATATTTCGAAAGTTTTAAAATATTTGCTTTAATTATCTGTGAATTGATTGTAAGCTCGGACATAATTACCTCTCAAGCCTCATTTCCGCATATTTGCTTGTGAATCCAAGTCTCTCATAAAGTCTCTTCGCGGGATTGTCATACTCCACATGGAGCGCTATATTGCCTTTGGCGTGTTTGATTGATTCTTCAATCAGTTTTTTGCCTATTCCCATGCCTCTCTCAGATGGGGCTACTGCAACATAAACAAGGATATTCTCAGGTATGTATTTTTTCATGCCGGTTTCAATCATTAAAAGCGCTCCTTTTATATTATTTTCATCAATCACTGCTGACAAAAATCCGCCCTTTCCCTTTTCATTTGAAAAAGCATAATCAAAAGCCTCATTGATTGCATTCTTAGAATCGCGGAACCTTTCGAGATTTGTGAAGAGAAAATCAACAAACTCTTCTCTGCAAAATCCCGATTTCCGTATATCCTCTTCGCTGTGCATAAAAAGAATATTCATTGTTTCCTCCTTTTTAATGTATATTGCTGTCGATTTTTTGATAAGATGCGCAGATTTGTTATATAAAAAAATTATAACATATTATATTTTTTGAGTAAAGCAAAAAAAGAGATTAAACGCAAAATTTTCTATTCTTGACTTAAACTCAAATATTGGTATAATATATTTTTATTTTTCAAGGAGTGTTATGATCGAAAATATCATTGAATCAATCAAGCAGGCTGAACAAAAGGCAAAGGAAATTGTCGCCAATTCCAGAATTGAGGCGAATGAGACAGCATCAAAGGCAGAGGTTGAAAGCCGCCTTATTATGAAGAATGCTCAGGAATCAAAAGCAAAGATGCTTAAGGATTCTCAGGAGAGGGGCAGACTTGATGCCGAGAAACTCTTTGAAAAAGAGAGAGAAGTGCACTTGAAGAATATAGAGAAGATTGATGCGGATTCAAAAAAGAGGATAAAGAAGACAATAGATGCGGTTTTAAGGGAGCTGTTAGGATAAATGGCTGTCGCAAAACTTCAAAAGCTCCTCGTAGCAGTACACAAATCAAATGAAAAGAGTCTGTTATCGGATATAAAAAGGCACACAATAGCTGAATTGAATCCGTATATTCCAGAGGGAGAACAGGCAAAGAACAGAGAGTCAATTTATAAGAATCAGGATTTATCAGATATAAAAAAGAGTCTGGAGATACTTAATTCCTACAAAGGGATATTCGGACTCGTGGCTGTAATGTCAAAAATTGCAGTCAAGAGAAGCGAGTTTATGGAGATTTCAAAGAAGACAGACCTTGTCGGGATTGCAAATGATATAATCAGGCATGATTTAAACAGGGATGCCTCTCTTTTGAAGATAAAATCAATCAGAACAGAAATAAACCATCTGTCAGCGTGGAAGGATTACAAAGGCAATCTTGAAGATATAGGAGATTTTCCCCTTTATACGGTTCTTCTCGGCAAACTGAACAAAAAAAACTGCTCAAAAGAGGAATTCATAGAGAAACTGAAAGATTTGGAGATATCAATAAGTGAAATCTCCTCAAATCAGGACACGACATATTTCCTTATAGCATTTCATAAATCAATAAAAGATAAAGTAGAGGAGATACTCACTTCATCATCATTTGAAGAGGGCGAATTGAAGGGCTATCAATCCACAATTGAGGAGAATATACTTTTAAGGCGGCAGATGATTGATAATCTAAATGAAAAGGATGAAGCCGAAAAAAAGTCAATAAGAATTCTGATGGAAAAATATGAGAAGGACCTGACAATTTACGGAGAGTACCTGACCGCTGAAGAGCAGGTGAGAGAAGCGCTGTCAGGAGCGTTCAGAACAGATACTGTTTCATTTTACACTCTATGGGTTAAGGATAAAGATGTTGAAAAAGTCAAAGCGCTTCAAAACACGCACCTCTTCTCGCGGATAATGGATATTGAGCCTGAAGAAGGAGAAATGCCTCCCATACTTCTTGAAAATAATGCATATGTGAAGCCTTTTGAAATGGTGACAACACTCTATGGAGTGCCGAGATATTTTGAGCTTGACCCGACTCCGTTCATATCCGTCTTCTTTGCATTGTTCTTCGGACTCTGTATAACGGACGCGGCTTACGGCATACTTCTTATGGCAATTTCGGCATTTGCGGCGTATAAATACAAAAACATCCGCTCCTTCATGATATTAATGTTTTTCGGCGGCTTCTGGGCGATGGTTATGGGAGCCCTCTTCTCCGGATGGCTGGGAGACCTGCCATCGTATATCGGGATGGGAGGTTTTTTCGGCAGAATAGCTCTTTTGGGAGACCCGGTAAATACAAATGAGGGCGCGATGAATTTCTTCCGACTCTCCCTTCTTCTCGGAGTTATTCATATATTCTTCGGACTCTTCATAAAGCTCTTTGCCCTTCTGAAAAACAAAGATTATGCAGGAGCATTCTTTGACGCGATTGTGTGGATATTCTACATAGGTTCTCTTGTGATAATGTTTTTGGGAACGGAAATAGCAGTCTCAATGCAGATAGTCAAGGCGCCTCTTGTATCAGGCGGCGCTCTGAAGATACTCGGATACATTGTGCTCTCCAGCGCTGTTTTTATAATCTTCTTTGCGAACCGCACAGAGAAGAATTGGGTGATGCGCTTATTTATGGGTGTTCTCAATGCCACAATAATAGGCGGAGTTACTGCATACATAGGCGACATACTCTCTTACATAAGACTTATGGCTCTGGGCCTCACAAGCGCGGGAATCGGAGTGGCAATAAATAAAATCGCATTCACAATGAAGACCATTCCTTATATTGGACTACTCTTCACTATAATAATACTTCTCGGAGGGCATGTATTCAATTTTGCAGTAAGCCTTCTCGGAGCATTTGTTCACACGATGAGACTCCACTTTGTTGAATTTTTCGGAAAGTTCTACACAGGAGGAGGAGTCCAGTTCCGCGAATTTAGAGAAGATTATAAAACAATAGTAATAATAGATGATTAAAGGAGGACAAGATGAACCAGATTCTTTTGTTGACTTCGGTATTTGCGCAGACACCTGTGGCTGACACTGTGACGACAGTTGTAGAGACTACAGCAAGTGTTGCGGCGCCTGCATCGCAGATAGGATTTATGCTTGCATTGCTCGGAGCGGCTGTTGCGGCTCTTCTCGCGGGAATAGGATCTGCAATAGGAATAAATTATCCTGCAAGAGCGGCTGACGGTGTTTTAAGCGAATCACCTGAAAAGTTCGGCTCACTCTTTCTTTTGGTTGCTCTTCCCGGAACTCAAGGCTTTTACGGATTTGTTGGAGCATTCCTGATTCTCGGAAAACTTGCAAAGGTGACTACAATGGAGCAGGGATTATCTCTTCTTATAGCATCGATTCCTGTCGCAGTGGCAGGCCTTGTCTCTGCAATATATCAGGGAAAAACATGCGCCGCAGGAGTACAGCTTGTGGCAAAGCGCGCGGATCAGGCAATGAAAGGAGTCATCAATGCGGCTCTGATAGAGACATACGCGGTTTTAGGACTGTTGGTTTCATTCTTCCTCATCAATGCAGTAAAACTGTAAGGTGAGCTATGGCCGATATAGAGAATCTTTCGAAAAAAATAATTGATGACGCAGAGAGTGAAGGCGCTACCGTAAAATCTTCCGCAAGGGAGAATGCTTCAATCGTAATAAGCAGAGCAAAAGAGAATGCAGATAAAATATTGAATGAAGCAAAGGCGACAGCGGAATTACTCTATAAAGAATCCTATGAAAAGAGAATTTCACAGAATGAAGCAGTGAAGAGGCAGGACATTCTCAAAAAGAAGATGGAGATAGTCGAAGGAGTCCTAAAAAAAATCAGAGAGGAGATTGAAAATCTTCCGAAGGATTCATACAGGGATTATTTCAAAAAGAATTCAACCGATATCAGCATCACAGACGGAGAATTCATGATAGGGAATAAAGAGAAGAACATTGATGCGGCATTCGTGAAACAATTGTTCAAATCCGCGAAACTGACCTTATCAAAGGATTCGCCCGATTTTGATTACGGAATCAAAATAATATCAGGTGGAGCCCTATACACACTTTCAATACTCTCTGACCTTGAATACAGAAAGGATAAGATTCTTTCGATAATGAACAGGGAACTCTTCAAAGAGGAGACAAATTGAATCTTTTTGAACTTGAGACAAGAGATTTCGGAGATTACCTCTTTGCATCAGGAGAACTCGCAGAGAGAGAGAGAGAGTTTCTCGAGAAGGACCAGATGGAGCGTCTTTTGGCTTCCGCCTCCAAAGATGATTTTGTGAGGATTCTCAATGAAACATACTATTCAAAATACACTGAAGAGATTAAGAAGAGCGGAAATGTAGAAATTATGACTGAGAGTGAAAATCTTCAGGCGATTGAATATCTGAAACGGCATCTGAAGGATGAGCATAAAAACCTTATAGAATTTCTTATTCTTGACAGGGACCTTCACAATGTGAAGATAATAATGAAATCATCAGTATTGAAGAAAGATTTGAGAGACCTTTTCCTCTTCTCTCCGTACACCTTTGACGACATAAAGAATGCTTTTGATCAGAAAGACGCATTAAAGCTTGAGCCGCCTATAAAGGATATTCTTGAATACGCATTCACTCTTCTTGAGACAGAGTCGGATTTTCGCCTTATTGAATTGAAGCTTGAACAATTCTTTTTCAAAAGACTTGAAAAGTATGTGGCTTCGGCGAAATCTTCATCTCTGATAAAGCTTTTAAGGCACAGAGTTGATATGCTCAACATAAAGAATGTTTACAGAAGCAAAGTCGCGAATGAGTCATTCAAATATGATGAATTTCTTTATGAAGGCGGATATCTTGACTCGGAATTTTTCAAACAGTTTGAGCAGGAGAGCGTTGATTTCTTCGCCCAGTCAATAGAGAGGGGAGATTACACGAAGATGATAATGCAGGGAACGCATCTTCTCTATTCTGACGAGACATTTGCTTCATTTGAAAAAAATGAAGAGGAGTTCATAATAAACTTCTTCTCCGAAGCGTCAAAATCAACAGCAAGCCTTGAGCGCGTTCTCGGGTTTTTCGTGAGGAAGCGTTTCGAAGTGCGCTCTCTAAATATAATGTTCAACGGAATAATCAATAACATAAGCAGAGACAAATTAAAACACAGGATACCCAATTTATGACGACCGCAAAGATTGGAGCAATCGGAGAGAATGATGTGATGCTGATATTCAAGGCAGTGGGGGTGGAAGTCTTTCCTGTCGAAAATAAGCAGGAAGCATCCCAGATTCTTTCAAAGCTCGCAAAGGAAGGGTATGCTGTTATTTTCATAACAGAGTCAGTGGCGCTGTCAATTGATGCTGACATAAAAAAATATGCATCAAAAATGCTTCCGTCAGTGGTTGTGGTGCCGGGTTTGAAAAAGCGCAATAATTATGCCCTCGAAAAGTTGCGCCAGTCAATAATAAAGGCTGTGGGGGCTGATGTAATGAAAGAAAAATAATGGAGTGAACATGGATAAAAACGGAAGAATCGTCAAAGTCGCAGGTCCCTTGGTGATAGCAGAGAATATGCTCGGCGCAAAGATGTTTGATGTCGTTTCTGTCTCTGAAAAAAAACTGATGGGAGAGATAATTGAACTTAACGGAGACAAGGCATACATTCAGGTTTATGAAGAGACTGAAGGCATCGGAGTGGGAGAGCCTGTCTTCCCTATGGGGGAGCCGCTTTCTGTGGATCTCGGACCCGGGCTTATAGAATCTATATATGACGGCACACAGAGGCCGCTTGACAAGATTTATGAGATGGTGGGTGATTTTATCACAAGAGGAATTCAGGTCAATTCAATCTCCAAAGAAAAGAAATGGAAATTTATTCCTCTCGTAAAGAAGAATGACATTGTAAATGAGGGAGACAAGCTCGGATATGTGCAGGAGACCACCCTGATAAAACACTACATCATGGTTCCTCCGTACAAAAAAGGAAGAGTAAAAGAGATAAAAGATGGTGATTTCACTATTGAAGAGACAGTCGCAGTTTTAACAAATGAAAATAAAGATGAAGAGATAAAGATGCTTCAGAGATGGGCTGTAAGAAAGCCCCGTCCGTATTTTGAAAAACTCTCTCCTGAGATGCCACTATTCACAGGACAAAGAGTTATTGACATGTTCTTTCCTATAGCAAAGGGAGGCACAGCCTGCGTCCCCGGTCCGTTCGGATCAGGTAAGACAGTCATACAGCATCAGCTTGCAAAATGGGCTGACGCTGAAGTCATTGTTTACATAGGCTGCGGAGAGAGAGGAAATGAGATGACTGATGTGCTTCTCGAATTTCCGGAGCTTGTTGATCCGAAATCAGGCGAACCTCTGATGAAGCGCACGGTTCTTATTGCAAATACCTCAAATATGCCTGTTGCGGCGAGAGAGGCGTCCGTATATACGGGAATAACAATTGCGGAGTATTTCAGGGACATGGGATATTCTGTGGCTCTCATGGCTGATTCCACTTCAAGGTGGGCAGAGGCGATGAGAGAGATATCAGGCCGTCTTGAAGAGATGCCCGGAGAAGAGGGATATCCTGCATACCTTGGCGCAAAGATAGCATCATTCTACGAAAGAGCGGGAAGAGTTAAATGCCTCTCTACTGAAGACCGCGAAGGAGCTCTCTCGGTAATAGGAGCTGTCTCTCCTCCCGGCGGTGATCTGTCCGACCCTGTAGTCCAGTCAACTCTTCGAGTTGTGAAAGTCTTTTGGTCATTGGAGGCGCAACTTGCATATAAGCGTCATTTCCCTGCAATCTCATGGCTCAATTCATACTCTCTTTACAATGAAAATATCAAAGATTTCATAATTAAAAATGTTGCGGAGGATTATTTTGACCTTCAGGGAAGTTCAATGCGCTTACTTGAAGAAGAGTCCGAGCTTGACGAAATCGTGCGTCTTGTCGGAGTTGACGCTCTAAGCGGAACAGACAGGCTCATACTTCTAACGGCGAGGATGATAAGAGAGGATTTCCTTCATCAGAATGCATTTCATGAAATAGACACATATTCATCCGTTGAGAAGCAATACAAGATGATATCGGTGATAAATTATTTCTACATAAAGGCGAAAGAGACTCTTCAGAAGGGAGTCGACATTGTTGCAATTGAAGCTATGAATGTGAAGGACAAAATTGCGAGAATGAAATATATTCCGCAGGAAAAGATAGCTTCCATTGATGAAATCAAAAAAGAAATAGACAATGAGCTTGAGCTCTTGTTTAAAAACATATAACGGGGGCATCAGATGATTAAGGAATATAAAGGACTCGTTAACATAGTGGGACCTCTCATACTTGTTGAAAATGTTAAGGATGTGAAGTATGAGGAGCTTGTGGAGATAGAGCTTGCAGACAAGAGCAGGCGCTCAGGAAAGGTTCTTGAAGTGATGTATGACAAAGCTCTTGTGCAGGTCTTTGAAGGAACATCGGGAATAGACATTGATAAGACAAAGACACGCTTCTTAGGAAGGGGAATACAGATACCTCTTTCGCAGGATATGCTTGGAAAAGTGTATTCAGGGCTCGGTAAACCTAAGACAAAGAATGACGAAATACTTCCCGAAGAATTTCTTGATATCAACGGTTCTCCCATAAATCCCTTTGCCCGCGATTATCCGAATGAATTCATTCAGACGGGAATATCGACTATTGACGGACTCAATACGCTTGTGAGAGGGCAGAAGCTTCCGCTCTTCTCAGGCTCAGGACTGCCGCATAACCGCATGGCGGCGCAGATAGCGCGTCAGGCGACTGTTCTCGGAAAGAACGAACAGTTTGCAGTGGTCTTCGGAGCAATGGGAATAACATTTGAAGAGGCGCAGTTCTTTATTGATGATTTCAAAAAGACAGGGGCTTTGACAAGAAGCGTTCTCTTTTTGAATCTTGCCGATGACCCTGCAATTGAGAGAATTGCGACTCCAAGAGTTGCTCTCACAACGGCAGAATATCTTGCATTCAAGAAGGACATGCATGTTCTTGTGATTCTGACCGACCTTACAAATTACTGCGAGGCATTAAGAGAGGTCTCTGCCGCAAGAAAAGAGATACCTGGAAGAAGAGGATATCCGGGATACCTTTACACCGACCTTTCAATGATATATGAAAGAGCGGGAAGAATTAAGGGAAAGAAGGGATCAATAACAATGATTCCCATTCTCACAATGCCTGAAGACGACAAGACTCATCCTATACCGGATTTGACTGGATATATAACAGAGGGGCAGATAATCTTATCCCGTTCCCTTCACAGAAAAAAAATATCTCCGCCTGTGGATGTGCTTCCATCACTCTCCCGTCTGAAAGACAAGGGAATAGGAAAGGGAAAGACGAGGGAAGACCATGCGGATTTGTTCAATCAACTCTATGCGGCTTATGCAAGGGGCAAAGAGGCGCAGGAATTGGCTGTGATTCTCGGAGAATCTGCTTTGACTGACATTGACAAGCTTTACTTCAGATTTGCAGAGGATTTCGAAAGGGAGTATGTCACTCAGGGAGAGTATGAAAACAGAACAATTGAAGAGACTCTCAATCTCGGATGGAAGCTTCTTTCAATATTCCCGCGCGAAGAGCTGAAGAGAGTGCGCGACGAGAACATAGAGAAATACTATAAGAAGGCGGATTGATGATTCTCAATGTCAATGCTACGAGGATGGAATTACAGCGCATAAGAAAGCGCTTGAAGATAGCAGTGAGAGGCCATAAGCTTTTAAAGGACAAGCAGGATGAGCTGATGAGGCAGATGCTCTCGCAGATAAATGAAGTGAAGGAGAAACGGATGGAGATTGAATCAAGTTTTCAGGCAATACTCCAATCATTCGTATTATCCCAGAGCGAACTCGGAAGGGCGCAGGTGGAAGAGGCTCTATCTCTGCCGACAAAGAAGATGAGCGTTGATGTTGAGACAAAGACAGTGATGTCAGTCAAGATGCCTGTCTTCAAAATGGCAGTGTCGGGAAACATTATCTCCTACGGATATCTTAACACTTCTGGAGAGATGGATGTCTCTCTTATAGAATTTGATAAACTTATAGTGACACTATTCACTCTTGCAGAGATGGAGAAGAGGGTTCAGCTTCTTGCTGATGAAATAGACAAGACGAGGCGCAGGGTGAATGCTCTTGAATACAAGCTCATTCCCAATCTTCAGGATACTATAAAATTCATCACAATGAAGCTTGCTGAAATGGAGAGGTCTAATCTTACACGGCTGATGAAAGTAAAAGATATTGTGCGAGAACACTGAAATATATTTATGAAAAAATGCAAAGGAGGCAAAATGAAAAATATAATTTCCCTGTTAATGATTCTGGTGCTGTTCTCTGTTTTCGGATGCACTCCATCAGATTCTGCAACAAATTTGAAAGAGACTGAAATGGCGACAGTTGAGTATGTGCCGCCCGCAGACGGAAAGATAACGGAAGAGCAGATGACCCGCTATATTGCGACTGCAACAGAGATGAGCAAAGAGCTCAATCTGATAAGCGAGAAGATGCAGGCATTCAAGGCAAAATACGGAATAACGGATGATGCGCAGATGGATGACCTGAGCAAAGTCAAAGCAGGAGCAAAAGAAGAATTCGAAGCGATTTTGAAAGAGTGGGAGCAGAAAGAGAAGGACATTTATTCAAAGAACAAGATGACTCCTTCCGAGTTTGAATGGGTTGCCGCAGGCCTCACAGACCCTCTCAATACAGATGTCCAAAAGAAGGTGGAGAAGGCGCTCTCCGGAGAATAAAACGCAGTTAGCAATGCGCCTTGTGCGCCATTGGTTGATTAATAATTGACAAAAGAGCGGGCATCCCTGCTCTTTTTCAATTCAAATTTAGATCAATATTATTCTCCCTTGACTCTCCCATTCCTAACTGAGAAAATACTCAAAAATTGTTTTCTTATAGATTTGTTGTTTTATAGATATTGCCATTTTACAAACTAATAGTATAATTATTTTAGATGAAGGAGGTTTATGAATAAAAAAGTTTTGTGGGGTTTGCTGATTCTTTTATTAAGTGCATTATTATTTTCAGATGAACTGCAGGAATCGTTAAGTGGTGATACACTTCTTAATATTGAGAAGGATTCTCTTTACGCAAATAATAAAACCCATTTTTCAATTAGCTATAATATTGGATTGTGTTCAAAAGGAAATGATCTGAGTTCGGGTATAAGTGATGATATAGTCTCTTTGGTGATTGGAAGATTTTACCTAATTAATTCAGTTGAGCTGTTAAAATCATTTTCATATAATAAAAAATCGTTTGATGTCGGAATTGGATTTGGATATGCTAATATTCAATCAGGAAGTTTCGACACTTACTTTAAAGATACTATACTTAATAATTTCTCATCCAATTGTGCGGGACTTCTTTTGGGAAAAACATACAAGTATTATCTTAATTCTCTTATTCGATTTTCATCTGCTTTTAATGCCGGATTAACAGTTAATTATAGTCAGGGGTATGGTATTGAAATTTACTATAATAATTCTACATCTCCATTTGAACTTCAAAATATAAGAAGGGATTTTATTGGTACAGGATTGTTTTTTCAGTGGTTTCCATTTAGTCTAAATAAATTGTTTTTAAACCCATACTTAATGATAAAATTAGAAGGGGCAAAGGAAGTTAATAGTTCATCTCCATACGAAGCAGTTTGGTCTAAAAAAGTTAACCTATGGTTTACTGGGGTTTATGTAGGATTTTCGATTGGGAATTAAATTCTTAAGAGTACCGAGTAATAAGATTATACCTTTATAGAGAATCCAATTACATTTAAGTTCAAAAGCGTGAATTTGCTTCTTTCTTTCTCCCTTGACTCTCTCAATGTATGGTTTATAATATTATTATGATAAAAAACACTGACAAATTAAGAGAATTTGAGGACAATCTTATAAAGAACACACCTGTTGATTTTGAGGAAAATAGGGCTGTTTTTGAAATGCTGAAGAATCAGGCGATACAGATGAACAGGTGGGTGACAAATGATCTTGAAGGAATAGAATCAAAAATAAAACTCGCCAGAGCACTCAATGGGCGAAAATAAACAGCTGATTTCAATACTCGCAGAAAATCTGGATAAAGCGCAAATAGAATATATGATAATAGGCGGACAAGCGGTTCTTGTATATGGAGAACCGCGTCTTACGAAAGACATTGATGTGACTGTGGGAGTTGACCCTCATGAAAAAGAAAAGATTATAGATTTGGCAAAAAGCATGAAATTGACTCTTCTTGTGAAAAATCCGCAGGAATTCATAGATGAAACATTCATACTTCCATGTGAATCTAAAGAGTATAAGTTCAGAGTGGATTTCATTTTTTCAAATTCGGAATTTGAGAAAGGCGCTTTCAAAAGAGTCAACGAAATATCTGTTGACGGTTACAAAGTTAAATTTGCATCAGTTGAAGATATAATAATTCATAAAATAATAGCAGGCAGGCCTCG
>DCUY01000021.1 GCA_002327905.1 Caldifarciminota bacterium UBA2202 | reverse complement strand
TTCTTATATCTTTTATCTTCTCTAAGCACAAGGCGCAAGGCACACGGCACAAGGCGTCTTTGTCTCGCGCGGGCATACGGCGCACGGCACAATGCTCACGGTGCGTCTTCGCCTCCCCATTTCCATAAATCCAATCCAACCTTCTTTTCATTTTATTCTCCTTTTTAATTATTACCAATTTTTTTATCATAAAACCATACCGCTTTAAGTCAATACTATTTTTTCGTCATTTGACAAAGCAGTGCATTATCGCTCTATCAGCGTATTACATGTTTTTGTCAATTTGATTCAAATTAAATCTAAGAATGATTCACTGCAATTTTTAAGGATAAATATTTAATATTAAATATTTAATATTTAAAATTAAATATGAAACGACATTAAATCAAAAAAGGCGGCATAAGCCGCCTTTTGTATTTTTCCAATACTTATTTTATCCGAAGAATGAGAGCAGAATTCCTGCGGCTATTGCTGAACCTATGACTCCGGCGACATTCGGACCCATTGCGTGCATTAAAAGGTGGTTATTCGGGTCATTCTGCCTGCCAACCATTTCAGAGACTCTTGCAGAATCAGGAACTGCAGAGACTCCTGCGGAACCTATAAGAGGATTTATTTTGTCTTCGGTTTTCAGGAAGAGGTTCATTATCTTTGCAAAAAGAACTCCTCCAAATGTTGAAAATGAAAATGCAAGGCATCCGAGAATAAATATCTTTATTGAAGACCATTTTAAAAATACATTTGCCTGTGTTGATGCACCAACAGTGATTCCTATCATTATTGTGCATATATCTATAAGTGAATTTGAAGCTGTCTTTGCAAGTCGGTTTGTAACACCGCTCTCTTTCAATAAATTGCCCATAAAAAGCATTCCCAAGAGTGGTATGGCGGCAGGTGTGATGAATGCGGAGACTGTAAAAGCAAACAAAGGAAATAATATTTTCTCAATTTTCTTCACTGTCCTCGGTTTCTTCATTCTTATCAAACGCTCTTTTTTTGTTGTCATTAAATTCATTATTGGAGGTTGAATCACAGGAACCAATGCCATGTATGAATATGCCGCGATTGCTATGGGTCCTATAAGGTGAGGCGCAAGCTTGGATGTAAGAAATATTGCTGTAGGTCCGTCAGCTCCTCCGATTATTGCTATTGAACCTGCTTCTGCAGGAGTAAATCCGAGATAATATGCTCCTATGAATGTCGCAAATATGCCAAGTTGAGCCGCCGCTCCAAGAAGAATCGTTTTAGGATTCGAAAGTATGGTTGAAAAATCAGTCATTGCTCCTATTCCCAAAAATATCAATGGAGGATACAAACCGTTAATCACTCCGAAGTAAAGGTAATTCAGAACTGACCCGGGTTCGTATATGCCCACTTTCAATCCTATAAGCATAGGGATATTTCCTATAAGAATTCCGAATCCTATAGGAAGGAGGAGCAAAGGTTCGTACTCTTTTGCAATTGCAAGATATATGAAGAACATTGCCACTGCTATCATTATCAGATATCTGTAATCAAAATTTGCGAATCCCGTATAAGAGTAAAATGTTTTCATTAATTCAAACATTTCAGTCTCCTATCTCTATTAGCACATCCCCTTCAGATACTGTGTCATCTCTTTTAACGTTCACTTTGACGATTTTGCCTGTATAGGGAGAGTGAATGGAATTCTCCATTTTCATTGCTTCCATTATCATCACATCCTGTCCTTCCTTTATTTCCTGACCTTCTTTTACCATCACATTTAAAACTACTCCCGGAAGAGGAGCAAAAATCTTTTTTACTGAGCCGCTTTCAACTCTCTTTGCCTCTTGAACAGGCGCCTGCTGGACTTTTTTTGCATCCTTCTTTTCAGGAACTGCCCCGACTTGCTTCATGTTTACAACGAATGTCTTTCCATTTATTTCGACATTTGCGGCAGTCTGGTCTATTGTATTGACATTGACTTTGTAATCTTTGCCATTGATCGTGAATATATATTCTCCCATTAGTTTCTCCTTGTTGAAATCCAGTGAGGATCCTTATCCTGCCATTTCAATGTAAGTTTTTCATGCGATATTGAATGATGAAGCTTTGATTCCATCATTACTGCAGTTATTGTAGCAACCGTTTCATCTTCGGTAAGTTCGACATTTGCCATCAATCCTTTGTTTACTTCCTCTTCCTTTGTCACCTCTTTCTTTTTAGGAGGCGGATTAAGAATGAGTTTGAGTATATTGATAAAAAGCTGCATTATCAGAAGACCTGCAAAAACCGTAAGCATTCCAAGAATTGTCAGGGTTATCGGACTCACATTCTTAGTCTCTTTGGAATTTATTGTCAGCTTTACACCATTCACTGCTGTTGAAGGCTCTTTCATTGATGATGTGTCTGATTTCACTGCAGATGAATCAACCTGCATTGAATCAATCATTGACTGAGCAAACAGAAAAAAGGAAGAAAGCAAAATCATCAGAATCAATAAAGTTTTCTTCATCTGAGCCTCACAAAGGAATGTTGCCGTGCTTTCTTACAGGATTCGAATCCATCTTGTTCTTGCACAGTTCAAGAGCCCTTATTATTCGGAATCTTGTTGTTTTCGGCTCTATCACATCTTCTATGTACCCTCTTATTGCGGCAGAGTACGGATTTGCAAATTTTTCTCTGTAATCGTTTTCAAATTTTGCTTCTGCCTCCTCAGGATTTTCAGACTTCATAATTTCACGCGCGAATATGACTTCAACTGCGCCTTTTGGACCCATCACTGCTATCTCTGCAGTAGGCCATGCGTAATTAATGTCTCCGCGAATATGTTTTGAAGACATTACACAGTATGCTCCGCCGTACGCCTTTCTCATTACAATCGTGATTTTCGGCACTGTTGCTTCAGCATAAGCATAAAGGAGCTTTGCTCCGCTCTTTATTATTCCGCCGTATTCCTGCTGTGTTCCCGGCAAAAATCCCGGCACATCCTCAAGAGTCACTATCGGAATATTGAATGAATCGCAGAATCTTACGAATCTTGCTCCCTTTTCTGAGGCATTGATGTCCAAAACTCCTGCAAGAGATTTCGGCTGATTTGCCACGATTCCCACTGCCCTGCCGTTGAATCTTGCAAATCCTATGACTATGTTTGATGCAAAATTAGGCTGAATCTCCATAAAATCATTATTGTCAATGAGCAGATTTATCACTTTCTTTACATCATACGGTTTATTCGGATCATCGGGCACTATCGTATTTAGACCAATTTCCATTCTGTTTACCGGATCATTATTTTCAATTACAGGAGGATTCTCTCTGTTGTTTAGAGGAATGAAAGAGAATAGTCTTCTAATCTGTTTCAATGTCTCTTCATCATTGTCATTAACAAAAGAGGCGACTCCTGATTTTGTCGAATGTATTGATGCTCCGCCGAGCTCTTCATCAGTGACATCCTCATGCGTAACTGTCTTTACTACTTTCGGTCCTGTGAGAAACATATATGATGTCTTCTTCACCATGAATATGAAATCCGTTATGGCAGGTGAATAGACAGCTCCGCCTGCGCAAGGTCCCATAATTGCCGATATCTGCGGAACAACACCGGAATACATAACATTTCTCAGGAAAATATCAGCATATCCCGCAAGGGATTCTATACCCTCTTGAATTCTTGCTCCTCCGGAGTCATTAAGCCCTATAACAGGAACTCCGTTCTTTGCCGCCATGTCCATTATCTTGCAGATTTTTTCAGCATAAGTCTCAGAGAGAGAGCCGCCGAATATTGTGAAATCCTGTGAAAAGACAAATGACGGTCTTCCCTCTATTGTGCCATACCCAGTAACCACTCCGTCCGAAGGAAACTTTGTCTTTTCAATTCCGAAATTTGTGCATCTGTGCTCCACAAATGCATCAAATTCCTCAAAGGAACCTTCATCAAGAAGAAGATGAATTCTTTCGCGCGCAGTGAGTTTGCCCTTCTCATGCTGTTTTTTTACTCGTTCATCACCGCCGCCCTTTTCAGCAGATTCCCTTCTCTTTTTTAAATGTAATAATTTTTCTTCAAGAGTCATGCTAACTCCTTTTATAGTTTATAATTAAAGAATTTATATTAAACTTAAATTTTTAATATGTCAATAGATTAAATGAATCTGTTGCTATTATATGATATTTTGAATACTTAAAAAGACTTTATCTGTCTTTGTTTGTTATGAAATCCGCGAATCTCCTCACACCTCTGTAATAGATATTATTTGAGCTTTCAGCTATGCACGGAAAGAGGCATTTATCGCATGATGACAGCCTCTTTATATTCTCATCATAAATGTTTTTATCATGAATTCTTGACAGTCCATCTTTTAATATATTGCCGTATCCCTCCATATCAGCGACGAATCTCGGTTCGCACGGAGTCAGATTTCCGAAACTGTCAAGGTGAATCGCATTCCTCGCCATATTGCACACATGGGCGCTCCCGTCTCTCATAATCTTCAATGCTTCAACTGAATTATTTACAGGGTATCCTCTCTTTTTAAGAAGAATCAGATTTGAAAATACTGCATACTTCTCCTCAGGAGAGAATATTATGCCTTCATTGTCAGGCACCATTAAAGGTTCTCCGCCCCACAATGAGTATGTGGTCAAACCCTTTTTCCATCCCTCTTTGAATATTTCAATTATCTTTTCAGTTGAAACTGAATCAACAGTATTTTCATTCTTCCAAAAATCACAGAACTCAAACCTGCAATTGCATGAAGTTGTGGGCTTATGATATAATATGAATTGTCTCTTCTTTAGTATTGAAATCGCCGTGAGCAAAAAAAAAGAGTTAATAGTTTATAGTTGATAGTTGGGGGAAGAGGACGCCGTGTGCCTTGTGCCATGCGCCTTGTGCCATGAGCAGAAAACAGTTAATAGTTTATAGTTAATAGTTTATGGTTAAAATGCAAGAGTAAAATCAAATACATTCAATTAACAATAATACAGCATTTGA
>DCUY01000121.1 GCA_002327905.1 Caldifarciminota bacterium UBA2202 | reverse complement strand
CACATGATGTGTTGCCTTGTGATGATGTCCTCATTCGCTTTGGCTTTCGTGCATCAATAAGGTTTTACTTGATTACAGATTTTCAAATTGATAGATCCTTCACTATAGAAATAACCAACGCATAGTTCAGGATGACAGTGCTGGGCACGGTCAGTTTGAAAATCTGATTTTAAAGTTAAGCAATTTAATCAAATGCCGTATTGTGTTAATTAAATGTATTTGATTTTGCACACGGCGCAAAGCGCACGGCCTCTTTGTCTTGCCCATGGCTCAAGGTTCGCAGCTTTTCTCTTTTTACTAGCCCACCAGTGTACTCTTGATTTTCTTTTGCTCGTAGCTCAAGGCATATGGCACAAGGCTCATGGCGTCCTTGTTTTGCTCACGGCACACGGCGTCTTTGTGCTGGGCAAAGTCAATTTTAGTAGATTGTTGTAAAGACAAGTTATTTATTCAGAGCCTTTGTGTCTTTTAATCATCCGACTGTAAACGATACTCGGAACGGGATACAAGTAGGGATATAATCCGAACTCACAAGAATTGACAACCTATGTCTTTTTCTTCTTCTCCTGAGATGCCGGAAAGAGAACATTGTTCAGTATCAGGCGGTATCCGGGAGAATGTTTGTGAAACTTCAGGTCTGTCGGAGGATCATTAACATAGTGTACGAAATCTTCAGGGTCATGTCCCGCAAGAAATGTGAAGAATCCCTCACCATATATTCCATGAATGTATTTTGCATATTTATTGTCAAAAGCGTCAGCGAGAATAATTACATTGCTTTTCAGTTTGTCCTTTCTAAAAGTCGTGGTGCGCCCGAGATATTCATTCACTTTCTGCGTGTGATTCTGTGTGAGCATTGCTTCTACAGGGTCAGTCTGAGGAGCGAATTTATTTAAAGTGAATTGTTCAAATTCCCAATAGAGTTTGTTCTCCGGTTCGTAATTTATGTCATCAATATCTATTGTGAGCCGATCATTCATTGAAAACCCTGTGAATGCGAATGTATTTGTGTAATCAAGCTTCGGCTCCGCAGTTCCGTCACCGTCGAGAACAGACGGTATTATATCCTGCTGTGAAAGGGCAATTGCGTCATCTATCGTATTTGTGCCTGAACACATTGAGAATAGGAATCCGCCGCGCTTTACATAATTTGAAATCTCTTTTGCGGCATCTCTTTTAACCATCCAATATTTTTTATACCCTAATTCCCATGCCTGCTCTTTTTGAAAACTTATCATGCTTAACAGCCATTCCTGATTCATTGAATTTAGATAGAATCTGTCAAATTGTCCTGTGAAATCCTCATGGTGCAGATGAAGCCACTCATAATCATATATTTTCCCGCTCAAAATTTCTTTGTCATAAATAATTTCATACGGAATCCCTGTATAATCAAGCACAAGAGTGACTGCGTCATCCCACGGCTCCTTCCCGGGAGGAGAATAGACTGCTATTTTCGGCGCCTTTTCAAGAACAATATCTTTTTTTCCGTCATCCGTTATTTTTTGAATAATTGCATCCCTCTGGCTCTGGGATATTATATTTGCAGTCACAATATTCAGCGCACACTCTTTTAGAGCATCTTCATCACTTTCAATGATGAAGCTCCCGCCCATATAATTTAGAAGCCAATGGCACTTGCACCCTTTTTCAAGCATTCTGTAAACTACTCCGTATGCTTTCAAGTGGTCATTCTGCGATTCATCCATCGGAATAAAGACATCTGCAGAAAGATTAAAAGAGAGAATAAGAATTAAAATAAGAATCATTTGAGCTCCATCAAAAATTGGTTTAATGGGAATTTAGTATGATTCATCACAAAATCATTTATCTCATCCTTCCTTAGAATCCCATAATAATAATCTATGAGAAGGATCTCGGCTGAATAGGATGCATTTTTCTCTGCGGATTTCTTAATATCTGCTGAGCTCTTCAAATCACCCTCAGACAAATGCAATTCATACATAAGGGGAGTCTCTTTAGCTATAATCGATGCCAATAATCTGGTTCTGTCATTCTTCCCCTTGAAATGCTGAAGAAATATCTCTCCATCCGAAATGTATGAAGTCATAAGATAATATCTCACCAAAATAGGCCTCTTGGCATCATTTTTATACTTTGAAAGGTAAAATGATAAAATCTTTTGATACTCTTCAAAATCCGAGGAAAAGAGAGCGCACAGCATATCAAGGTAATCAATCTCCTTTGAGTTTTGGATGCTCTTCTTTAAATCTCTGTATTCATCAAATCTTCTTGATAAAATCAATGCCTGCAATGAAAACAAATCCTTATTTTTGCTGTCAAAGCTCTCACTTTCAATCGCCTCTCTCAAATCAAGATATTCTTTATAGAGAGAGCTCTTTTTCATATACTTCGAGAAATCAAAATCAATATTGTAAAAGGCAAGACTCTCTATATCATGCGTCAGAGAAGTATTCTTTGACGCATCACTGAGAACTTTGTCCAGAGAGGAAATGTCATTTTTCTTCATCCTATAGAAGTTCTCCTGCAGTTTTACTGCTGACGAGTCAATGCTCAAAGCTTCACTGAAGCAACAAATGAATGAAAATATAATTATAAAAAGAACCGTAAGTTTCTTAGTCACTTCAACAGCTCCATATAATATTTTTTAATATAATACCTGTTTTTTTCGTCTCTATACTCTTTTAAAAATTCCATCATCATCTTCTCCATACCGCTCTTCTTAAATCCAAAATCCTCAGGCATCACTCTTTTTATAGTATCATTATAGTCCTTTCCCGGTTTGCTCTCTCTCTTTTCATTTATACCCTGCTTATATAAGGATTTTGTCAGTTTCAGCATTTTATTCAGAGTCCTCTCCTGTTTCTTTAAAACATCCTCATTTATTTCGCCGTTTTTTATCTTCTCCGCCACATCTGCAAGAGAATCGCTGAGTTCCTTGAGTCCTGAGCCATCAGGTCCTTTCTCTCCGAGTTCTTTAAGTTTTTTGGATATTTCACTCTGATACTTTCCTATCTCCCGCATCATTTCGCCATTCATACTCTGCTGATTAAACATTTCCCACAATGTCTGTGAAAGCATTTTCTGTTCTTCACTTATTGATGATAGATTCTCCATCATCTGCTCCATTGACATTCCGCTCCCTGTTGCCGGATTTTTTTTCAAAAGAAATGATATTAGGGAATAATTATAGTCTGCCATATCTTTAAGAGTCGTATTTTTATCCTCAGCCATATTTATTCCTCTCTGCAGAAGCAGGAATATCGGACTTTTCGAATCATTCTTAGCTCCCGTAAAATCAAGCAGTGATATGTAAACGGAGAGAACTTCATTTTTATCAGTCATCATTTCATTCAAAGAAAGGAGAGTCAGAATAACCTGATTCTTGTCATATTGCAGATTATTGCTCATGCTGTTCATTTTTTTCAGAACATCTTCTTTTAGCTGATCAAGCTTCTTCTTCACCTCTTCGGATTTCTTTTTTTCTTTCTCCGCCTCTTTGGACATTGATTTTAAGGAGTCCATGTCATCCGACCATTCTTTCAGATTCTCTGAATCTTTGTTCCTTTCAATCTCATCGCTTATCTCCTTGGTCACGGTTTTCTGCTCTATTCCTGCATCTCCTGTCATGACAGAATCCTGCAGTTGCGAAATCTGCTCAAGCTTTTCCTTAAATCCCTCCATCTCGCTTAATTTGTTCAGCATTTCAAGCATCTTCTCCAGCTGTTTCAAAGCATCTTCAATCTCTTTTGAATCCTTCTTCAAAATCTCAGCCATTTTCTCTTTATTCAGGGAAGCATTGTTCATACTCTTCGCCTTCTCCATCAATTTGGATAAAAGTCCCTCGTCAATCTTCTCTATCTCTTTTTTGATTTCAAACATCTGCTTCATCAATTCGTCAGGCAGATTATTTTCGGAAGTCCTCTGCAGATTTCTCTCAAGCTCGCTCATCGCCTCCTTTATCTGCTCAAGATTCTCCTGATAATTCTTCATTGTATTTTCCGCGCTCTCTCTTTGAAGCTCGAGCTTTCTATCATTCAGCTCATTCATTATATTCTCCGAAACTTCGCTGAAATTCGAAAATGCTTCATTCGTATCAATTTCGGAGAGCATCTCCATAATGTCAAGTTTTTTATTGAAATAAATCTCCTGCGAGTAACTCACCTGCCTTCTGAACGGATTATTGTCTTTTGCAAATGCCTTTATGCTCCCCGCATTTCCGTTTATCTGCCCAAGGTTGATTTCGAACCATGTCAGAGAGTCGGACGCCTTTAAAAATGAGAGATTGAGAGATTCTATTTCAGTCTTTAACACTATCCCCACGCTTTCAACTTCATAATCATCAATGTATGCGCAGGGTATAAGAATCATCTCCTTATTTTTTAAATCACTCTCTTCAATAATCATTTTTACTGCAGGCGAATCATCCTTTATTACATTTACAGAGACTGAATCAGAGTATTTGTTCATTATCCGCTTAATTTCATTATTTTCAATTTTGTTGTTTTCAAAAAATGTATCTGCCTTCCCGTTCTTAAATACAGCTCCTGTTATTTTGGAGTATTCAGGAACAAAAATATTCAGTATTTTTTCCGTGAATGGCTGTAATTTCTGATACCTGCTGGGAACTATAGCTATAATAATCGAATCATATTTTTCAGGAATCAATTTTCCGTATAAAAGAACATTGCTCTTCACTGCCGGTCCTGAGAAGAATAGGAACGCGCTGTCATTATAATCGAAATCACTGCGGAATTTGCAGACTCTGCCTTTGTATTCAATTTTAATGCTCCCCGCTATTGTTCCCAGATTGTATCCTGTAGCTTTTACACTTCCTTCAAAAGGTTCAATCACTGCCGATTTTTCAGTCAAAGAGAGCATATTTGAGAAATGCAGAGGGAATAAAAGCAGGACTAGAAAAAACAGAATCATTGATATAAACAAAATCCGAATATTTCTATTCCTTTTTATTGAAGAATAAAATTTGAAAAGATTCTTGTCAGTATGTTCGAATTCTTCAATCAATTCTTTTTCAATACTGTTTTTTACTTTTTTTGATTCACATTCGTATGCCGCAATAATGATATTCCTCAGATGAGGATTATAAGCATTGAGAATCTCAATCTGATATTGCCTTTTTGAAGCAAGAATAGAAATTTTAACCGTAAAATACAGGAATAAGAGAAAGATTGCAGACAAGAGAATCCATGCATGAGGCAGTAGATAATTGTATAAGAAGGAGAATATGGTTGAGAGCAGAAATGAGCATGATAAAAAAAGAAGCAGAGAATCAATGATTCTCTGCTTCAGAAATTTTCCGATAAGAAATCCGAAGATGTCAGATTTCATAGAAAGAGTCTATTTGTACTCCGCCATGATTTTAACTATTTCATCAGCCACTCTCTCCTGAGCTTCAAGAGTCTGCGCTCCCACATGAGGAGTAGAAAGGAAATTTTCAAGATCAAAGAGCTCGGATCTTGCAGGCGGTTCCGTTTCAAATACATCAAGAGCCGCTCCCTTAATGACATTATTTTTTAATGCATCAATAAGAGCAACTTCATCGACTATTCCGCCTCTTGCGCAGGAGACCAAAAACGCGCTCTTCTTCATCATTTTGAACTGGGCTGAAGATATCATGTGCTTTGATTCAGGAGTCAAAGGAAGATGAAGTGTGATGTAATCGGATTCTTTAAGAATTGTTTCAAGAGATACAACCTTCACTGGAGGTTCGGAGACCTCTTTGACAAAAGGATCATATCCCAAAACATTCATTGAAAATCCGTAAAATCCTATGCGTGCCGCCTCTCTGCCTATTCTTCCGAGACCTATAATGCCGAGAGTCTTTTTGTAGAGTTCTGTGCCTTCGAACTTTTTCTTCTCCCACTTTCCCTCCTTCATTGACTTGTCTGCAATGGGAAGGGCTCTTGCAAGGGAGAGCATGTGCGATATTGCAAGCTCAGCGACAGATTCGCTTGAAGCCGCAGGCGTATTCTTCACTTCAATCTTTTTGCTCTTTGCATACTCTACATCAATGTTATCAACTCCGACTCCGCCTCTAATGACGAGTTTCAAATTTTTTCCTGCATCAATGATGTTCTTTTTTACTTTTGTCGCGCTTCTCACTATGATGCATTCGAAATCTCCTATAAATTTTTCAAGCTCCTCAGGCGTCATTCCTGTCTTTACCGTAACATTATGCCCCTGAGAACGCATCTGTTCGACAGCGCTGTCCGCGACTTTATCGCTAACTAAAACTTTCATAAAACCTCCTAAATTTTTAGGATGTCATTAATATCATTAAGCAATTCATGAATATCCGCAGGCATCAAATCGCCCATTGCGGCTATTCTGAATGTAACATCTTTCAATTTGCCGTATCCGTTTGAGATTGTTTTTCCTCTCTTCCCGAGTTCTTTATTAAGGTCCCCGATATTGAAGTTCTTGTTGTTCTTCATAGTGACAACTGTCCATGATTCGTAGCCCTTTTCAGGGAACAGCTCGATGCCCTTTGATTTTGCCCAGTCAAAGACCATGTCAGCCATCTTCTTGTGGCGCGCGAATCTGTTCTCCATTCCCTCTTTCAGCATTCTGTCCATCTGCACATTCAATGCATAGATGTGTGATATTGAAGGAGTCGACGGGGTCTGCCCCTTCTCATCGTATTTAAGCATGTCTATGACATCAAAATAGAATCCTCTGTTCTCGACTGTCTTTGCTCTCTCAATCGCCTTAGGAGAGACAGACATAATTGCGAGTCCGGGAGGAAGAGCGAAGCATTTCTGCACGCCTGCAAGAATGATGTCAATTCCCAATGCGTCAACATCAATTTTGTATCCCGTGAGAGATGATACCGCATCAACTGCGAATATCACATCAGGATATTTTTTCATTACCTGCGCAATCTCTTCGATAGGATTCTTTACACCTGTTGATGTCTCATTATGAACGAGAGTGAAGACATCATACTGTCCGGTCTTGAGCTTTTCATCAACCATCTCAGGTTTTATTGCCATTCCCCATTCAACTTTTAATGGATCTGTCGCTTTGCCGTTTCCCACTGCAATGTCATACCACCTGTCGGAAAAGGCTCCGCACATGCCTGATAAAATCTTCTTCTTGGAAAAGTTTCTCACAGTTGCTTCCATGCATCCTGTTGCGGATGATGTAAACATAAGAACTCTGTTCTTTGTATAAAGCGCCTGCTGTAGCTTCGGCTCTACTGCATTGTAAAGCTCTGAAAACTCCTTCATCCTGTGTCCTATCATCTCAGATGCCATTGCATCGAGCACCTCTTTGACGACTTCCGTAGGACCCGGTATGAACAATTTTTTATGCATAAAGTCCTCCTATAATTTAAAGATGACTTATATATTGTATGAATAAATAAATAATAGTCAAGTGGCAGGAGGGGATAGGTGACAGGTATCAGGTAAAAGGTAAAAGAAATTACGGGTTGCGAGCCGACGCTGTGCCCTCGTGCCACGAGATAAAAAGACGCCACGAGCCGTGAGCCTTGTGCCATGAGCGAGACAAAGACGCCATGTGCCATGAGCCGTGTGCCGTGCGCAAAACAAAATCAAACAGTTAATA
>DCUY01000048.1:9212-27107 GCA_002327905.1 Caldifarciminota bacterium UBA2202 | reverse complement strand
TGTGTCCGCCCGCCAGAATCAAATCAACTGTGGTTTGTGTTGATTGTATGTATTTATTCTTGCACATGGCGCAAGGCACATGGCGTTTTGCTCACCAGCTCACGAGCGTACCAGTTAACCAGCATACAAAGTCTGTCATTCCGAGCGCCATGCTTTACCCACTTACTTCTGAGCGTGGGAATCTCCTTACATCTATTCACTCTTTTGTTTTTTTGTGTCTCCCCTCCTCTGAACTATTAACTATCAACTATAAACTATTAACTCTTTGATTTTGTTTTGCCCACGGCGCACGGCACACGGTGTCTTTGTGCCGTGCACAGTCAGTTTTAGAAGATTATTTTAAAGAAAGGTTATTTATTCAGAGAATTACCATCTTTTAATCGTCAGACTGTAAACGGAACGAATAAAGATGATAAATTCTGCACCAACTTTACATAATATTGTACAATCTGGCATTCCAATTCGGGGCAATTTAATACTTGACAATAATTACCTTATATATATAATTATGCACTATGATTATTCTGCAGCTGACTGCTCTTGACAAAGTTTCGAAACAGGAGTATGAGTGGGAACTCACTCCGAGTGAACTTGGAGATGGCGGCGATGAATCTATACGTATAAAGGCGATCTTTGAAGTTAATGCAATGAGGAACAAACAGTATGATTTCAAAGGGAAATTGTACTATAATATAACAATGGCTTGCGATAGGTGCCTTGAAGATTTCAGCAGGCCCTTTGAAGAGGATGTTCATTTCATCCTCAAAAAGGATTTCGAAGGCGATGAACTGGATATAATCCCTTTCAATGACCTTACCTGCGACATCACTGATTTTGTAAGAGATATAGTACTTACATCCGTGCCGATGAAGAATCTTTGCAAAAGAACATGCAAAGGGCTTTGTGAAAAGTGCGGAAAGAATCTGAATCAGGGTGCGTGCAACTGTAAAAAACAGGAGGAATAAATGGCAGTACCAAAACGGAGACATTCACGGGCAAGAGGAAGAAAGAGAAGAACTCATTGGAAGCTCTTCAAACCTGCATTGACTCTCTGCTCACATTGCGGAGCTATGATGAGAAGCCATAGCATATGCCCGACATGCGGATATTATAACGGAAAGGAATATATAACAATTAAAAAAGAGGTATAATTGAAAATAGTGCTTGACGCTATGGGCGGAGACATAGGTCTCTCTGTCAACTTGGAAGGCGCTCTTTTGGCGTCAAGATATTTCACCTCAAATGACACGATAATACTCACAGGAGTAAAGTCGGAGATTGAACAATATATCTCTAAAAAGAAGATGCAGTTTAACTGCAAAATCGAAATTGTAAATGCCGAAAATAATGTGGGAATGGGCGACTCTCCGACAAAGGCGCTTCAAGAGAAGCCCGAGTCGTCTATAGCAAAGGGGCTGGACCTTGTAAAATCCAAAGAGGCGGACGCATTTTTTTCTCCGGGAAACACAGGAGTTATTCTTGCGTTCTCCCTGTTCAAGCTGGGTCGCCTCAGAGGAATCAACAGGCCTGCCCTCGGATCGATTTTCCCCATAGGAAAGCATCCTCTTGTCCTTGATATAGGCGCGACTCCCGACTCAAAATCTGAGAATCTTTATCAATTTGCTCTTCTCGGGCACGAGTATATGAAGATAATGAAGAATATGGATAAGCCTGTTGTGGGTCTTCTGTCAAACGGAGAGGAGAATTCAAAGGGTTCTGTTGTTTATCAGAGGGCATTTGACCTGATAAAGCAGGATAAGGATATTAATTTTTACGGCAACATTGAAGGGGATGATTATTTCAAAGACAAAGTGGATGTGATAGTGACTGACGGATTCACAGGCAACATAATTCTGAAATTCGCGGAGGGAATGGTTCATTGGCTGAAAGATAATTTCAAGACATCTGTAAAACCTCTTCCTTTCGCAATTATCGGAGTGATACTCTCAATCCCGGGAATACTGGGAATACCATTCTTTTTATTTGCAATAAAGAAGATGCTTAAAAAAATCTCTTATGACGAGATAGGCGGAGCTCCGCTTCTCGGAATTGACGGAGTTGTCCTGATAGGGCACGGGAAATCAAATCCGAATGCAGTAAAGAGCGGAATACTCAATGCAAAAAAACTTGTAGAGCATAATTTCATAAATGAGCTGAAAACCATTTTTGAAAAAAGGAGCGGAAGTGAAACAGATTAAAATTATCGGAACAGGTTCTTATCTCCCCGAAAAGATTCTGACGAACAAGGACCTTGAGAAGATGGTTGATACAACAGATGAATGGATTACAAAGAGGTCTGGGATAAAGGAGCGGCACATTGCGGCGGATAATCAAGCGACAAGCGACCTCGGACTTGAAGCGGCGAAGAGGGCTATTGAAAACGCAAAAATAGACAAGAATACAATTGACTGCATAATATTCGGAACAGTAACTCCCGACACACTCTTTCCTTCCACTGCAATTTATGTGCAGAAGGCATTGGGCCTTGCCGGAGTGCCTGCATTTGACATTTCAGCCGCATGCTCCGGATTCATTTACGGACTTGCGATTGCGCAGGGATTCATAAACAACGGTTCTCACAAGAGAATCCTTGTTCTCGGAGGAGAGACACTCTCAAAAGTTACAAACTGGGAAGATAGGGCGACATGCGTTCTCTTCGGAGACGGTGTCGGAGCGGCAGTTGTCGAAGAGTCAAATGACGATTCGGGAATAGTCTCCATTTACCTTGGAGGAGACGGAAACATGTCAAATCTTCTTTATCAGCCAGCGGGCGGATCGCGCATACCTGCGACTGAAGAGAGCGTCAAAAACAAACTCCACACTATTCACATGGAGGGAAATGAAGTTTACAAACATGCAGTGAACGCAATGGCTGAGGCGGCGAAGAGGGCGCTTGAAATGGCTGGAATGACTGGTGAAGACATAACATATTTTATTCCCCATCAGGCGAACATAAGAATAATAGAGACAACCGCGAAATTTGTAAATGTGCCTATGGAGAAGGTCTTTGTAAATATTGATAGAACTGCCAACACTTCTGCAGGGACAATTCCCACTGCTCTTGACGAGATGAACAGAAAGGGAATGCTTAAAAAGGGCGATATAATTCTGATAGATGCATTCGGAGCAGGCTTCTCATGGGGCGCCGCAGTAATCAGGTGGTAATGTGAAGCGCATATTGATGTTTCCCGGTCAGGGAGCACAGTATGTGGGCATGTGCCGGGATTTGTATCAGAGCAATGCCGAGATAAAGAATCTTTTTGATACAGTAAGCATAATAATAAATGACGATATCGCAGATATAATGTTCAACGGACCTGACTCAAGGCTCACTGAGAGCAGGAATGCTCAGGTAGCAATACTTCTCCACTCATATTCGGCATACACTCTCATTAAAAATAAAATCGAGCCGATAGCGGCATGCGGACATTCTCTGGGAGAGTACACCGCGCTTTTAAGCGCTGATGTCTTTGATTTTGAAACAGCAGTAAAGCTTGTCAGAAGAAGAGGCGAGCTGATGAGCGAAGCCGGAGAGAAGGCAAAGGGCGCTATGGCCGCAGTGATAGGAATGGATGTTGAAAAAATCGAAGAGGCAGTCAAGGAGATTGAAGGCATTGTTGTTGCGAATTATAATGGAGACGGGCAGACGGTTATATCGGGGACTGTCGAAGGAATAGACAATGCAGTCAAAAAATTCGGCGAAATGGGTGCAAAAAGGGTTCTGAAGCTTAATGTCTCGGGAGCATTTCATTCTCCTCTGATGAATTATGCTTACGAAGAATTTTCTTCATTCATAGACAAGTTTACTTTCAATAATCCGAAGATTCCCGTAATAATGAATGTGACTGCGGATTATCAGAGAGATGCCGATAAGATAAAAGAACTCCTGAAAATGCAGATAGTGAGCCCTGTCAGATGGACTCAAATAATGAAGCTTATGCTTAATGACGGGCATAAGAATCTCGCTGAGGTCGGTCCGTCAAAGGTCTTAAGCGGAATGGCGAAAAAGACGAGCGATCAGTTTGATGTGATATCAGTCGAAAAGTCAGAAGATATTTCATTCTAAGGAGAAAAAATGGAAAAGAAAAATGTACTTATAACAGGCGCTTTAAGGGGGATCGGAAATGCAATAGCTGTTGAATATGCAAAGCGCGGATACAATGTGATAATATGGGATGTCTTTGACGAAGGAAAGGATGCTGTCATAGAAGAGATAAAAAAACTGAATGTGGAATGCGATTTTGAAAAGATAAATGTATCCGACATGGGACAGGTCTCAGCCGGAATTGACAATATAATAAAGAAGCATGAATCCTTGGATGTTCTGATAAACAATGCCGGAATAACAAAGGACAACCTTCTTATAAGCATGACTGAGGATGAGTGGGACAGAGTGATTTCAGTCAACCTGAAAGGCACATTCAATTGTTCGAAAGCCGCAGTCAAATACATGATAAAAAGACGCTCTGGGGCGATAATAAATATTTCGTCAGTCATAGGGATAATGGGCAATAAAGGGCAGTCAAATTATGCCGCAAGCAAAGCCGGAATAATCGGATTCACAAAGTCACTCGCAAAAGAAGTCGGCTCAAGAAATGTCAGAGTCAATGCGATAGCACCCGGCTTTATTGAGACAGAGATGACTAAAAAACTTTCTTCTGAAGTGATTGCGGAATATGCAAAACTGATTCCTCTTGGAAGAATGGGAAACGTGGCGGATGTAGCGAAGATATGTTTCTTTTTGTCTTCAGATGATGCAAATTATATAACAGGGCAGGTCATCCACTGTGATGGCGGAATGTTAATGTAAACCAACCAAGGAGGTTTTGAAATGTCTCAAGTTTACGACACAATCAAAAAGATGCTTGTTCAGGAACTCAAGTTTGATGAAGCAAAGATTACACCGACAGCGACAATTATGCAGGACTTGGGAGCAGATTCTCTCGATCTTATGGATCTCGTGAATGAACTTGAAAAAGTGTATGAGATCAAGATTCCTCAGGAAGATTATGTAAAGTTGAAGACAGTCGGAGATGTCGCAACTTATATAGAGGGAAAGACGGCAAAATAAATAGCGGATTTCACCCCGCTATTTTTAAAATAGGAGTATTGATGAAGAGGGTTGTGATAACCGGCATGGGCGTGATCTCCTCCATAGGAAACAACATGGAGGATTTTACAAAGAACCTGTTTGCGGGAAAATCCGGAATAGGCTATATAACCAAATTTGACGCATCATCCTTCCGCACGAGAATTGCGGGAGAGGTGAAGAATTTCAATCCCGAACCTGTGATAAACAGAAAAGAGACGAGAAGGATGGACACTGTTGTTCAGTACACTCTTGTAGCCGCAGATGAAGCAATCAGGATGGCCAAGCTTGATCTTGATACAGCGAACAAAGACAGATACGGAGCAATAATAGCGACAGGAATCGGCGGAGTGGAGACATGGGAAAAACAGCATACAGTCCTTTTAAATGAGGGCGCTGAGCGGATTAGCCCATTCTTTGTTCCAATGATGATTATCAATTCTCCTTCCGGACAGGTGGCGATAAAATTCGGCTTCAAAGGACCTAATTTTGCAATAGTCTCTGCTTGCGCTTCAAGCGGTCACGCAATAGCAGATGCATACAATCAGATAATTCTCGATAATGCGGACATTATGATGTGCGGAGGGGCGGAGGCCTCCATAACTCCGCTTTCAGTCGGGGGATTCATAGCTCTTCAAGCGCTTTCAACGAGAAATGACCAGCCGGAGAGGGCATCCCGCCCGTTTGATCTGGACAGGGACGGATTTGTTATAGCAGAGGGAGCAGGAGTGCTCATACTCGAAAGCTTAGAGCATGCAAAGAAGAGAGGCGCCGCTATAATAGCGGAGCTTGTCGGATGCGGATACAATGATGATGCATATCATATAACAGCTCCTGACGAAACCGGAGAGAGCGCGGCAAAGTGCATGGATATTGCTCTTAAGAAGAGCGGCAGAAAACTCACTGATGTGGATTACATAAATGCGCACGGCACTTCAACCAAATTGAATGACCAGATGGAGACCCTTGCCATAAAAAAATTTCTAAAAGAATATGCATACAAAATCAATATCTCTTCAACAAAATCAATGCACGGGCATATGCTTGGAGCAACATCGGCAGTAGAAGCAATAGCAACATCTCTTGCAATTCAGAATTCTGTTGTGCCTCCGACAATCAATTATGAGAAGAGCGATCCTGACTGCGACCTTAATTACACGCCGAATACGGCTGTTAAAAGAGATATTAAACTTGCTCTTTCAAATTCATTCGGATTCGGCGGACATAATGTAACACTTGCGTTTGCAAAATTTGATGATTGACACTAACAGCGTCTCTGCAAAGTTTAAAAAAATAACAGGGATAAACTTCAAGAATAAGGATTTGCTGATAGAGGCGGTGTCCCACAGGTCATTTAAGAATGATGTTTCTTATCAGAGACTTGAGTTTTTGGGAGACTCGCTTCTATCCTTTTTCACTTCAGAATATTGTTTTAAGAAATTCAAATTATTTAATGAGGGCGAACTGTCAAAGTTCCGCACCAGCATAGTAAACAGGGACAATCTCTCGCACGTGTTCACAAAACTGAATCTATCCGAGATTGTCCTTCTTGACAGGAAATCATTCAAAGAGGACATTCCTCCATCCATAAGAGAGGATGTGATTGAATCTCTTCTCGCCGCAGTCTATATTGACAGCGGCATTAGAAACGCAAAAAAAATGTTTAAGATAATAATTAAAAACTCCCACTCCGTATCTGAAGAGTTCTTTGCAAAGAATCAGCTTCAGGAGCTATCCCTGTTTCATTTCAAGGTTCTTCCTGAATTCACAACAGAGGCATTGGGAGAGAATTTATTCAAATGCATATTATTCGTAAACGGTAAATATTATTCTGAGGCTCAGGGCAGAACAAAGAAAGAGTGTGAAAAGAAGGCCGCCCTTATCGCCTTAAAGAAATTAGAAAAGGAGTTCGCATGAATATCATTGTGTGCGTAAAGCAGGTGCCTGACACAAGTCAGATGAAATTTGACCCGGAGACAAAGACCATAATCAGGGAGAATGTTGAAAACATAGTGAATCCCTTTGATTTGTACGCTGTTGAAGAGGCATTGAGAATAAAAGAGAAATTTGAAGGAACGACAATAACTGCAATATGCATGGGCCCGAAACAGGCTGAGAATGCTTTAAGAGAAGTTATTTCAATGGGAGTGGACAAAGCAATACTTGTATCGGACAAATCATTTGCCGCATCAGACACACTCGCAACAAGCTATATACTCTCTGAGGCGATTAAAAAGACAGGGCAGTATGATTTGATTCTCTTCGGAAAGATGGCGATTGACGGAGATACGGCTCAGGTGGGTCCCGGAGTCGCATCCCTTCTCGACATACCGCAGATAACATTCATAAGAAAAATAGAGAATATAACTGAAAAAAATATAATTGCAGAGAGAGCCATTGAGACAGGATACGAGACGATTGAGTGCGAGCTTCCCTGTGTTCTGACATGCATAAAGGAATTGAATGAGCCGCGTCTTCCCTCTTTGAGGGGCAAGATGAAGGCAAAGAAGGAAGAGATTCCCGTATGGACTGCTGAGTCGCTCGACATTGATCTGGAAAAATGCGGATTCAAAGGATCTCCCACATGGGTTGTGAAGGCATTCTCTCCCACAATCACAAAGGAGAATATGATTTTCAAATCTGATAATCAAAGCGAAAATGTGGGAAATCTTGTTTCCAAACTCAAGGAAAAGGCGATAATATAAGGAGAAATTTATGAATGAAAATATAAATGATTATAAAGCCGTTTTGGTATTTGCCGAACGGAGAGGCGGAATCATTGAGGGAGTGACATTTGAACTTCTGAACAAAGGAAGAGAGCTTGCAAAAAAGCGCAAATCAAATGTAATAGCAGTCATACTCGGAAGCAGTCTCAAAGAAAATGCAAAACAGCTTATTGAGAGGGGAGCTGACAAGGTGATATGCGCAGACTCAAAGGATCTTGAGAATTTCATTGATACTACATACGCAAATGTGCTCTCTGAAATCATATTGAAATACAAGCCGGAGATAGTTCTTGCAGGTTCAACGACTCTCGGAAGGTCGCTTCTTCCGCGCGTGGCGGCGAAACTCAAGACGGGGCTCACTGCCGACTGCACGGAGCTTGACATTGACCCTGCGGACGGGAAGCTTCTCCAGACGCGCCCTGCGGCAGGCGGCTCAATAATGGCTACAATAGTGACTCCGAATTCAAGGCCTCAGATGTCGACAGTGCGACACAAAGTTTTCAAGGAATCGGAGATTGACGCTTCACGCAAAGGAGAAGTTGAGAATTTTGAAGTAAAAGACGAATATATTGACAGAAGGTCAAAATACATATCATTCAAAAAGGATGAATCGCAGACAGTGAATCTATCCGATGCGGATATAATAGTATCAGGCGGAAGAGGACTTAAACAGCCTGAAAATTTCAAAATCGTGCATCAGCTCGCAGAGGCACTTGATGGAGCTGTCGGAGCCTCGCGCCCTGTCATTGACGATGGATGGCTTCCATTCTCGCATCAGGTGGGTCAGACGGGAAAGACTGTCTCTCCCAAAATTTATGTTGCTCTCGGAATATCAGGAGCGATTCAGCACATAGCAGGAATGAAATCATCAGATGTCATCATTGCAGTGAATAAAGATGAAAACGCTCCGATATTTCAGATAGCAGATTACGGAATTGTGGGAGACCTCTTTGAAGTGGTCCCTCTGCTTCTGCGGAAATTGAAGGAAATTGAAAAATAATATTGAACTCAGCGCAATGTTTCCCTGTTACAATGACAGCGGAACCATAATAAATCTCATAAGGGATATATCCTTTGAATTGGACAAATACTTAAAAAATTACGAAGTGATAGTGGTTGACGACCATTCAACGGATAATTCGCGCGAGCTTCTTTTGAAGGAAAAGGAGAGCAACAACAGACTCGTGCTTGTATTTCATGAGAAGAACAAGGGCTACGGTCAAACGATTCTCGACGGCATGAATGCCGCTAAATTCGATTACTTTTTTTATACTGACGGGGATGGGCAATACAGCGTAAAAGACATAGGAGGTCTTATTGAAAAAATCGAGAAAGAGACTGTTCTGGTAAATGGATATAAAATAACGAGGAATGATCCGCTTTACAGAATAATTATAGGGAGATTGTACAATCTCTTCATGAAGTTTTTTTTCGGAATAAAACTTAAGGATATTGACTGTGATTTCAGAATAATAAAGAAGAGCGTCTTTTCAAATGAGAGGTTCTATTCAAAATCAGGCACAATCTGCGTTGAAATGGTGAAGAGAATCGAGATGAAGACTCGTAATATAAAAGAGTCTCCGGTTCATCATTTTGAGCGTCAGTTCGGAACCTCCCAGTTCTTCAATTTAAGACGGCTCTTTTTTGTATTCTTTCATGTAATAAAACTCTGGTACATTCTCATTTTAAGGAGAAAGTAGAGGCAAACATGAACAAAAAAAAGAAAGTTTCTTCTGTTCTCGTGGCAGGCGGAGAAGGGTTTATCGGATTTAATCTGTCGAAATTTCTCCAGCAAAAGGGCTATGATGTTACAGTTATTGATTCCGAGAATTCAATGAGCGGATTCAATACATTCCATAAAACGTCCCTTGATAAGCTCAACATAAGAATAATCAAAGATACTATAGGGAATATTTCAAAATATGAGAATGAGGTGAAGAAAGCGGATGCCGTATTCAATTGCGCCGCTTTAATAAGCCATACAGACTCAATGAAGAATCCGATTCTTGATATAGAGAACAATACAATAGAGCAGATTAAATTCATTGATTTCATAAAACAGTTTACAGGAAAGAAGGTGATATACACTTCCACAAGACAGGTGTACGGAAAGCAGGATAAATTTCCAGTCAAAGAGGATGCTCCTATAAATCCTGTAGACTCAAACGGTATAAACAAATATACGAGCGAATTATACTATTCTCTCTACAGCAGAATATTCTCTATGGATACTGTGATTTTGAGGCTGACGAATATTTACGGACCCGGAATGCACATAAAAGACAAGAGACTCTCATTCATAGGATGGTTTCTAAACAGATGCGTTACGAATAATCCCATAGAGCTTTACGGTGACGGAAATCAGCAGAGGGATATGCTCTATATCACGGATTTATGCGAAACAATGCACAATGCTATGCTCTCCGATTTCAGGGGAACCGCAAATGTGGGAAGCGATTCGCCGGTGGCTTTAAAAGAGATTGCAGGAATAATTAGGGAGAACAATCCGAAGGTGAATCTTCTGAATATTGATTTTCCGGACGAGATAAAAAAGATTGACATCGGAAGTTTCCAGACAGACAATACTCTGGCGAAAAGGATTTTAAATCATAAGGATACTGTTTCAATTAAGGAAGGAATAAAAAAGACAATTGAGTATTACAACAAATTCAAAGGATATTATTTATGATTCCAATTTCCAGTCTGAACAGGGACACAGCAGAGCTGAATGAGATTTCAATTGAAATCGACAAGTTTATCAGAGAGGGAAGATATGTTTTGGGAGATAGGCTCAAAGAATTTGAAGAATCATTTGCATGCTTCATAGGAAAAAAATATACTGTGGGAGTGGGCAATGCGACTGATGCCCTCTATCTTGCATTCAGGGCTTTGAATCTTAAGAGGATAGGGCTTTGCGCGTCAAATCCGCTTCCGTGCGGACAGGCAATAAAGATGGCAGATGCCGAAATGATTCTCTTTGACGCACTTGACGACAGCGGCCTTCTGGATATAAAAAAAGTCAGAGAGGACTCGCGGAATATGGATGCCATTCTTGCAGTGCATCTCTACGGACAGGCGGAGAGAGCAGAAGAGCTGAAAATTATATGCGATGAGAAGAATATACCTCTCGTGGAAGATTGTTCGCAGTCAATCGGAACCTTTGCGGGAAAGATTCACACAGGAGGATTCGGAATTTTTTCAGCATACTCTTTTTATCCGACAAAGAATCTTGGAGGATTCGGAGACGGAGGAATGGTGGCGACAGACGATAAAAAAATGTATGAAAAGATATTGAAGATGCGCAATTACGGTCAGACGAAGATTTACTCTGCGCAGACAGAGGGCATAAATTCCCGTCTTGATGATATTCAGGCAGTGATACTGCTTGTAAAGATGAAGAGCATAAAAAGGAAGAATGAAAGAAGAAGAGAGATACTTAAAAAATACAGAACAATGATAAAGAATCCGAAAATAACACTTTTGGGAGAAAGGTATTTTGAGACATCAAACGGGCATCTGATGCCCATATTCTGCGAGGAGAGGGACAGACTGAAGGATTATCTTGAACAGAATGGAATAATGTCGGCAGTGCACTATCCTTATCCTCTTCACAAACAGGAATATTTTTCACAGGATATATCTCTTCCTGTCTCCGAGAGTCTCGCTAAAAGAGAATTGACAATACCGTCTTTCAGCGAACTTGAGGATGGGGAAGCGGACCATATTATAAAAGTTTTGAATAATTATGAATGACAGAGAATTCATTTCAATGAAAGAAGTTGAGGACGGACATTTTTGGTTTGTCCACAAAAGACGCCTGATAAAGCACTATGTAGAGAAGTATAAAGGAAAAGATTATTTGAAGGTTTTTGATTCGGGATGCGGCACAGGAAGAGACATTTACGATTTCAAAGACGGAATTGGAATGGACATTAGCTTCAACGGCTTGATTCTGTGCGGTGAAAACTGCGATCTGAAAATCAATGGAAGCGTTAATGAGATTCCGGCAAAAGACTCTGCATTCGATGTTCTGCTGTCAATGGATGTGCTTCAGCATGACGGAGTGAATGAGAAGCAATCAATCATGGAGTATGCAAGAGTCTTGAAAAAATCGGGATTGCTAATAATGAATCTTCCGGCAATAAACTCTGTTTACTCATATCATGACGTTTCGGTGGAGACAGGGCACAGATATTCAAGACTTGAAATAAAAAGAATGTTAGGTAGCAAATTTGAAATAATAGAGATGGTTTTTTGGAACGGAATATTTTTTCTTCCGGGTGCCTTTTCACGCACGATGATATCACAGCTTGACAGCTTCAGAAAAAAATCTGATGTATCCCATGTGGGGGAAAAGGTGAATTTGGTAGGGGATATTGTTTTACGGGTCGAATCAATCCTGACTTATTCAGGCATAATGCCTGTCGGTTTTTCTTTGCTCACAGTTGCGAGAAAAATCTCTGATACAAAATAATTTTCACAAAGGGAGCAGTATGGAAAGAAAAAAAATAATCATCATCGGAGGCGGACCAGCAGGTCTTACTGCTGCAAATCTACTATCAAAAGATAAATTGTATGAAGTTTTTCTCTTTGAAAAGAGCGGCATGCTCGGAGGAATAGCAAAGACAGTCAATTATAAAGGAAACAGAATAGATATTGGCGGACACAGATTCTTCTCAAAATCGGATTGGGTGATGGATTTCTGGAGATCGAAATTTCCAATTCAGGGGCGCCCTTCAAAGGATGACGCGCTTCTCAACAGAAAGATAAATTTGTCGGAGGAGAAGAATGCTCCTGACCCGGAAAAAGAGGATAAAGTACTTCTGATAAGAAACCGCCTTTCAAGAATATTTTATCTGAGATCATTTTTCGATTATCCCGTCTCTCTCAATATGAATACAATAAAGAATCTTGGAATTGCAAGAATATTTAAAATAGGAATGACTTATATTGCAATAAAGATACATCCTATAAAAAAAGAAAAATCTCTTGAAGATTTCTTCATAAACAGATTCGGAAAAGAGCTGTACGAGACATTTTTCAAGGATTACACAGAAAAAGTGTGGGGAGCAAAATGCACTGAAATCACTCCTGAATGGGGAGCGCAGAGAGTGAAGGGCCTTGATATTACAAAGGCGATTATTCATTCCGTGAAGAAAGTATTTTCAAAGACGCAGGACATAAGCCAAAAGAATACGGAGACGAGCCTGATAGAGCAATTTTTATATCCTAAGCTCGGACCCGGGCAATTGTGGGAGAATGTTGCAGAGGAGGCAAAGAAAGGCGGAGTGAATATTTTTATGAATACTGAAGTAAAGGGAATAGAAATTTTAAATAATAGAGTGAAGAGCATAAAGATTATTGACCGAAATAATAATCAGGAGAGAGAGATTGAATGCGATGTTCTGATATCAACAATGCCTATTAAAGATCTTATTAAATCCGTCAATCCTCCTGTTGAGAGTGAAATTAAAAGAGTGGCTGACGGGCTTGGATACAGGGATTTCATTACTGTGGGGCTTCTGCTAAAGAGACTCGCAATAAAAAACAAGACGGATCTTTTAACACTGAACGGAATAATACCGGACAATTGGATTTACATTCAGGAGAGGGATGTCAAAGTGGGAAGAGTGCAGATCTTCAATAATTGGAGTCCGTATCTTGTAAATGATCTTAATAATGTCTGGATAGGACTTGAGTATTTCACATCCGAGAATGATGAGTTAAGCTTGAAATCAGATAAAGAGATGGTGGAGTTTGCACTATCAGAGATGGAGAAGATAGGGTTTATAAACAGAGAGAATGTTATTGATGCAACCATTCTGAGAATGGAGAAGGCATATCCTGCGTATTTCGGAACATACGGAGACCTTTATAAGATAAAGGATTGGTCATTGACAATTGAAAACCTATATCTTATAGGAAGAAACGGGATGCACAGATACAATAACATGGACCACTCTATGCTCTCCGCAAAGGCGGCTGTTGAATCAATTCAAAATGATTTCAGAGATAAAGAAAAGATATGGAGCATAAATACGGAGGAGGAGTATCATGAAAAAAAGAAATGAGATATTATTCCTTGCCTCTGTTCCCTTTTTATACATTGCTCTGTTCATGCTGTTTCTTCCGTTTTTCAAACATCAGATAAATCCAGATTCGATATCCCTCATAAACATTTCCTTGAAATATCTGCATGGAGAATTCTCTTTGGCAGTGAACGGCTACTGGCCTCCGTTGATATCATGGCTTCTTACAATATTCATATTTATATTTAAAAACCCGGTATTCTCTTTCAAAATGCTCTCGCTCTTCATAGGACTCTTTGCTCTGTATAATTTTTACGGAGTCCTCAAAGCTCTCAAATTTGAGTTTTTTCAGATTATTATATCTCTATACACCGCAGTAATAGGTGTGCTCTATTTTTCTCTGACAATAGCTTCCTCAGACCTACTGACAGCCTCTCTAATCCTCGCTTACCTCTCGTTCGCTCTGCGAGAAGATGTATTTGAGGAGAGAAATTTTATTATAAAGGCGGCTGTGATAGGATTTCTGCTTTACATTTCAAAGACTTACGGATTCTTCTTTTTTCTCGCCCATTTTACGACTATGGCAATAATTGAGTTTATCAGAAGAAGAGAGAAAAAGAGCGTTGCGCTAAAATACTTAGTGACAATGATTCTATTTATTCTTCTCTCTCTTATGTGGATAATTCCTATAAGCATGAAGTATCACACAATTACTGTGGGGACTACTGGAAAATACAATTACGCATGCTACGGTCCTGACGAGGAGAAGATAAGAGAGCCGTATATTCATGCTCTCCCGCTTCCTGACAGCATGAGCACAAGCAATTGGGATGACCCTTCTCTTGTTTACAATGAGTCATGGAGCCCTATCGACTCAAAAGAGAGTTTCACGCATCAATTAAAGCTTTTAAGGAAGAATATTCCTTGGTATTTTGATTTGATGAACTCATTCTCATACCTCTCTCTTTTAATCTTTGCCGGAGCTCTTCTCTTTTTCTTCAAAAAAAGAAGAAGAAGAATCATTGCATATTTAATTGCGGCAGTATTTTATTCCGGCGCGGGATATCTGATGATTGCATTTGAGCAAAGATATTTATGGGTGAATTATTTTCTGCTTATAGCATTGTCTGTTCTTCTTCTGAATATTCTTGTTAAAAACATAAAGCACAGAAATATAGCGCTTCTCTTTGTCCTTGCAACATTTCTTTTAATGCCTGCAAAAAATATTTACAGTGATATGAATGCCAATAAAGACATATACGATTCGTATCAGGAATTGAAGCAATACGGGATAAGCGGAAATACTGCATCAGATTCAAACCGGGGTTATATGACGATTCTCTCTTTTTATCTCAATTGTTCTTATTATGGAGCATTCGGACGGAACATATCCTCTGATGAATTCAAGGCGGAGATAGATGAAAATAAAATTGAATACTACTTTATTTTCGAAGAGAGTGACTCGATTCTTCAAAGCGTATTGAATCCGAATTTTGAAACATACATTCAAAATCAAAAATTCAGAGTTTTGAAGAGAATCAATGAGTAAAGAGAAGAATCTTGAGATACTTGAGATTCCCGACCTGTTTCTCAGGTCGAAGCTTATCTTAAAGGGATTCTTTGCAGGCATACATAATGTTCCTTACAAGGGGGCATCTGCGGAATTTTCTCAATACAGGGAATATGTCTTGGGAGACGATTTCAACAGAATCGACTGGAAGGCGTATCTGCGGAGCGGAAAAATATATGTGAAAGAGAGTGATGACGAGACAAATGCCGAAATGGTGCTTCTTCTTGATTCAAGCGGCTCAATGAATTACGCAGGGAAATTTGAATATGCAAAGACTCTTGCGTTTCTTTTTTCTTATATATGCTCCAAACAGAATGATTCATTCACATACGCAGTCTTTTCAGATACTCTGCATATTCTGAAGAGAGCCGGCGCAGGAAGAAAATCAATATTGGAAGCAGCGCGGGACATTTCATCAAGAGAGGCAAAGGGAGAGACAAATATAAACAGCGCTCTTGAGAGGATATTTGAGAAGACGAAGGAATCTTCGTTTATAATACTTATTTCCGATTTGGGCGACGACTATGAGAAGATTATAGATGCTTTAAGCGGGATGAGGATAAAGAAAAACGATGTGATTCTTTTTCATCTTTCAAGCAGAAAAGAGGAGAGCAGGGAGATTCTCGACAAGGCGTCGTTAAAGGATATGGAGACGAACAATATAATATTCGGCGGAGATTACAGAGAGAGAATAGAATCAATAAAATCGAGAAACAATGACATAAGGGAGCTCTCAATGAAAAAGGGGATAGATTACAATTTTGTTTATATTGAAGACGGATTTAATGCCCCTCTCACCGGGTTTTTCAGAAGAAGGTCAAAATGAGATTCTTCAGCAATGAATTTCTTTTTCTCTTTTATCTTCTTCCTATTGTCTTTTTTCTGCTTCTCTTTCTGAGAAAATTCAGAGAGAACGCAGAATATCCGTTTACAAAAATCTTTTATTCGAAGAAGAAAGAAAAGCACTTTTTTCGTTCATTCATTCTGAGGATTCTGAGGATAATATTGTCCTTGTCAATTCTGTCATGCGCGATATTGTTTCTTTCGAAGCCGTATGTGAAATCCGGCAAGTATGAGCATCTTGCAGTCTTTATCGACAAAACCCCCTATATGAATATATCTGCTGGCGAAATTAACGCAATAATAGATTCCCTCGGAGAAAAGAAAAATTATTCAAACATACATGTTTATATAAATAATGAAAAGACGGAATATCCTCTGCGGGAGAACAAGGAATTCAAATCTAAATTGACTGATAAAGAGACAACGGTGAAGAATATCGCATACACTCTTTTTTCATACAAATCAAATTCGGTAAAATCTATTTTTATAACAGACAGGAGTTTTAAGAGATTCAATCTTGAAACGGACATAATCGTCAAGAGAAACGCGCCCAAAGTTCTTATTACAGACATAAGCGGATTTGTAACTCTGTTCAGCTCTTCAGAGATTCTCTCTGAGGTGAGTTTTAAGGACAAAGAAGGGCGGATAAGCGGAACTGTCGTGAAACTCAAAAAGGGAGTGAATAAAATAAAGCCTCCGATCAATGAATTCGTGTCAGTAAATTGCCTTTATGATTCAATTGAATTTGAAAAAGAGGTTATTCTGTCGCAGGTCATTGTCTGTGACAAAACAAAGAATATTTTTATCCAAAGAGCGCTGAAAGCCCTTGAAATCCCTATCAGTGAAAATTCCGACATAGAGATAACAGTCAATGAAAAAACAGAGAGAGGTATTGTCTTTTCAAATAAGAATGAGAGGAAGACAAAGAAGTCGGATCTCTTTTCAACTGATGACGGATTTGATTTATCAATTGATGATATGAACAGAAACCTTGAATACATATCTCTCTATGAAACAAAAGGAAGACCATTGATAGCATCCAAAAGCGGAGAGGTGCTTTTGTCAAAATCAAATGATGTCTATTATGTGGGTCTGCCGATTGACACTTCAAAATCCAATTTTGTCCTTACACCGTCATTTGTTGTTTTGATGGATTACATGATAAACGAGCTTTCAGGAGCAAAAGGTGAAATAATAAGCGCGGAACTTGAGTATAGAAGTGACCTCACAATGCCTTGCGCGGATCATGTATCCGGTTATGAGCCTGTAAAAGAGAGAGACATATCATTTGTCTTTCTTATAGCCGCATCTCTTCTTCTTTTGATTTTAATATTTACTTGATATTTAAAACAATCTATTCGGGAAAAAGGAGCTAAAATGCCAAGGAAAGGAACATCGAAGACATCTGTTCACAGACAGTCAGTGACTGAGAAATTTGCGAGTCCGAAGTTCGGGAAACAGAAGCTGAAAACTGAACAGAAAGCTGATAAAAAGAAAAAATAGTTTTGCTTTGCTTTCAGATGCGAAGACAAGAATTTCTGGCGGCACGCAAGAGTAGCGTCGGCTCGCACACTTCGCTTAGCCGCGTCTTTGTTTGGCGTAGCAGGAAGCCCGGCGCTCATTCGCACATCATCCCCG
>DCUY01000048.1:0-9173 GCA_002327905.1 Caldifarciminota bacterium UBA2202 | reverse complement strand
GTGTAGCGTCGGCTCGCACACTTCGCTTCGCCGCTGTATCTCGGCAGACCTCGATGGGCGTCTGCGCAAAGCGTCCTCGCCGGCTTGGAGCCTTCGTGAATCAATAAGTTTTTTAATTGATAACAGATTTTCAAACACATTGGCGCGGGTGTAATGGCTGCAAGCAGCCATGATAGAATTATCGGGCTGTACCAAAAGTTTGAAAATCCGCTGTAAGATAAGTTATTTATTCACCTGTTGTTTATTGTTAATTGAATGTATTTGATTTTGCTCACGGCACATGGCGCAAGGCACAAGGCGCAACGCGTTCTTGAACTCGTAACCCGTAACTCGTAACTGATTTATTGTCCGCCTGCCTCTTATTGCCCCCCCATACAAACCCCTTGAAAATTTTTGTGTAGTATGTTATATTTATCATCTTTATAAAAGGAGATGTATTTATGATGACGAAATTAAGAAAAAACATGACGGTTATTTTCATAATAGTCATAATTTCATTTGTTCTGTTTATGTTTCTTGACTGGGGCATGAACATTATGGGTTCAAATACTCCTGAAAGGGGCGACTTTGTCGGCAAAGTCAATAAGACAAAGATTACATCAAATGCCTTGAATAATGTGTATCTTGAACTCAGAAAAAATTATATGCTGAATTCTAACAAGAACAGCATTGACGCAAGAACAGAGAAGATGCTTCTTGACGAGGCATTCAATAAAATAGTAAGCGACATTATGTTCAATGACATTCAGACAAAATACGGTTATAATTCTACTGAAGAAGAGATAATAAGCATTGTCGAAAATGTCCCACCGCAAGAGCTGAGGAATGACAAAAGATTCTATAAAGAGGACGGAAACTTTGATTTTGATTTATACAAACAGATGATAGCCGACCCTCAGAACAGACAGTTTTTCCTCAATTATTACAGGCAGATTCAGGACCAGCTTCCAAAGGTGAAGATTCAGTCAGACCTTATTTCGGGAATAAAGGTGCAGAATGACGAGGTGGGAAGAGCTTTAAGATTCAATGAATCAAAATTCCAGATTGAATATATGGTTGTGCCCACTGTCATAGAATCACCTATTGTTATAACTGAAGAAGAATCCAAGGCGTATTTTGATAATAATAAATTTTTATTTGTTCAGAGCCCTGAAGCTGTAATATCTCTTGTTGCAATACAAAAGACCCCGTCATCACAGGATGCTCTTTTGGCAAAAGAGAATATTGACGGATTGAGAAATGATATAATTGAAGGCAATATAACATTTGAAAAAGCGGCAGAGCTTTACTCTGAAGATCCCGGAAGCGCAACAGACGGAGGCTCCTTGGGCTGGTTCAAAAAGAATGCTATGGTTAAGGAATTCAATGATGCGGCTTTTGCATTGAAAAAAGGAGAGATTTCCGCTCCGATAAAGACACAGTTCGGCTGGCATATAATCAAGTGCGAAGACAAGACCGCCGATTCAATAAAAGCAAGTCACATACTGATAGCTGTCACTCCTTCAATGGAGACAGTGGACGCAATAAAGAAGAATGCCGAAGTGATTCAGAAAAAGATGAAGAGCGACGGATTTGAAGCTGTTGCCAAGTCTGAATCCCTTGAAATTATAACGACCATGCCTTTCAATCCGGAGAAGAATGAAATAGCGGAGCTCGGAAGCAATGCTCCGAAACTTATAGATTTTACAATGAATGCAAAAGTGCTTGACTTGAGTCCGGTTGTCGAACTCTCAGACTTCTTTATTATAGCCCGTCTTGATGCGAAGAGAGATGGCGGAATGCCGAAGTACGAAGATGCAAAAGAGATGGTGAAGAATACCATAACCGCAAGAAAAAGAAAGATACTCTCCGCAGTGAATCTCTCCGCCCTTGTGGGAAAAATATCCTCAGGAAAGAGCACTCTTGAGAATTTTGCAAAAANNNCAAATTCTCCTCTCTTCGGAGCAATTTTCTCTGCTGAAATGAATAAAGTCTTTTATGTCACAGGAGAAGATAACGGCTACATATTCAGAGTCTTAAAGACAGAGGAGATACCTCAGGATTCGGTGCAGAAACTCTTTGAAAAATATTATCAGACTATAATGTCAAAGAAACAGCAGACGATTGTGGCTGACTGGATGAGAAATCTGAAGAGCAATTACATAGTTAAAGATTACAGATAATGAAAAGGCGGCATAGCTCAGTTGGTAGAGCAGTGGAATCATAATCCACGTGTCCGGGGTTCAAATCCCTGTGCCGTCATTTTTTAAAAGAATATGGATATACAAAAACAGATAGATTCTCTTTCGAAAGGCACTGTTGATGTGCTTCCCGAGAATGGGCTGAAAGAAAAACTTATAAAATCCCAAAAAACAGGAATGCCTCTCAGAGTGAAGCTGGGCATTGACGCCTCAGGTCCGGATATTCACCTTGGATTTGCAATACCTTTGAGAAAACTCAGATTGTTTCAGGATTTCGGACACACTGCTGTTTTGATATTTGGGGATTTCACAGGAAAAATAGGAGACCCGACAGGAAAGAACAAGACAAGGCCTCAGCTCACTGACGAAGAGGTGCGCAGAAATCTTGAAAATTATAAAGAGCAGGTATTTGCAATACTCAAAGAAGATAGAACTGAGATACGGTTGAATGGAGAATGGTCTGACGCATTAAAGCCTACTGACATTGTGAAACTCACATCTAAATTCACTGTTGCAAGAATGCTTGAGAGAGATTACTTCTCAGACAGATACAAGAGCGGAACACCGATTTCAATTCACGAGTTTCTGTATCCTCTGTTTCAGGCGTATGATTCTGTTGCAGTAAAATCTGACATTGAGCTCGGCGGAACAGACCAGAAATTCAATCTGCTTTTAGGGCGCGAGATTCAGGAGTCATACGGAGTCGAACCTCAGATAATAATGACAATGCCCCTTCTTGAAGGTACAGACGGAGTGAGGAAGATGTCAAAGAGCTACGGAAATTACATAGCCATTACGGAATCTCCCAAAGAAATGTTCGGAAAGACAATGTCAATACCGGATAATCTCATAGTTAAATATCTCACACTCGCAACAGAAATGAAAGTTGAAGATATTAAGAATATTGAAGATAAGCTCAAGGCGGGAGAGAATCCGAGAGATTACAAAGTGATTCTTGCAAAAGAAATAATAAAGATGTATCACTCAAAAGAGGCGGCAAGAGAGGCCGGCGAGGAGTTCAACAGAATATTCAAGGATAAGGGGCTACCTGATGAAATAGAGGAGAAGATGCTGGATAAGAGCAGAGAATACAAACTTACTATTCTTTTAAAGGAGCTTAATCTTGTGGAATCCTCTTCAGAGGCGAGCAGGCTTATAAAGCAGGGCGGAGTGAAAATAAATCAAACTGCTGTTTCCGATTTCAATTACATATATAAACCTGTCAGCGGGGATATCCTTCAGATAGGGAAGAAAAGGTTTGTTAAAATCATTTAGCATTCTTTTTTTACTGATACTCTCAGTATTCTCGGCAGGCAGTTCATTGGAGGGAAATTATTCAGTAAAAATATTTCCGTATTCAGGTTCATCCGAAATATATTTCTCAATCGAAAAAGATACTCTATTAATTGATTTCAACACAAAAGTCGCTTTGAATACTGTAAAAATCAATAACCACGCAAAAATGCTTCTTTCACCCTTAAAGCCCGTTTCAATCTATTCGGATTACTCTAAAATCGGAAAAAAGAGCACAGGATATCTTTTATTCTCCGACACTATGATAGAGGCATACGCATCAAACGCAAGAATCAAATCAAAACAGATCAAGGCAAAATATCAGCCGAATGACTGGCTCATACTTCCGTTTTTTTTAATGCATTACACTGACAGCATATACAAATGTTCGATGATTCACGGCGATTTTACTTTTAGAAAAAATGAAATTGACAACAGAATCGAATGGATGTCAGAAGATAAAAGAATCAAAGTGATATTTAAAGATTCTGTCTTGACATATCTTAAAGCGGATAAGATTGAAATGATCAGGGCGGGAGGATAAGATGGGTATTCAGAGTGAAATAATAAGACTAAAGAAAAAAAAGAATATTACAATACTCTCCCATAATTATCAAAAAGGAGAGATTCAGGACATAGCGGATTTTGTGGGGGATTCGCTTGAACTTGCAAAAATGGCAAGGGGAATAGAATCATCCAAGATACTCTTTGCCGGAGTGAGATTCATGGCTGAAACAGCCAAAATTCTATCCCCTGAAAAAAGAGTCATACTTCCTGTGATTGAAGCAGGATGCGAAATGGCTGACATGGTTGATATTGAAGCGCTGAAAAGAATGAAGAGTAAAAATCCCAAAGCGGCTGTGGTGGCTTATGTCAACACAACCGCAGAAGTGAAGGCATTGTCGGATATATGCTGTACATCGGCAAATGCAGTGAAGATTGTAAATTCATTGACTGAAGATGAGATAATATTTCTGCCTGACAAAAATCTTGCCGCATTTGTTCAGAGGCAGACAAGTAAAAAAATAATTCCGTATAACGGATGGTGCTATGTTCATGACCAGATAAACGAGAATGACATTTCAAGGGCGAGAGAAAAATATCCGAATGCAATTCTCTTCATACATCCTGAGGCGAGAGAGAGAATACAGCTAATGGCCGACTATGTTCTTTCTACCGGGGGAATGGTGAAGAAGGCGGGAGAACTTGGAGATGAAGAGTTTATAGTCGGAACCGAGGAAGGGATGATATACAGATTGAAGAGGCTTTATCCGGAAAAGAAATTTTATGCTCTAAGGGATAAGCCGGCGCTAAGGTGCGTTAATATGAAAAAGACAAGAATTGAGGATATAAAGATAGCTCTTAAAGAAGAATCTCCTGAAATCACTCTTGATTCCTCAGTGATAGAGTCAGCCGGAAGAGCAATAGAAAGAATGCTGAAACTTTCATAGAGAGTTGAAATGCATATTGAAGAAGTTAAAACCAAAAGAGATCTTAAGGAATTTGTGGATTTTCAATACAGACACTATAAAAATCATCCGTATTTTGTGCCTCCTTTTTATTTTGACATGATAAATACTTTGTCAGCGGAGAAAAATCCCGCTTTCACTTTCTGCAAAGTAAAAATGTTTCTTGCAAAAGACGGAAAGAGGACAGTAGGAAGAATTGCGGGAATAATAAATAGCAAAGAGATTGAGATATGGAAGAAATCAATTGGAAGATTCGGATGGCTTGAATTCATTGATGATGAAAGTGTCTCGAAAATGCTCTTTGACGCATACGAGTCATGGCTTAAGGAGAATAACATTAAAAAGAGCCATGGGCCTATGGGATTCACAGACCTTGATCAAGAGGGAATGCTGATTGAAGGTTTTGATGAATTGGGCACACTTCCAATGATTTACAATTATCCTTATTACCAAAAACATATAGAGAGACTCGGATACACAAAGGATGTGGATTGGGTTGAGTATGAAGTCAAAGTGCCGGAGAGCATTCCTGAAAAGATTGAGAGGGTTAATATTTTTGCAATGGAGAAGCTTGAACTTCATGTATATCAGGCAAAAAGTGCCGGAGACCTGAAGAAATTCGCAAAAGACATTTTCAGAATTCTGAATGAGGCTTATGCAAACCTTTACGGATTTGTGCAGTTGACAAAGGAGCAGACGGATGTTTATACAGAGCAGTATTTCGGATTCATAGATCCTGATTATGTAAAAATAATTATGGACAAAAATGATTATCCTGTCGGATTCGGAATAGCGATGCCTTCTCTTTCGAGGGCTCTTCAAAAGAGCGGAGGCAGACTCTTTCCACTCGGATTTATTCATATTCTATATGCAATGAAGAAACCCAAATACATTGACCTGTACCTTGTCGGAGTTATTAAAAAATATCGGGATTTGGGAGTAAATGCCCTTCTGATATCTGAAATTGTAAAATCGTGCATTAAAAATAAAATAATATCTGCGGAGACAAGCGGAGAGCTTGAAACCAATGCGAGAATTCAGTCTTTCTGGAAATATTTTGAGAGAAGACAGCACAAAAAGAGAAGGTGTTTCATAAAAGAGATTTAATCAGCTGATCTTTTTCAATATTGCAAGTGTCTCGGAATATATCTCCGATAATTCATTCACATCTTTTTTGAAATACTCTGTCGCCGCCTCTTTGATTGTGAGCTTCCCGTCAAGCACTGCGAGAGAGAATATGAGACCCAAAGGCAGATAGAATTCCTGCTCCATTTTTCCGTATTTATCGCTCGTCTCTGTCCCTATTCCAGCGATTATCTCTCTATACTCTTTTATTTCCACAGTTCTTAAAGAATCAATTGAACCATCCGCAAGCGAATGTCCGATATGAATCAATGTATGTCCGAAGAGTAGCATAAGTCTTCTCAAATCATTCTTTTCAAGATGCTTCACTAAAAGAAATTTTGATGCTGAAAGAATTTCATTGGATTCCTTCAAATATGTCGCACTCTCCCCCCTCTCTCTCTTCGCGTGTAGAAGCTCCATATGAAGAGAAGTGAGAAAATATCTCAAAGAGGCGTCAAGGTCATCCATCAAATAATATATTTTGCCTATCAAAGAGTAAGCTTCAGGGTCATATAAATCTTCCGAGAGCATTTGACCGCCCAAAACAAGAGCTTCAGCATACATTCCTTCGGATTTAAGCTTCTTGACATTCTCGAGTGTTTCATTTCTCTCCTGCATTGTTTCTTCTCCTGATGAAGTTTATTATTTTATTAAGAACGGCAGTGCTTATAAGGCCGACCAAGAGTCCGTTGGGAATAGACCCCAATAGAATCGGCTTGAAATATACAAGCACATCCGATATATCTTCTATGTGGAATATAGATACTCTGCGGTACAAAATCAATGAACCTGTGAGAAAATTCAAAGCAACGACAAACGGTATGACAAAAGGAAGGAAGAGCTGTGTTGCGAAAATTAAAGAGAGTTTATTAACTCTTTTGATAATGACAGCTGCTAAAATAGATAAAATTGTCTGAAACCCGTAAAAGGGAAGGAATCCGATAAATATTCCTATTCCAAATCCTGCTGAAATCTCCAATGGAGATGACTCTGATATTACAATATCTTTTATTGTTCTTTTGAATTGTTTGAACATTACATCCTTTCATAAGGAAGAAATAACCGCGCATATTCATCCTGCGCATATCTGTCAGTCATTCCGGCTATATAATCTGCTATAACGCGCTTCTCGCCCTGAGTCGCAACTTCAGCGAAAAATTTGGGAGGGAGCTGTCTTATGTCGGATTCATAAGCGTGGAAGAGCTTCTCTATGTATCTTTCCGCCTTATGCTGCATTTTGAGCACCTTATAATTCTGATAAAGATTCAGATAAAGATATTTTTTCAATTCAGCATTCTTGTGTTTCATCTCGGATGAATAGTCAATGAGTGTCCTGCTCTCTCTCACATCTTCCAATGTCTCTATTTTATTCTCCTTCAGTCTGTTTATTGATGTGACTATAGCATCATTTATCTGCGCTCCGATAAGCTCTCGCACTATCTCAAAACGGATAAGCTTCTCGTTTTTAGTTCTCTTTCTTGATTTTTCATAGCACTCTTTGAATAAAGGAATCTCCATGAGTTCTTCAATTTTTATCAGGTCGGATTCAATCCCATCGTCAATATCATGGTTATTGTATGCGATTTCATCAGCCACATTGACGATCTGAGCTTCAACTGATGCTGATTTTCCGGGTAGAAAATCCCTTAAAAGGGACTTGTCAGGATTGTCATAGCTTGTATGATGCTTGATGATGCCCTCTCTTGTCTCCCATGTGAGATTCAATCCCCTGTAATCAGGGTATCTCTCTTCAAGATAATCAACGACTCGAAGAGATTGGGAATTATGCTCGAATCCTCCGTGCTTCTCCATAAGGTCATGAAGAGACCTCTCTCCTGCATGTCCGAAAGGAGTGTGTCCGATATCATGCGCCAATGCAATCGCTTCAGTCAAATCCTCATTTACCCTTAGGGATTTTGCCATTGAACGGCCTATCTGCGCAACTTCAATTGTGTGAGTAAGCCGGGTTCTGTAATAATCCGCCTCATGATTTACAAATACCTGAGTCTTGTATTCAAGGCGTCTAAAAGCGGTTGAGTGGACTATTCTGTCCCTGTCTCTCTGAAAAGCCGTTCTATGGGCTGATTCCTTTATCTCAACTTTTCTTCCTTTGCTCTTTGAAGAGAGGCATGCAAATGTAGAGAGATGCTTCTCCTCGTCCTGCATCAACTGATTTACGGTCTTCATAATTCTCCTATTACAAAAGGTTGGCGGAATCCTGCGATCTGAACCCTATGATGAATTCCTTTGTCTTCTGATATGCCTCATCTATTGTTGCATCAATGTATTTTTGATCCATTGAATCTATATCATTTTTGAATTCTTTTGTTGCGAACTTAATATCCTTAAAATTGTCTTCGCTCCATTTTTTCATCCTGTCCATCAAATCAGCAGGAGTGTTCTTGAAAGCAATATTCTGCCATTCTGTCCCCACATTTCCTTTTCTTATTCCGCAGTCGGCGAATTTTCCGATTATATTTAAAGGAGTTCCTGTGATTCCGTGCTGTGCTATTGATATATTGTATCCTTTTATAGAGTCGTAGATAGCCTTTGTGCGGTCGAGGTCAATGTGCACCTCCTCACCCTTTTTGTAGTTTCCGTGCTTTGAGCCGTTGTTTATTGCAAGAAGCTGAGGATGAATGTTGTTTGCATTAAGGCCTTTGACATACTCCATTGCTTCATCAACAGTGGTTATCTCCCCCTCCTGTCCGGCAGATTTGATCTCGCCCACCTCTGTTTCAAGGCCGAATTCAGCATCTATAATCGGCTGAACAAGTTCGGAGGTTATTTTAATGTTATCGGGTATTTCATTGAATGATGCGTCAATTGCGTATGATGTGTACCCTGCTTTAATCTGCGCTTCAATAAGCTTTTTCACGGCATCAATATTTTTCTGCGATGTATCTTTGACTGTGAGATGGTCTGCGTGAATGAAAAAGGGCATTGTAAATTTGTAAAGGTCGGCATAGTCGAGAAGCATCTTTACAAAAATCTCAGGCGTCTGGCCTGTATATCCTCCGTTAAGGTCTCCCTCTGATTTCGCCAGTTCAAATGCAATGATTGAATTAAGCTCTTCGCATGCCTTCATAATTCCGGGGACAACATG
>DCUY01000041.1 GCA_002327905.1 Caldifarciminota bacterium UBA2202 | reverse complement strand
ATGTGCGAATGAGCGCTGGGCTTCACGCTACGAGATAAGGCGCCGTAGCGAAGTGTGTGAGCCGACGATACACTCTTCGGTAGCCACACAATGTCAACACATCTCGGAACGGATACAGGTGGCGCTTCGCCATCAACTATCAACTATAAACTATTAACTATCAACTCTTTTGTCCAAACGTCTTTAACTTCTCTATTTACATTTTAAAATAATTTTAGTATAATGTAAAAATTATGTCGAAGTGGCGGAATCTGGTAGACGCGTTAGATTCAGGTTCTAATAGGGGGTTCTCTGTGGGGGTTCAAATCCCCCCTTCGACATTTAAATGAAATTATGGACGAAAATAAAAATATAGAATATCTCGAAACTTGCATCACCGGATTTAAGAAATACCTTCCCAAAAGGATTGTGGAAAAAATATTGACCAACCCGTATAATGTGAGGGTTGAGAGCGAGAGGCGCTTTGTCACAATTCTCTTCGGCGATGTTTCAGGTTTCACAGCTCTCTCCGAGCGGCTTGACCCTGAAGATGTTATCAAAGTCATAAATAAATATTTCTCAAAGATGTGCCGCATAGTGGACAAATACGGCGGAGATATTGACAAGTTTGTGGGAGATGCGGTAATAGTGGTGTTCGGAGCTCCTGTGGCTCATGAGGATGATCCTGAGAGGGCAATTAGAGCGGCTCTTGAGATGCAGAAAGCAATGGCGACTATAGAGCCGGTTTACGCGAAGGGCGAGTATGTGAAGGTGACAATGCACATTGGAATAAACACCGGAGAGGTTGTGGCTCTGAACATGGGTGTGGACGACAGAATGGAATATACTGTCATGGGAGACAATGTAAATTTGACAGCGAGGCTTGAAGCTGTTGCAACATCGGGCGAGATAATTATTCCGGACAGGACATACAAATATGTAAAAGATATTTTTGATGTTGATGTGCTTGACCCTGTTATGGTGAAGGGAAAGAAGGAGCCGATACAGATTTACAGAGTGAAGGGAGTGAAGGACACAATTAAAACTGAAGATTCATACTCTTTCATAGGCAGAGATGATGTACTTTTAAAGCCCATTCAACTTATAGATAAATTCTTGGAGCATGAGCCGTTTTCACTTGCATATACGGGAGAATCAGGATACGGAAAGACAAAATTCTCACAGTACATTGCAGACAAGGCGGATAGAAAGAATATAAATCTTTATGACATTGCGGGAAAATCTTTTTATGCGGCTTCTCCTTTGATGCCGATAAAGGAGTTTGTCTCAGGTCTTTTGAAATTCTCCGATGACGCTCCTGCGGATGTCATAAAAGAGAAGATAAACAATACACTAATAGAAGGGGAGAGAAACGGACTCTATCTGTTGTTTGATTTAAATCAGGAGCAGGTGGAGGAGCAGGAATTCGTCAGACAGGTCTCATCTTCCTTGGAGGCGCTTCTCTTAAACAGATGCGCAAAGGGATTTCATTTGATTTTCTTGTCTGATCTGCATTTTTATGACAGATTGTCCGAAATAATAATAAAAAGGGTTTATGACAGACTAAGGCAGAATAAGAATATTTCTTTTGCCCTGAGCTCCAGAGAAAGAATTGATTTCAAGTCAATTGACCTGATATATCTTGAGAAGTTCGACGAAAGCATGACTGCAAAACTCATTACTGACAGACTGCACGGCAAAGATGCGGATAGCATGATGATTAAAGAAGTGCATGAAAAGTCAAAAGGCAATCCGTATTATGCAGTTGAATTGCTTAAATTTTTAATTGACGGAAAATTCCTTGAAGAGAGGGATGGTAAGTTCTTTATAGCGAAATCGGATAAAGCAATTGTCCCAGATTCCCTCAAATCCGTCTTTCTTGAACAGATGGACAAACTCAGCGAGAAAGAAAAACTATTTCTCCAGTATTCTTCTGTTCTCGGAGAGGAATTTAGAAAAAGCGATTCCGCAGATTTGTTGAAATTCTCGGCAAAGGATGTTGATGACAATATAAAGAGTCTCTCTTTGAAAGGATACATTTCATTCATTGACAATGAGAGGTATGCCTTCTCATCGGAGCTCTTCTATGAGTCAGTCTATAATTCACTCACAAAAGGCAAGAGAGGGGCTCTTCATGATGCAATAGCGCTGTATATGGAGAATAAGAGCGCTGTGCTTTCGGAGGGTTCTGTGCGCGCAATAGCCCGCCACTTTGAATTGTCCGGAAATATTCACAAAGCCCCCGTATATCTTGAAAAGGCGGCTCTGTTTGACAGAAAATATTTTTCATACAGACAGGCTGTTGAAAAGTATGAGAAGGCGATAAAGTTTTATTCCGACAAAAAGGATTTTGTTTCTCTCGCAAACACGGTGTTCAGGATTGCGGCAATTTATCTTGCTGTGGGGAATATGAAGAATGGCCTTGAGATACTCGATGTGCATTCAAGCACGCTTACAGGCAGTAAAGAGAATGAATGTCAGTATTTCTTCTTCAGAGGAATACTCTTTGACCGCTCAGGAGACATTAAGAATGCTGAAGAAGAGTATAACAAGGCATTGAATATAGCTGTTGAAACAGGCAATAAATCAATGATAGCAAAAATATACAATTCATTCGGAATAATGAATTCGAATGCAGGAAAATTCGCAGAAGCTTTGAATTACTTCAACAAGGCGCTGGATATAAGCATAAAGCAGAACAATATGCAGGATATTTCGAGCCAATACATTAATATAGGCAAAATTTACGGAATGATGAATGATTTTAATAATGCTTTGAAGTATTACGGACTTGCGTATGATCTGCAGACTTCGGAAGACGATAAGAAGGGATTGGTTTTGACACTTGTGAACATGGGCACGATTTATGACAATATGGGGAATACTGTCAAAGCAGAGGAGATATACAAAAAAGGCCTTGAAAAATCCATTGAAACATCAAATGACAGCGAGAAGGCAAGGATACTGAATAATCTTGCAAATATAAAATTCATGACAGGCAGGTTTGAAGAGGCATTGAATGAATACAATGAATCTGCGCAGGTCTATGAGTCTCTTGATGACAAGAAGGGGCTCGCGGAGGTCTATGCAAACATGGCGGAGATTGAAGTCATGTTCGGAGAATTCATAAAAGCAGAGCCATTGTTTGAAAAAGTTCTAAAACTCTGCGACGAGACCGGACATAATCATCTCAAACTTTATGCAAATATAAATTATGCGAATAATCTTTCATTCTTGGGTTATCTTGAAAAGGCGGAGAACATACTCAACAATGTCATTGAGACTTCCAAGAAGAGGAACATTCCGGATTTCATAGCTCTTGCAGAAAATGTACTTGCCAAGGTGTGCGGATTATCCTCTGACCTTTTGCGGGAGAAGGAGATTCTTCAGGATTCTTTGAAGTTGGCTCAGGAGATTAAAAATCCCGATATAGAATTTTCAGTGAAATCTACATTTGTTAAAACACTCATTGAGATGAATCTTCTTGAAGAGGCGCAGAAAACGGCAGACGAAGTATATCAGTATGCAAAATCATCAGGCAATGAAATGCTCTTGTCCGATGTAATGGCGAGTCTCGCGGATATTTATCAAAAGAACAATGATCAGGAGAGACTGGCGGAAATAGCCGCAATGTCATTTGAACTCTCGGAGAAGACAAAATCGAAATTATCTCTTATAAGAAATATCATCGTCCTTGCAAGATTCTATCTGTTCATGTCGGACGAGTCAAGCTGTGAAGAGATATTGAAGAATGGAGAGGAGACGGCGCGTCTTATGGGGAGTCTGGAACATATAATAATCATTAACAGGATTGCGGACGCATTATATGAAAAGACAGGAAATGTTCAGATGAGGTACAATTCTTTGATGAAATGCGTCAATGCGATTGAAGAATACACATCAAGAGCCGGAGAAAAGAATTATATTAAACTGATTGAAAAGAGAGGATTTATGAATTTCTATTCTCATTATATAAATGTCATGACTGAACTGCATGATTTTGCATTCATAAAGGAGCAGTTGAAGAATTATGACAGAAAGACTGTGGAAAAGACTCTAAACAATATGCTTGAAAAGAATCTGATTTCAAAGCAGGCATACACGGAAATAATATGAAAAAATTTGCTGTAGGGCTGGCAGTATTCGCTGTAATTATAATCATTCTTTCATTGGGATTTTACATACTCGTAAAGACACAGCTTAGCACTGAAAACATAAACAATAAAATAATGGAGATTGCGGCAAAGAGCGGATATGAAGTTAAATTCGACAATTCTCAGTATAAAATAGGATTATTCACTCTCTCTGCGGAGCTGGGGAATATATCAATCAGATCAAAAGAATTTTTCTTAACATGCAAAAAAGTAAGCATCATCTTAAATCCATTCTTAGCTCTTCAGAAAAAATTTGAGCTGAGCAATTTGTTATTGGACACCCCTATACTGACAATCTATAAAACAGAGAGCAGTGATACTGTGAGTTCTGAAAAGAAAGATTCCGGAATACTTCTGACTACAACATTAAAAATAATTAACGGAGAGGTCAAATACGACACTCTTTCTATCAATTCAGTCAATGGCTTAATGTTTGTGAACATAGACAAAAAAATTGCATTTACCGGAAATCTGACGCTCAAATCCGACATAAAATACCTTAAGGACTTTAACCTGATGACAGTTTCATTGACAGGAGCTTATGAGACCGGTCTTGAATTGGAGAAAACAGTTCTTTCAACAAAGTATTTCACTGCCAACGCAAAGGTAAAAGAGACTGACGGAGAATATTCATACAGTATTTTCGGAACAATTGATTCAACAAATTATTTAATAAATAAATTCGCAAGCATAGATTCTTTTGATTTTAAAGGCGGATTCGATTATTTTGTAAAAGGCATATATCACTCAAAATCGCCTATGGATTCTCAATATGAGTCGCTTATTGATTCTTTTCAATTGGATCCGAAGTCAGTGCAGGTTAACTTCAAAAGCTATAATTTGCTTCTTGAAGATTTATCATTCATTAACAAGCAGGGCAACCATTTTGTAGTCAGTTCAAACTGGATAATTGACTCACTGCCAATAGAATTCATTTTTATAGCAGATTATAAAATGCTGTTCAATGATACTCTCAAGGCAAAAATAACATCAAAAGGAATTCCTATAAGTAAAATCACTGATAATATTAGTGGACTTGAATATACAATTGACGGCAGAATTGCATCTAACAGCGAGATATCAATATCTCTATCCAATATTCTCAATTTGGATTCACTGATATCTTCAGGAAAACACAGAGTAACATGCGGAGAAGCGTACATAATTAAGGATTCAATTATCGCAGAAATAAAAAGTTTTGAAATAAAAGCAGAGTTTAACAAAATAATAGGCTCAATGAGTCTTAATGGAAGAGGGATAGACGGGAATATCTTTTTTAAGGGAGATTATGCAAAGAAGGAGATTGTTGCAACGACTCTTTCAAAACTTGACCTAAATTATTACAAAAAGAGCATGACAGGAAAAGGAGAGATAAACGCAAATCTGAAGTATAATTACGGGAATAATGAATATACTGTAAATGCGAGCGGAAGTGTCGGGAATTTTACTGAAAAGAATCTGAATGACACTATTGATATAAGTTTTGACGGCCTCGAAATTGAAAATGGAAAGAATATGAAATTATCATCTTTGGTTTTTGCGGGAAACAATATTGACGGAACAGCAAAGAACCTAATTTTCAATAAAGGAGAAAAAGAGGATATAATATCAGGAAATGTGGATTTCGCATTTTTTAATTATGATTCTATATTTGTTCCCAAGAAGCCGAAAGAAAACGAAACTGTAAAGTCGGAACCCCCAAAGATAGATAAAAGATATAAGGGAGAAATAAAGGGATTTTTTGACAGAATGATATTCAAATCTGAGGACATACGAAACGGGGAGCTTGTCATAAAGATAGCGAACGGAGATATTTTTGCGTATCCTATAAAAGCCGATATTATGAAAGGAAAAATAAATGGAAATGTCGAATATTATTCCGAGAAGAACGGACTTATACATTCAAAGATTGAGAGCAAGAAAGTTGATATAAACGAATTTCTGACAAAGAACAAATTTGTCCCGTTCACAATAGGCGCAAAAGTGGATTTAAAGAGCGATTTGACATTTTTACAACACAAAGTGAAGGAGACTGTAAAGGGAGATATTATTGTGGAGGCGAAGGACGGATGGCTTCTCATGCCTGAAATAATTTCCAATATTTCAAAGGTTCTCAAACTCCCTCTCTCCGACACATTCTTTTTTGACGATATGTACGGGGATTTCAATGTTGATTCTCAGAGGGTGAAATTCGATGACTTTACAATGGAGAAGAACGGACATTCTCTTGATTACAGCGGGAGAGTGGATTTCAATAAAAATATGAATCTAAAAGGAAAGTATGTGATTGACATGAGGATTGCGGATACGGGTCTTCTTGAAAAAATATTGAGAATGGCGAATTATGAGAGCGATTCAATAATAGTGGATTTTGATGTTTTAGGCACATACTCCAAACCCAGAGTGGCAATTACTTACAATTCTGTGGGGGAGTATCTTAAGAATCAGACAAATGATGCTGTAAATGATTTGATTGAAGAGATGAACAATCTCTTCAAGTTTTAGTCAATGTAGATTTTTATCTGAGAGACATCCGAGGGTATGATTTCAAATCCGTATTTTTCATGATTTATCAGAAGTCCGTTTATCAGAATATCCTTGTTTTTGAAATACATAGGTGAAACCGACTTTTTCTCGAGAGCTTTGACGAATGAATCAAAGAATACTATTGTGAGGACATTCTTTCCCTTCTTCATCTTTAAAAAATAAGTATTGGATTTTCCTGATTTTGAAACATCACTCACATATCCGTTTATGAACACCTCTTTATTTGCATAATCCTTCATTTTGCCGGCTATATCATCAAATTCAAGAGTGTCCGCCACAAGAGAGTATGCTTCAGATTTTGATTCGAATGCCCTGAATCTGGATATGCATGAATCTGCAGATTCCCTGTCACTCACTCTAACGCAGAAATCATTATGAAAGTATTTTTCCAGTGAAAGAGGGAATGAACCTATCAATATGTTTTTTTCATCAGTAATTATAATAGTGTTATTTAAGGAGTAATCCGAATTGAATGATAAGAGTTTGACTCCGCTGTTGAAAAGCATTTTATGAAGAGAATAGTTTTTATCCAATGATGAAGAATTAACTATGACTGTCACTTCAATTCCCGCCTCTTTGCTCTTTATAATTGAATCCGCAATATCAGAGTCAGAGACAATGTCAGTCAAAATCAATACGGATTTATTTGCATTTGAAATGTCATTCATAACCGCCTTTCTAATGTCCTTCGGAGCAAACATGACTGCCTGCGCATAAAATGCGATTGAAGAGAGAAGGATTAGAGCAATGATAATTTTTTTATTCATTTGGAAACATCTTCTCCGGGTTAAAAAGATTTTTCGGGTCAAAGACTCTCTTTATCTCCCTCTGCAGTCTCATCTCCTCCTTAGTGAAGACAAGATGCATAAATTCCTTTTTGAACAGCCCTATTCCGTGTTCGCCTGACAATTTTCCTCCGAGCTTAACTGCTGTTTCAAGAATGCCGGTGTTTATTTCATTAATATATCTGTCAAACTCGCCTGTGTCACCCTTTGTCTTTATTATGTTTATATGCACATTCCCGTCTCCCGCATGTCCGAAGGATATAATAGGCACATTGAATTTCTCCTCAAGCTTGTGCACCTCCATTATAAGTTCCGGCAGTCTGCTTATAGGCACAACGACATCCTCTCTCTCTCTCTTCACGGACATTTCCATCATTGCATCATGAAGAGACCTTCTTCCTTTCCATAATTTTTCCTGCTGTGCGGCATTCTCTGCTACAAGTATTTCATGCAGAGTGAGCCTCTTAACAAGCTCTGATGCAGAAAGCATCCTCTCCTCTATTTCATCAACATTGTCTCCGTCAAGCCGTATCAAAAGATGCGCCTCTCCTCTTTGAACAGGCATCTCATTTCCCAAGAATTCCTTAGCCGCCTCTATTGCTCTCTTCTCCATAAATTCTATTGTTGATGGCTTAATACTGCTTTTTAAAATTTCAATAACTCCTTTAACAGCAGCATCAATAGAGTCAAATGCAATCAGCATGTCATATTTGAATTTGGGAAGCGGAATTAATGAGAGAGTGAGTTTCGTAATTATTCCGAGTGTTCCCTCAGAACCTATAAGAAGGTCCTTTATATTATATCCTGTTGCGTCCTTTCTCACCTTTCCTCCGAAATTCATAACAGTGCCGTTCGGAGTGACGAACTCTATTCCCCTCACATAGTCGCGCGTTGTTCCGTATTTGACTGCAGACGGACCGCCTGATGATTCAGCGACATTGCCTCCTATGGAGCATGAATCGAGTGATGCAGGGTCGGGAGGATAAAAAAGCCCGGCAGATTCGACTGCTCTCTGAAGCTCTCCTGTAATAACGCCCGGTTCTGTAACAACCATCATATTCTCTCTATCAATTTCAATTATATTATTCATCAGTTCGGTTGATACAATTACGGAAGGTTTTACAGGTATTGCTCCGCCTGACAGCCCCGTCCCGAGACCGCGTGGAACAATAGTCACATCATTGTCATAAGCGGTTTTGAGAATCTTTGAAATCTCCTCTGTGCTCTTCGGAAGCAATGCAATCAATGGCTGGGAGAAGTGAATCAGAGATTCGTCAGTCGAATATTTTTCAAGGAGGTCATCCTTTGAGATAATTCTTACAGCCGGCAGAATATCTGAAAATAATTTTATTAAATCCATATTACTATGTTATATGTTCCTTAAAAATTGTCAAGTCCGAGAACTCTCTATTGATTTTTGAATTATGAATGATATTATTAATGAAAAGGAGAAATGAATGAATGATTTTGTTTTTTATAATCCCGTAAAAATTGTATTTGGAGGCGGAAAGGTCAATCAGGCAGGAGAAGAGGCGAAGAATTTGGGAAGCAGATGCCTCATAGTGACAGGGAAGGGAAGCGCAAAGAGGAGCGGTCTTTTAGATAGATGCGCCAATCATTTGAAAGAGAAGAATATCTCCTGCACGATTTTAAGCGGAGTTCAGCCGAATCCGCGCATAGAGAAAGTTTATGAAGGAATAAAGACTGCGAAGGATAATAGAGTTGATTTCATTCTCGCAATCGGAGGCGGGAGCGTAATAGACACTGCAAAGGCGATAGCCGCAGGATTTTACTATGAGGGAGACGCATGGGATTTTTACACAATGAAATCAAAAGTGGAGAAGGCTCTTCCTATTATGGTTGTTCTCACTGTTGCGGCGACAGGAAGCGAAATGAATTCAATATCAGTCATACAGAATGATTTAACAAAGCTGAAAATACGGGCGCAGGGTTATCCTCTCTTCCCGAAAGTTTCAATACTTGATCCTGAACTGACAAAGAGTCTTCCAAAGGATTACACTGCTTATGCTTCTGTTGATATAATTTCGCATGTGATTGAAGGATATTTCACAAGTGAAGACAATAATACCCCTATACAGGACGGATTCACTGAAGCGATTATAAAGACAGTTATAAGAGACACATTCAAGCTGATGAAGGACTTAAATGATATTGAGGCGCGCGCGAATATAATGTGGGCTTCATCTTTGGCTTTAAACGGAATAACAACATCAGGGATAGGGAAATTCAAATTTGAGAATCATCTTATAGAGCATTCTCTCAGCGCATTTCACGATGTGCCCCACGGAGCTGGGCTTTCGATAGTTATTCCTGCATGGATGAAGGAGAATAAGAATAATCTTAAACATAAATTTGAAAAATTTGCAAAGAATGTATTTAACAAAGAGACTGCAGATGACGGAATTGAGATGCTTGAAAAATTTTTCAAAGAAATAAATGCTCCGACATCACTCTCATATTATAACATAACGAATTTTGATGAACTGATTGACAATATTATGGAGTGCGCTCCTTCAAGAGGACTTGTGCTGACAAGAGATTACATTGAGAGAATACTTGATAAATGCAGATGAAAATATAAAGCATATTTGAATTGACAGGGAGGAATTTTTTTAAGTAAGAGCTATTGTTAGCTGGTGCGCTGGTAAAAGAGAGAGTTAATAGTTAATGGTTGATAGTTAATAGTTGAAGAAAAAGAAAAAACTGTATCCGTTCCGAGATTTGTTGACAGTAAGTGTCTGTCGAAGTGTGTAGCATACGGCACACGGCATACGGTATACGGTATACGGCATACGGCACACGGTACACGGCATACGGCGTTTTATCTCGCGGCACGCGGGCATAGCGTCGGCTCACACACT
>DCUY01000112.1:4848-17061 GCA_002327905.1 Caldifarciminota bacterium UBA2202 | reverse complement strand
CCCGCATTTTAACCATAAACTATTAACTATAAACTATTAACTGTTTTTTTGCTCATAGCTCATGGCACACGGCGTCTTTGTGCTGGGCACAGTCAGTTTCAGAAGATTATTGTAAAGAAAGATTATTTATTAAAAGAATTAGAATCTTTTAATCGTTCAACTGTAAACGATACTCGAAACGGATACACTTTATCATTATATACTAAGTCTTTTTGCCTTGATTTTTTATATAATAAATGATAAAATATATAGCTAGACAAACTGGAGGTCAAATGGAAAATGTTCCGTTTCTTGATTTGAAAAAGCAGTATCATTCAATAAAGAATGAAGTTGACAGAAAACTTGTGGAAGTGTGTGAGAATACGGCATTTTCACTTGGACCCTATGTAGAAGAATTCGAGAAAAAATTCGCAGAATATCTCGGGACAAAGTTTTTTGTTGCTACAAGCACGGGCACAAGCGCTCTTCACTGCGCTTTGCTCGCATTCGGAATAGGCAAAGATGATGAAGTAATAGTTCCCGTAAATACATTTACCGCCACAGCAGAGGCAGTCGTTATGGCTGGAGCGAAGCCTGTCTTTGTGGATAATGACCCGATTAATTATAATATGGATCTCTCAAAGATTGAGAATCTGATAAGTCACAAAACAAGGGCGATAATTCCGGTTCATCTGTACGGACAAGCAGTGAATATGGAAAAACTAATGGAGATTGCAAATAAGCATAATCTCATAGTGATTGAGGACTGTGCGCAATCGCACGGAGCAACATATAAGAACAAAATGACAGGCACATTCGGACACGCATCATGCTTCTCATTCTATCCCGGGAAGAATCTCGGTTCTTACGGAGAGGGCGGCGGTGTTGCGACAAATTCATTTGAAGTGAGCGAAAAAATAGAGAAGATAAGAAATCACGGCTCAAAAATAAAATATGTGCATGAGTTTGTGGGATACAATTACCATATGCACGGATTTCAGGGAGCTGTTTTAACAATAAAACTTGCATATCTTGACAAATGGAATGGTAGGAGACTTGAACTTGCGAAGAGACTAAACAAAGGACTTGCAAATATTGATGACCTGCACATTCCGCACATTGATGAAGACGGAAGGCATGTCTTTCATCTGTATGTTGTCAGAACAACAAAGAGAGAGGATCTGAAAAAGCACCTTCAGGAGAATAATATAGGAACCAACATACATTATCCTTATCCGCTCCATACGCAGGATTCATATAAAAATCTCGGATACAAAGCCGGAGATTTTCCGATAGCGGAAGAGTACGCACCTCAGCTTCTCTCCCTGCCTATGTTTCCTGAGATGACCGACTCTCAGGCGGATTATGTAATCGAAAAGGTAAAAGCTTTTTACAATGGAAAATAAATGAAGACATTATCAATGGTGGGATACGGCTACTGGGGCCCGAATCTTCTCAGAGTTCTGAACTCAATGAAACAGGTGAAAGTGAAATATGTGTGCGACCTTGACGAGAAGAGAATTAAGGACGCAAAAGAAAAATATCCTGATTACATATACACAAAGAATGCAGATGCGGTCTTTGAAGATAAAGAGGTTGATGCGGTCATACTGGCGACTCCGATAGAGATGCACTATCCTCTTGCAATGAAGGCAATGGAGATGGGCAAAGATGTCTTCATTGAGAAGCCTATTACAGGTTCATCCGAGGATGCCGTAAAACTGATAAAATTCGCAAAAGAGAAGAAGAGAATTGTAATGACCGGACACACATTTGTCTTCTCTCCTCCTGTTAGAAAGATGAGAGAGATTGTAAAATCGGGAGAACTCGGAGAGATATTCTTCATTACAAGCTCAAGGGTGAATCTTGGAATACACAGAAAATCGATTTCAGTGATATGGGATTTAGCGCCGCATGATTTATCAATCATTTATTATCTTATAGACGAAGAGCCTATTGAGATAAGCGCGAGCGGAAGGGACTCCATAATAAAGGGCGTTCCTGATGTGGCATTCATATCTTTGAAATTTCCTTCGAAGATAGTTGCAAATATCGAACTCTCATGGCTCGCTCCCACAAAGATGAGGCGCACAGTGGTTGTGGGCTCCAAGAAGATGCTTATATATGACGATTCAGATCCTGTTGATAAAATAAAAGTATATGACAAGGGCATAGAGATGAAGGATCCTGAGACATTTGGAGAATATCAGCTTACTTACAGGACTGGAGATATGTATGCTCCTCGAATCGACACTGCAGAGCCATTGAAAATAGAAATGGAGAGCTTCCTTGACGCGGTTGAAACAAGAATATCGCCTCCATCTGACGGAGAATTCGGACTAAGAGTAGTAAAAACAATAGAAATTGCCGACAAAAAACTCTATGCTTCTCTATGATTGCAAAGACATCGAAATATGAAAAAACGGTGATTGTTTGCACCGACATTCTGATATTTGTAATATCATATATTTTTGCATTGTGGATAAGGATGCATTCTCATCTATTTCCCTCTGCAAGCGCATTCTCATTTTCTTTGAAACACGGCATAACTCTTCTTGGAGTCGTTGTGTTTCAGATTTATGTTTTCAATCAGAACGGACTCTATAAAGAGAAGACATTTTTAAGAAGAATCAGGCAGATTCCTATACTTTTAAAATCATCAATCATCACAATCTTTTTTGTGCTTTTCTTTTCCTATCTTACTCAGGGAAATCCCTTCCTTGAAAGAAGAAGCGTTGTTGTAATCGCTATAACAATGCAGACAATACTTCTGATATTCTTCCGTATTTTCGTCTTCAGAAGAATCTTCCATTCTCTGTTGAGAAAGGGAATAGGAAAGGAAAATGTCCTTTTAATCGGAGACGACATTAAGACGGAAAGACTGAAAATCGCATTGTACGATTTCGACAGATTCCGATTCAATGTTATTGCCCCATTGAATTGCAATTCCGTGAACATAAAAATTCTCCGTGAGACTGTAGAGAAGAAAGACATCACCACAATGTTTCTTGTTGAAGATGGTTTGAGCAAAGACTTTATTATGAATGCTATTGCTTATGCCAAAAATAATTCAATTCAGATATTCCTTTTATCGAATATGTTTGACATTGCAATATCCAAAGTTGATGTGACTACATTTGAGGGGATTCCGGTAATTGATTTGTCTCTTCCCTCCACTTACAATCTTCACTCCCTGTTTAAAAGAATATTTGACATAATGGCTTCTTTTTTTATGATGCTTTTACTCTCTCCTATGTTCATACTCGTTGCCGCTTTGATAAAGATTGATTCCAAGGGTCCCGTTTTCTTCAAGCAGGAGCGCATAGGCAAGAACGGAAAGAAATTCAAGATGCTCAAATTTCGAAGCATGTATGTCAATAATGATTCATCAATACACAAAGAGTATGTGACTAATCTGATTAAAAACGGAGCCAAAGATTCATCAGGTGTATATAAACTCATGGATGACCCGAGAATAACGAGGGTGGGAAAATTCATAAGAAAATGGTCTCTTGACGAATTTCCTCAGCTTGAAAATGTATTCATCGGAGAGATGTCGCTTGTAGGTCCCCGTCCCCCTCTTCAGTATGAAGTTGAAAATTATGACGAATGGCACAAGAGGCGCTTGTCAGTCAATCCCGGAATGACAGGTCTCTGGCAGATTTCAGGAAGAAATAAAATAGGATTTGAAGATATGGTTCTATTGGATATATATTATGTGGAAAACTGGACTATATGGCTTGACCTGCAGATTCTTTTGAAGACAATTCCTGTAGTCCTATTCAAAAGGGATGGTGGATGATGAATGAAATTATCAAAATAAACAATGTGTCGAAATCATTCGGCAGTTTCAAGCTGAAAAATATTTCTCTTGAAATAAATGAAAAGGAGATAGTGGCGTTTCTCGGACCAAACGGAGCCGGAAAGACCACGACAATAAAATTGATAATGAATGCTCTGAAAAAGGACAAGGGAGAGATTGATTTCATGGGCAGTCCGATAAAACAGAATGATGTTAATTACAGAAAGCATATAGGATATATGCCTGAATCGGGAACTCCGTACGAATTTCTGACTGCAAGAGAGTATCTGGAATTCTTGATAGGAGTCTATGGAGTGGAAAAGACAAAGACAAAGGAGAAGATAGGAGAGGTTTTAAGCATTTTCAATCTCAAAGACGAAAAAAAGCATATACGCACATACTCAAAGGGCATGAAGCAGAAGGTCTTGTTTTTGGGTGCAATAATCCACAATCCGAAACTTCTTATTCTTGACGAGCCGTTTAATGCTATTGAACCGCAGACAGCAATGCTTATGAAGAATATTCTCATGGAAATGAAGGACTCCGGCAGTGGAATAATATTTTCATCCCATGTTCTTGAAATAGTGGAAAAATTGGCTGACAGGGTGATTCTCTTAAATAACGGAGAGAAGGTGGGTGAGGGGAAAATTGCTTCAATAAAAGAGAAGGGCGGCTTGGAGGAGTTTTTCAAAGAGCTGACAAATGCGTATCAGGTGGATGAAAACACAGAGAAGATAATAGAAGTTATAAAATCATGATTAATGCGATTTTTACCGCGTATATGAAAGAATGGCTGAGAGGCGGAAACGGAAGACGGCTTCTGCAGATACTTATGCTTGTGATACTTCCCGTTATGATATATCTTTTCTCCATTCTTACTTCGCAGGGTCTTTTTTCAAAAGTGCCTATGGTTCTAAATATAGGAGTCTTTATTGTCTTTATAATCTCCGCTCTCTATTCATTCTCTTACAGAAGCGAGGCTGAAGACAAGCTGACAGATGATTTTCCTATGGATTACCTCCCTATAAATCAGGGCTATGCATTCACAATTCAAATTTTATTCATAACGATTCTTCTTTATGTTATTACGGCTTTCTCTTTTATTATCGGAGCATGGGTTCTAAATGCAATATTAATCGACGGCAAGAGGATGTATCCGTTTTTAAAGACAATTTCGCTCATAAAACCTCTGTTTGCGGGTTTGATATACACGATACTTTTTGGAACAGTATTTGGCGGATTCCTCGGATCAATAGCCAAAAAAATTGCAGACAATTTTTCAGGAGGATTAAAGCGCTTTATTATGCTCTTATCTTATGTGATAACTTTTTTTGTATTCAAAAAATATTTCGCCGATTCATATTCTGTTCTTAATAATGAGGGATTTCTTTTCAATTCTTATGTATATTCAATCACAGGACTCTCGTCGATTTTTGTAAATCTCTTCTTCGGAGAATTCAATTTTCTTCAGTTTGTTGCATCGACAGGACTTCTTGCCGCAGTATTCATTGCATACATAGGTGTGAACGGAAGAAAATGGAAATTTATCAGGGATTTTGAAATTTATACTGATTTGAAAGACCAGAGAGTGAAGTTTCTCTCTCCCATGTGGAATTTGGTGTTAAGGAGGATATTCACAACACCAATAGTGGTTCTCGTGATAGTCTATACGATACTAATTCTGTTTGTTGCAATAATGCCGAAATGGATTGCTGTTTACGCGGTAATAGGAATACTCTCCTATGTGTATCTCTTCATGTTTCTTGACAGAATATTTCCGTCAAAAGACGAGAATTACAGGCACATTTTAGATACCATTCCTGTGCGGCACGATAAAATAAATGGAATGGTTCTCGGAGTTTACTATGTCTTCTTCCTGCTTCCGTTCTTTGCCGCAAATTATGTAATGACATCAAATGCATTCACAATGCAGAATTTCATGCTTGAACCAAAGACGCTAAGCCAGTTTATCGCGCTTTATTTTCTCCCGTTTACTCTGTCAGCAGTCATTCCGTCGATTCTTATGACAAATCCGTATTTTTTGTCTGAGAATAATAAAGGGAAGAAACCGTCAAGGGGGTTCGCAATAATAGTTCTTGTTCTCTCATATGTCTTTTTGTCGAACCTTGCCCTCTTCATGAATATGTACTTTTTCAACCCTGTGTTTCAGGAGTTTGTAAACAACATGTTCTGGAAAAAGGGCTACTATGTCTGGAAAATCTTTGTTTACCTTATAACATTCTTTGCTCTTGACATTCACCTCCATTCCATCTTCTCCTTCTTCCGCTCCTTTAAAAAAGAAGTGTAAGACAAAAAATATCGCCCCCCTTTTAATTTTTTCTATATTATATATAATAGGGTGATTATAAAGGAGGTTTTAATGCTGTTAGGAGTAAACATAGATCATGTGGCGACTGTAAGGGAGGCGCGCAAGTCATTTGAGCCGGATTTGATAACTGCGGCTGTTTTGGCTCAGCTCGGAGGAGCTGACGGGATAACAGTCCATCTAAGGCAGGACAGGAGGCACATTAAAGAGCAGGATATAATAATTTTGAAGACATCCCTTTCGGTGCCTCTTAATGTCGAGATCTCATCCGCCGGCACAATGCTTGATTTCATCTGCAACATAAGACCCGACAAGGTCTGTCTTGTTCCTGAAAATCCTTCCGAAATAACAACTGAGGGAGGCCTCAATCTGAAAAACAAAAAAGTGTTTCAGCAGACTGCAAAGGCAATAAAGAAGCTTCAGCAGAATGAAATTGAAGTATCTCTCTTCATAGAGCCGGAGAAGGATTTGATAGATTTATCATATAAAATCAACGCGGATGCCGTAGAGATAAACACGAAAGAATATTCCGAGTGCGAAACAATAAGCCAGATTGAAAAAACATACAAAATACTTTTGGAGACTGTTGATTATGCTGTCCGAAAGAAAAATCTGATTGTCAATATGGGACACGGGCTCACCTATGACAATGTTACGGCAATCGCGCAGATTGAAAGTATTACGGAACTCAATATAGGGCATTCTATTGTTGCAAAGTCAATGTTTTACGGGATAGAAGAGGCAGTAAAGATGATGAGGAAAAAAATTGACAAAGCGTAATTTTATACTGATTCTTCTTCTGATTCTCGCATCATGCGGCAAGCCGAAGACAATTGAAAAGAAGGTGGAAGAGGCGAAGATTGAGGAGACGCGGAGCAGATACGATATTTTTGTTTCAAAGAACAGTTATCAGGTCTTTAATGAAAAATACGAACAGGTAAGAAGAGAAGATTTTACAGACACAATAATTGGAGCGTCGATTTTTGAAAAGACTCTTTATATTCTTTCATCCTCACTTTATTCTGTGAATCTATCTAATCTCCAGATTTCAAATCGCGGTCAGATAATTAATCTGCCGAGCAGTGATAGAGTCATATCAAACAGACAGGGCGTTATATTCATTTCAGGAGAGAATCTCGTTTTCAAAGACAAAAGCAAAGAGCAGTATCTGCTCTCTTGCGATTCACCCATAAAAAATATGTGGGAAAATCCGTATCACAATTACATATACTGTATTGATTCACTTGGGTTTCTCTATGCGATTGATCTGCAGACAAAGACATTGAAAAGGCGCTTCTTTATAGGCAGACTTAACTCATTCTCATTTATGAAATACGGAACGAGGATTCTCGCAGTGACAGATAAATCATTTCTTGTTTTGGACTATGAGACTCTGAACATAATTTTTGAAAGAAAGGATTTCTTTACAGAGGCAATCTCATTCGAGACAAATGACCTCATGTTCCTTTATTCGGGAATTGACAAAAAGTGCTGGATATACAGCAATATAGATTATAAAAAGATAAAAGACTTCATCACAAATGAAAATGATTTATCTCTCTTCACATCGGACGATTCATTGATTCTTTTGTTTTCAAAACTGAAAAAGACAATGACTCTTTTTAACAGGGAGAAGAAAATTGGCAAGAAGACTGTGAAAATGGAGGGAGACCTCTCTATGCTTTTGTTTGAAGGAGAAAAAGTCTATTTGAAAAACGATTCCCTCGTCTTTGTTTATGATATGAAGAATGATTCATCAAAGAAAATAGGACATTTTCCGAAGCTTCTTGCAATGAAGCCATTCTTGCTTGAAAAGAAGATAATTGCAACGGCAGTTGACACCTCTGCAGAGAAGAAGAAAACGGAAATTTATTCCATTCAGGTATATGCGCTTTCAAATAAGGATTATGCGGGAGAAATGGCTGATCAGCTGAAGGACAAACTGCAGACAGGGAATGTCTTCGTCTCTGACACTGTTTTTGCAGGAAAGACAGTCTTCAGAGTATTCATAGGAAAGTTTGAAAGCAAGGAGGAGGCTGACCTTCTCAGAGAGGAGCTTGTGAGAAAAGGCTTCGGAAGAGATATAATGGTGAAGAGGGTAACTGCAGATGATTGAGCCGAAGCTATTCAAGAATCTCTACAATCTCGAACATAGAGCGGATAAAACTTATGACTTCAATCTTGAGGACTATAAACAATTTTTGCATGAAAATAAAGATCCGCAAAATTCAATTGGCAGGATAATCCACATTGCTGGGACAAACGGAAAGGGCTCAGTTGCAGAGATGATATCATCAATCATTTTCTCTGCCGGATACAGAGTGGGCACATACACATCACCTCATATAAAGCATGTAAATGAGAGGATAAAAATAAACGGCGAATTCATAAGCGACAATTCCTTCAGCCGTATTGAAAGAATGATTTACGAAAGAATTTTAAGCAGGGAGAAGTCATACAGAACATACTTTGAAGCAATGACAATGCTTGCCTTCATATATTTCAAAGAGAGGAAGACTGATTTTGCAGTGATTGAGACCGGGCTTGGCGGAAGGCTTGACTCCACAAATGTTGTAGAGAGCGAAGTGTCAGTCATAACAAAAATCGGGCTTGACCACACTGACCTTCTTGGCAATACATTGAAAAAAATAGCAATTGAAAAAGCGGGTATCATAAAGAAAAATCAGAGAGTCTTTACATACAAACAGAGCAGGGAAGCTCTTTCTGAGATAAAAAAACAGGCAAAAAAGCAGGGGGCGGTTCTCTCAATAATTGATTTTAAAGAGGCGGAAATAAAAAACAGGCGCAGGTTTTTGTTTGAGAATGAAGAATATATTATTAACCAGCCCGGTTTGTATCAGATTGAGAATGCACTTCTGTCTATAAAGACCGCAGAGTTTCTCGGCATAGGAATAAATGCAATAAAGAGAGGCATAAAAGAATTCAAGATTGAAGGAAGATTTGAAATGATTCATAAAAAGCCGCTCATTATAATAGACGGAAGCCATAATCCTGAAGCGATTAAGATGACAATAGAGGAAGTAAAGGCGGTTTATCCCAAAAAGAGAATTGCATCAATATCCATATTTATGGCTGACAAGGATTTCAAAAAATCTCTGAATATTCTCAAGAGAAATGCAAAAAATGTTATTGTGACTGAGATACCGTTCTTCAGATGCGCGAAGAGAGATGATTATAATTATTTAAATGTTGATTTTCAAAAAAATGTAAAAGAGTCTTTAATAAAAGCAGTAAAGACAAAAGCCGATTTAATACTCTTCATAGGTTCGTTTTATCTTCTCTCACACGCGAGAAGGGCTGTCAGAGAATATTTTTCCTAATCCTTGCACTTGTAAGTTGTGCGGAAATCAAGGGTGGCCCATTTTACAAGAGCATTTACCAAATCACCGTATGCATCATCAGGATTATTTGCATTGAAGCTCACATAATCTTTGAATATTGAGAGATTTCCAACCTCGTCCTTTGCCCAGCTTGAACCTGTCCACACTGTCGCTCCGATTTCTGTCTCATACATTCTTATTGTCATTTCAGACGAGATTGTCGCCTTTGCGGAAACATACGGAAATTCAAAATTCAAACTCATCTGCGGCTGGACATCAGATATGTCAATATCGGCGATTATAACAGTCTTTACTTTGTACTTTTCTCCAATCGCCTTTATAGCATCAGAATTTATCTCCTTTGCATTCACTTCTTTCAGCACACTGTCCAAATCGCCTATTTCAAGAATCCTGTTCCCCTTCTGCTCAGAAGTGATGAATTCTATGATTCTCTGAGTGGCGTATCCGGACAAATTCCCTTCGGCATTCTTCATTACGACATTCACCATAGCCACAGGCTCATAATTGTTTACCTGCATTACAGGCGGAAACGGCACTTTTTTACAGCATCCTGCAAACACTGCAAGAATTATCATGAGAGAAAAAAATAATTTTTTCATTAAACCTCCATATTGACTTTATTATACTTACATTATAATAGATTTCAATAGGCGGAATTTGTTTATGCTTAATTATTTTTTACAACGAATTTTCTGTTTTTGTGTCTATAAATATAACGGCGGTTAAAATGAAGAAAAAAAAGAAAAAAATCGGATCAATTGTGAGAAAGAAGGACGGAACTCTTGATGTGCGCACTCCTCTTATGCCTACAAAGAGAATTGACGACAAGAGAAGGAGGAGGCCTAAATACAAAGAGGATTTAGTTAAGGATTCTTTTAATAAGGAATAGAAGGAGTCATGATGAAAAAAATACTGATTGCTGTTTTAATTTTATCATTGTCCGTGTCTCTATATGCAAAACCTGTCCCAAAGAAGAAGAGTCTTATAAATATAGCTTACGAACCATATTTTTTCTATCAGCCTGTTGAAGAGAATCTGACTCTTTACGCGAATCTTCTTCCTGTCTCCATTGAATTGGCTCTGTCGGACAATAATGGAGTCAAACTCACTCCTCTTGCGGGATTGAAATTCTACCAGTGGGGAGCGCGGTTCGGACTCTTGGGAGGAATGCTTTCATTTCCGGTTTATTATACCAAGCGCACAAGCTCAAGCGCATACAGCGGATACTATACGGCAGGAGTAATCTCTGCCGGATGGAATGTCTCAGAGTCCTATACTGCCCTCACTGCGGCGAATGAGACGGGAATTGCATTCAATCTCTTCAATGTCTCCATAGCTGTGGCATTTCAGGCCGGAGGCACATATTTCCTGTTTTCTAATCCGGCACTGAACAAAAATACCGTGCAGATCGGACTTCTTTTGCGATTCGGATTTTGGATGTGATTCTAATAAGCCCTGCTTTGAATGAAGCAAAAGGATTGATAAAATAAATATTTTTGCTAAACTTGTATAAAAAAGGAGAAAAAGACGCATGAAAAAATATTTATTTTTTATCCTTACCGCATTTATATTTCACAGTCTCAATTCAGCAGATGCAAAATTTATAGTAGTTTCAGATACTCATCTGTATGATACAATTCTCGGATGTGATGGAGATGCTTTCCAAAAGTATCTTGATTCGGACAGAAAACTTTTGAAAGAATCTTCGGCTATTCTTGACAAGTTCATTTCAGATATTGATACTATTGATTATAATTTCATTATTGTGTCCGGAGATCTTACCAAAGACGGAGAAGCGGCATGTCATTCTCTTTTCAGAGAAAAGATGGATTATCTAATAGACAAAGGGAAAAAGATATTTGTAATAAACGGAAATCATGATATAAATAATCCGGACGCGCACTCTTTTTCCGGTAACAATATTGATGATGAAGAGTCAATAGATGAAGGGTTTTTCAAAAAACATTATTTTGAATACGGTTACAGTGAAGCAGTTTCATACGATATCGCCTCTTTGAGTTACGAAGTAAATCCTATTGATAATCTATATGTAATAGCTCTTGACGGATGCAGGTACGATGAAAATTACAAACTCAAAACTCCCGTTACAGGGGGGAAATTGAAGAAAGAGACTTTCAAATGGCTTGAAAAAGAGTTGAAAAAAATAAAAGCGCAGAATGGCACTGTTATTGTTTTCATGCATCATGGTGTTATCGAACATTTCAAGGGGCAGAAAAAGGGATATGGTGATTACATACTTTCAAATAATAAGGAGCTTAAGAATCTTTTTTCAAAGTACAATGTTCAAATTGTCTTTACGGGGCATTTTCATGCAAATGACATAGCTCGGGAAAAAGTGAAGAATGTGAATTTATTTGACATAGAGACAGGGTCTCTCGTTACAAGCCCGTGTCCGTACAGAATAGTAACTCTCAGTGATTCTATTTTGAATATAGATACAAGGCATATAGAAGAATTAGATGGTGTAGATGATTTCAATGATTATAAAACAAGCTTCATAAAGCAGGGAATAAAACAGATAGCTTATGAGAAGGTGAAATCATTGGGAGTCAATGAAAAGGACACTGACAGACTCGCAGACAAAGTCGCCTATTCTTTTGTATCCCACTATTCGGGAGATGAAGTATATCCTGAAGGATTTTTAGATATGAATGGGTTCTCATTCAAAGCGAAGCTTGTCGCATTCTTCCAGAGAGATTTATTCAGAGGGCTTTTATTTGACT
>DCUY01000112.1:3445-4822 GCA_002327905.1 Caldifarciminota bacterium UBA2202 | reverse complement strand
ACTTTCGTTGATTCTTCTCATATTTATTATGACACATTTTCCGTTTTAAGCGTTGATACAATATTATATAACATATATATTTTTCAAGAAATAAAATGGAGTAGATATGAGAAAGATTCTCTCGAAACATTCAAAACCGACTCCTTGTTTTCAATAATAAACACAAGAGATAATCATTATAACGGTCATACTTTATATACAAATTTATATACTCCCGTATCCGAGAGTACATATTTTTTTATAGATGTAAATGATTATAGTAAATATATGATAGAGAGTCTTAATGTAAACCTCACGGTAAATAATGTTCTATACGATTCCTTAATATTAATCTCTGAGTATATAGGAAATACTGATTCAGTTTATTCAAAAATTTATTTCTCTCCCAAGTATGGAGTTAATGTTTACGAATCATTAACGGGATATCTCGTTTGGATCCCGCCTGATGGGTTGCGTTATAGAGAATTAACATGGGTAAATTACTAAAATGAAAATAAAAATTATATTTCTTTTGATTTTCCTCTTTGCAATTAGTTCATGCACTCTTTTTGACAATAAGGATGTCGATGACATTTCCGATTGGGTTAAATTGCCCGAATTGGGAACTGTATATTCTTATTATATCAACCAAAGATTTTATGACGAATACTCATATTTATACAATGAAGTCATTGTGCTGGTAAAAGACAGCTTTTTTGAAATCATCAATGATACATTGATGATCAATTTTGATACAATTCCGTGTCAATCTATTATAGCAAAACATTATCAGGAAGCATATAATGAAACAACCCTTATTTTTAAGGATTCTTGTCTATATAAAACGGCAATAGATACAATGTTCGATATTGCAAGATATTATCTTTATGATTATGAAAGTTCTTCAGGTCTCCCGAGTTTTGAACTAAGATGTCCGATAGAGATTGGAAACAGCTGGTTCTTAAGCTCTGATTATAGATGTCAAATAGTTGACATAGGATGTTCAAAAGAAGTGTTGGCCGGAGAATTCAATGATATTATTTTGATGTACTATTATGTAGGAACAAAAAAAGAAGGTGAAGTATATTTTTCGCCGGAGTTGGGAACGGCTGTTTATACGATTCTTGATTCATTTGAAACACGAAGTACACAGGAATCGGAATTGATAGAAATAAAAAGATAGTGAAATTGCTGATATTTTGTAAGAAGAACCCTTCCGCATACAGTTGACGTCGTTTCTCGTCTCCGTTAATATATTTTTCTTTGGTATGTATCCGTTCCGAGATGTTTTGACAGTAAGTGGCTACCGAAGAGTGTAGCGTCGGCTCACACACTTCGCTTAGTCATCCTTATCTCGTAGCATGAAGCCCTGCGCTCATTCGCACATCATCCCCGGCA
>DCUY01000112.1:3216-3427 GCA_002327905.1 Caldifarciminota bacterium UBA2202 | reverse complement strand
GCTTTGGCTTTCGTGCATCAATAAGAATTTAATTGATTGAATCTTTTAAAACCATTGCTTGACTTTGGCTCGTCTGCGCTCGCAACGGGTTGACCAAAAGTTTTAGAAGATTATTGAAAAAATAGTTTATTTATTCAAGGCATTAGCGTCATTTAATAGATTGACTGTAAACTCGGAACGGATACATCTGGTATTTTACCTGTAACCTGTA
>DCUY01000112.1:0-3046 GCA_002327905.1 Caldifarciminota bacterium UBA2202 | reverse complement strand
GATATATTTTTGCGTCACCGGGGACTCGAACCCCGAACCTATTGATTAAGAGTCAATTGCTCTACCAGTTGAGCTAGTGACGCGTTATATGCAAAGAATGTGCGCCTGAAAGGAGTCGAACCTTTTACCTACGGATTAGAAATCCGTTGCTCTATCCAAATGAGCTACAGGCGCGAAATGGGGTGAGTGAGGGGACTTGAACCCCCAACATCTGGAACCACAATCCAGTGCTCTAACCAATTGAACTACACTCACCATGTAATATAATCGGGGCAGCTGGATTTGAACCAGCGGCTTCCTGCTCCCAAAGCAGGCGCGCTAACCGGACTACGCTATGCCCCGAATTTCCTTTTCAAGTAGTCAGAGAACTTATCAACCGCTTTCGCTCTGTGCGAGATTTTGTTCTTTATCTCCTTATCCAACTGCGCGAAAGTTACTTCGTAGCAATTTGGTATAAATATCGGGTCATAGCCGAACCCATTGTTTCCTGCTTGTTTCTCGGAAATCTTTCCTTCGCAAATACCCGTGAATAATTCTGTGCCGTTCTTTTGTTTGAAAGCGACTACTGTCTTAAAGTATGCTTTGCGCTTCTCTTTGGGCGCTGTTTTCATATTTTCAAGAAGAAGTCTGCAGTTGTCAGAATATGCGGCTTTTTCGCCTGCGTATCTTGCAGTTAAGATTCCGGGTGCGCCGCTTAAATAATCGACAAACAAGCCGGTGTCTTCCGCAAAAGTATCAAGCCCTGTAAATTCAAATCCTTTCTCTGCTTTCAGAATGGCATTCTCTTCAAGAGTCAAACCGGTCTCTTCCACTTCAGGGTATTTAGGAAAATCATCAATATAAAGAACTAATATTTTTTCAGAAGATACAATATACTCAATTTCCTTCTTCTTGTCAAGGTTATGTGATGCGAAAAATAATTTCATGGCACAACGGTGAACGCATCACTGTATCCTTTCTCTTTTGCTTCATCCCTTACTTTGTCAGCATCGTCTTTGTTTGTAAAGTGGCCTATGCGCACTTTATAATAAGGCGCTACATAATCAACATAGACTTCAGATGTGAATTTCGACATTGCCTCGTCTTTCACTTTTGCCGCCTTTGCCTCATCGTATGTTGCGAAGAGCTGAACTTTGTACTCATTCTGGTTTGTCATGACTGTTGCCGTCTCTGTCTTCAAAGGCTCTTCAATCACTTCAAGTTGCTGTGTGTCCGGCTGTTCTTCAACTACTACCACCTGTTCCTGTTTTATCGGCTCATTTGTCTTCGCCTTCTTTGTGCATCCTGCAAGAGCTATAACAAGAACCAATGAGAGAACTAAAACTTTTTTGAACATAGAACCCTCCTCAAAGGTATTTTTTAAATTTTTCATCTTTTTCAAGTATCTTCAGGAGATTCTTAATCTCTCCGGTTTCGCTTTTTTTGCAAATTAAAGTCTCATGCCTTGTTCTCACCACAATCATGTCCTCAACTCCTATGAGGCACACGATTCCGCTGTCGCAAGACACGATATTGTTCATGGAATTAATTTCACGCACATTTCCGTCGAGAATGTTGCCGTTCTTGTCTTTGCTCTTTATTCTTTCGAGAGCATTCCAGTCACCCACATCGTCCCATGAAAATTGGGCTCTGCATATAACTATATTTGACGCCTGCTCCATTATTCCGAAATCTATTGAAATCGACTGAGATTCTGTATAAAGCTTCAGAAGTCCGTCTTTTTCCGCAGGAGTACCTATTGTCTTTTCAAAATCAAGCAAAAGCTTGTACATTTCAGGCAGGTATTTTTCGATTGCAGAAAGAATGTCTTTCACTCTCCACAAAAATATTCCGCTGTTCCAAAGTGTGTTGCCTTTCTTCAAATATGCGCGCGCTGTTTTAATGTTAGGTTTCTCTTTGAATGATTTTATCTTATAGACTTTATTTTCAATCAGCTCTTCTCCGATCTCAATGTATCCGTATCCTTCGTCAGGCCTTATGGGAGTGACTCCGAATGTCACAAGATTTCCCTTCAATGCGAATTCATATCCGGTTTCAATTGTTGATAGAAAATCTTTGTTTGTGTGTATCGAATGGTCTGCGGGGCAGACAAGCATTACTGCTTCGCTGTCAAGTTTGCGTATTTTAACTGCAGTGTATCCGATTGCCAGAGCAGTATTTTTTCCGAACGGCTCAGAAAGCAGATTGTTGTCATTGACGACTTTCAGCTCCCTGATTGATTCTTCAATCAGAGTGGTTCCAATGATCATTATCTTTTCACGCTCGATTATAGAAGAGAGTCTTTCAACTGTCTCTTCAAGCATTGATCTATTCGAAATAATAGCCAATAACTGCTTTGGATTTGTCTGCTTCGACTTGGGCCAGAACCTCTCGCCCTTGCCTCCTGCGAGTATGACTCCGTAAATTTTATTATCTTTATTCATAACTTCATTATTATACATAATAATCTTAATTTATCAATAGTAAAAAGTATGGGAAATGTCGTTGAAATAATTGAAATGATAATATTAAAGTTGTATAAATTGCGAAGATGTTTTCAATAATGTTTTGAATTAGTCTTCTTTATAATATATTTTTAAGAGATAAGGAGGATTTATGGTAAAATTTGTTTCTGATGCGATCCTGAAATATTACTCAGAAAATTCCAATGAAAAATCACTGACAGTATCTATTTTCATTCTTGACATAAAGGATTTCACCTCAATACAGAACTCCTTATGCAGTCGGGAAAATCCGGCTCGGAAGTCCTGTTAAAAATAATAAATTCATTCTTTAAAGACATAATTGATGAAATATACTCTGACGGAGGATTCATTACAACTTTTGCCGGAGACGCATTCACAGCAGTATTTCCGTAGAGAGTCTCGGAAATACCATCTATTCTGCGCCTAAAATAGAAAAAATTGTATCGGAGAGGAAGGAATTTAAAATATAACTTCCTGCAACGTCTCTATTACATAGGCATTGTCTCTTGCAACTATCATGTAATAACGTTCTTTTCTACCCGTGGTGAGAAGCCCAGCACTCATTCGCACATCATCCCCGC
>DCUY01000010.1 GCA_002327905.1 Caldifarciminota bacterium UBA2202 | reverse complement strand
AAAAGTATATTACTTTTCCGTCATGTCCGAATAGAGGGGTCACATACATTACAATGAATACAAAGAGAAGCAATGAGCAGACAGAGACAAACGCAGTCATATATATTCGGTTTGCTTTGATTTTTTTTATCCAAGCAATGCTTTCATCCAGAACATGTCTGTTGATCTTTAAAATCAACAGAAGCAGAGCCGAAGCCATAGCAATAAATGCAACAGTGAGAGACCCTGCCTTTACCGGAAGAAGAAGAGTGGGAATAATTACAATATATGAGAGTGAGACTCCTGCGATTATCTTCAAACCGGCGCTGAGACTGTTTTTGGAGACTCTTGCAAATAGAGCGCCCAAAGAATAGTAAAACATGGTCTGAATAAGAAAAACCGCTATGAATTTAATCATAAGAGAACCTTCCGGGGAAGAGCATGAATTTTGCAAAACTCGGTTTTGAGACATTCCAGAAATATACTCCTTTTTTCAAATTCAATTTTTCCAACGGTATCCTGACTTCATAAAAAGAATCTTTGGCTGTTTCAAACGGCACTCCTGTTTTAAATACTACTCTCCCCTCTTCATCCGATACATAAAGATTTAAGTCGTTTCCATGGGGATAGAACCATTGAAATCTGACAATATTCTTCATAACTTCACATGAGAAAGGATATGCCGATGTTTCGAAGAGTGAATCTTCTGCGTGGACCACAACTCCTTCTTCCCAGAGAACAACCATTTTCGTAATGTTTCTCGAATCTGTGAAATCTTTGTTTAATGCTATTTGGATGGGGGCGTAGAAGACTTTGTGTGAAGAGAGATAAGATAAATTGTAGAACTCTGTGAATCGCGTGGAATAATCGGAAGTGGTGTTTACAATTACGGTGTTTCCCTTTAGAACATCGCCGTACTTTACGAATTGCACTACATTGTCATATCCGCTGTAGCGCTCAACTTCAAGAATTTTTCTTTCACCTGTGAATTGGGATGCATATTTCGTGAGACGGAAGACATCCTTAAGATAAAAAAATGATATAGAGAAATTGACGGCAAGAATTAAAATTACCGCACATCCGATTTTCCTATAACTCATAAAAAAAATATATACCAAATCAATAATCATTTCAAGCGTTTTTTCAAAACTGCCGACTGACATTAATTGACAATTCATAACCAGCAGAAGATCCGTTTATGCATATTTAATGAGATTGTTAAAATAATATAATTGACTTGATCAATTATATTCTATATACTAAATAAAAAAATGGAGGTTAAATGAAGAGAGTTTTTGCTTTTACAATAATAATTCTTTCCTATATTATTCTTTCTGCGTCGCAGGATCCCTATTCATATCCGCCGATATCAATAAACAGCAATGGAATCGATTCCCTCAACATGAGTTATATAAGCACCTGTGCATATTCATTCACGCAGGATGTTTTTATTGTTGATACTCTGCTTTATTCTGTAAGCGGATACTCCCTTTTGATTTTCAATGTCAAAGACAAATCAAACCCTGTTCTTATAAGCGATTTTTATGCAAAAGCGGTTTTGCGGTCAATTAATGTCAGAGGAAATTATGCATATATAGGAATGGGAAGCTTTGGCATATGCATAATTGACATATCAAACCCTTTTGCTCCGGTTCTCAGCGAATATATGTCTGTTCCGGGCACAATCAGAAAAATCTTTGTTGATGATTCTTTTGCCTATGTTGCCGCCGACAATGCGGGGCTGAAAATAATAAGCATATCAAATCCCTCAGCCAGAACAGTTGTGGGGACTTACAATACCGCGGGAAACGCATACGATGTCTTTGTGAAAGACACTTTTGCATATATTGCTGACTATGCTAACGGTTTGACAATATTCAATATTAAAGACAAAACAGCGCCTGATTCTATAGGAAATTATGACACAAGCGGTAATTCAATGGGTATATTTATTTCGCACTCATTGGCTTTTATCGCAGATTACACTTCAGGGCTGAGAGTTGTGGATATATCAGACCCGACATCCCCCGCCCTCTTGTCAACATACAATACATCCGGAATGGCATCCGATGTTTGTGTCGACGGGAATTACGCTTATGTTGCTGATGCGCAGAGCGGAGTCAGAATAATCAATGTCACAGACCCTTCTTCAATCTCTGAAGCGGGATTTTGTGATACTCCCGGTTCAACATTCGGAATTGCATTTTCAGACAGCACTGTTTATGCGGCAGATTATTTTTCCGGAGTGAGAATTATAGATGTATCAACTGCATCTGCCCCTGTTGAAGAGGGTTTTTATCTGACTCCTTCAGAGCCGTACGGAGTTGTCGTCAAAGGAAATTATGCTTATACCGCAAGCGATGCAGGCACAGTCGAGATAATCGACATCACTGATGTTGAGAGCCCAATTTTAAAAAGCTTTATTTATGTCTGCCCCTCAGCATACAGCATTGATGTTGAAGGTGACTATGCTTATTCTGCAGGATATGACAACAGCATAGTTGCAATAAATATTTCAGATAAATCCTCACCGTTCAAAACAGATTCGATTTATCTTGACGGAAACGCAACAGATGTGCGTATTCTTGGAGATTATCTCTATGTGACAGAAAAGTATTCAGGTTTATATATCGTTGACAGGACAGACCCGTACAATCTCGCCTCAATGGGTTCTTTGGATACTCCGGGCAATGCTTACGGGTTGGATGTAAAAGACTCTGTCGCTTATGTGGCTTCCGGCTCAGGCGGACTGAGAATAATAAATGTAAAGAATCCGTCATCTCCATCGGAAATAACATATTACGATTCCCCCATTTCTGTTCAGAATGTCGATGTTGAAGGCAATTATGCTTATGTTGCGGCCGGAGATTCCGGGCTTGTTGTTCTGGATATCTCGGACCCTTCAAATCCTGTAAGAACGGATAAAGCCACAGGAATTGTTTTTGCAGACAGAGTCACTGTAAAAGACTCTTTGGCGTATGTCTCTGATATAGATTATGGAATAAGGGTCTTTAATATTTCAGACCCAAAGAATATATCAGAGAGCGCATATTACATACATAACGGGAGAAACTTCTCTGTTGATACTGACAGTTTGGGAAATATTTATGTTGCATGTGAATATGCCGGACTTATTGCTCTTGAAAAAACAGCACTTACATCAGTAGAATCTGCTCCTTTAAAAAATGTTGCGCGAGATAATTTAAAAGTTATAGTGATGGGAAGGTCTGTGGAATTTTCCGGAGCAGGCATTTTGTCTGTTGAATTATTCGATGCATCAGGAAGAGTTATTTGCACGGGCAAAAATCTGCTGAATATTAAAAAGAGCGGAGTATATTTTTACAGAGTCAATACAGGTTCTAATGCTTTGATGGGAAAGATATTCGTATTCTGAACAAATCAAAGGCGCCCGTTTCGGGCGCCTTAATTTTTCAAAAAAACTATACGGAAAAATCTATAGACTGATTATTTTTGAAGAATAAATTACTTTGTTTTTAAGTATTATGCTGACAAAATAAATGCTTGATGAGAAGCCCTTAAATGAAAATGTATTTTCATAAGTCATCTGATCCGATATTACTCTTCCGGAAATATCAACCACTCTGACTCTCACAGGAAATGAATTTGAATTTAAAAAGATATAAAGCATCTTATTCTTCAAATCATATTTTGCATACGGCTCTTTCTCCTTAAATGCACCTTTCAGGGAATATTCCTCCTGCAAATTCATTGTCGGGAAGTAGATGCGCCTTGCAAGAGTCGTGTCAATAATAAAAGGGTTCGGCTTGTTCTGCTGGTAAGTTGCAATTTTATTTGTGCGTGTGAGCTCCCTGCTGTCAACAATATCTCTGTAATGCCATACGAGAAGAGTGTCTGTCTGGCTTTTCCAAAAGGATGTGTCGGAATCAAGGGCAATATATTGAGATTTGTACATTGTGTAAAAATAAAACATTGAGCGGGATGCATTTCCTTTGTGGTCCTCGCGCGGTTCAAACCTCACATTTGTGAGAAGTTCGCTGTAAAGGTCTTTATTCACTGAAGGAATTGATGTTATGTATGAATTATTGTAATACCATTTGTTTGTTGATCCATCTGCTATTTCTCCGAACGGCAGATTAGCCCTTGCTGAATTTACATCAACCTCTGTAGGATACAGATGATGGAGGTCTGATTTTGCGAGTCCTTCTGCACCCAATGACTGGGGCCATGTATGTTCGCAGTTAATATCATTCGCATTAGCATAAGTTGACGGGTCCTGCCCCGCAACCATATATATTGAGTATCCGGAATAAACACATGTGAGGTATCCGCTGATTTTATCAATTACTCCGTAGAGTGTGTCCCTTCCGGCATCATAACCAAGATTTGAACTTGATTTATAATATTTGACTACAGAATCCGCAAGAGCAGACCCTGTAATGCCCGGGAACAATACAACACTATTGGCAAATATGAAGGATAAAACAGATGCTAAAAAAACTATTTTTTTCATAACAATAATATCTTAATTGTTTTTCAATTTATTTCAATAGGTATATCCGAGAGAATTGCTTTTTTATAAATTCAATTTTCAAGAAATTAAAACTTAAAGCGTATTTTTTAAAGTTTGTAAAGAAATGTCTCAACCCTGTTTTAACAGAAGCGTTTAAACTGCAAAATATAAATCTTTAATGCATGGCGCAATTATTGATTTCCATTCTTATTCTGACAATTGCGTTTCAATCAGCGCTGATGTTCTCAGAGTCAGTTCATGTTCGCACTCAACATCTTCTACTGTAAAATGCATGCAGACAACAACCGCCTATTCAAATTACTCAAACAGTTCAAGCAATTTGTCTTCTGCAATGCAAACCAAGAGAGGCGGTTCAATGTTTGACATTGCAAATGGTCTTGTCGTAATGACTGCTGTTTATGCCATAATTGGTTTCAGCGTAAAGCCAAGACAGGCATAATCTCTTATCACTTGATATTTTTCGGGTCGCAGAGTATACTTATTTAATGGCAAAATTTCTTATCATACAAAATCCTGTGGCGGGAAACGGCTCTGCAGAAGAATATCTTCCTGAGATAATCACTGCTGTTGAGAGACTGAAGATTCCCTATGTTTTAAAAAAGACCGTAGAAAAGTTTGATGCGCAGAAGAATGTCAAGGAGTGGATGACTCCCGACATCACTGATATTGTGGTTGTGGGGGGAGACGGGACTCTCAATGAGGTTGTCAACGGATTATACCCGCATTTAAAGCCGATACGACTGATAAGCACGGGAACGGGAAATGACCTTGTAAAAAATCTCAGAGACCACACAATGGATAATCTTTTACTGACAAACAATTTTCATGAAATAGACCTCTTCACTGTAAACGGCACTGTAGGCATAAATGCCCTTGGTCTGGGTTTTGACGGAGAGGTTGTAAATGAGATGGATGAAAAGGACTTAAAAATAAACGGAATGTTTGCATATATGATTTTCGTCTTATCCAAACTCTTCAAATTTCGCGCTCCAAGGTATCATATCACTGCTGACGGAATTGATTACAGAGGCAAATACTACATAACCTGCGTGGGAAACGGAATGGCTGTCGGAGGAGGATTCTTTTTGACTCCGAAGGCGCACATTGAAGACGGGAATCTTGATATATGCCTCATCAGGGATATGCCTATGATTTTAAGGCCTTATTATCTTATCAAAGTGATGATGAAAAAACACCCGGGGGATAAAAAGGTTATTTACAAGCAGTTTAAAGAGATGATTATAAGAAGCTCAAGAGTAATAATGGGGCAATTGGACGGACAGCTTGTTTCCGGCAGAGAATTTGTAGTAAAAGTCGTAAAAGAAAAACTTCATATAGTTTCCCACAAATACTGAATCTAATCGAAACAAAACAAAACAATTCAAATTCATCTCGCGGCACGTAGGTGTAGCGTCGGCTCACACTCTACCTCTATAGCTCGTGGCAGGAAGCCCGGCGCTCATT
>DCUY01000042.1 GCA_002327905.1 Caldifarciminota bacterium UBA2202 | reverse complement strand
ATGTGCGAATGAGCGCCGGGCTTCCTGCCGATAGATGCTTTGTTTTTATCTTCTTCTGTCTCCCCTCTCCAACACAAGCACCTTCCCTGCTCTTTCAACTGTCTTTTTCGTAAATTCCATAGTGTGCTCGGCATCCTCTTTTGTACATATCTTATTGTCATAAAGTTTGTACGATTCCCTATACTTCTGCGGCGTATAATTCGGCATAATCACATTGGCTCCGGCATTCAATGCCTTCTCTCTCCCCTCTTTGTCAAGAGTCGCCATTGATGTCGTTGCAGGAATATTTGTGTCATAAGTGACAAGACGCATTGCAGAGAGAAAATTCAAAACCATACTCATATTTACTGATTTTATATTTCTAAGAGGAGTCTCATTGTGAGGAATGAACGGACCCACTCCGAGCATGTCAAAGTCATTCTCTTTGAAGAAGAGAATGTCGCTCGCTAAATCCTCTTCTGTCTGTTTGGGAAGTCCTATCATAACTCCGGTTCCCACCTCATATCCAAGCTCTTTGAGAGTCATCAAAGATTTCAATCTGTTGTCAAAATCATCATCAGGATGAAGATTTTCAAAGAGTTTTCTGTTTGTGGTCTCGATTCTGAGAAGGTATCTGTCTGCTCCAGCATTCTTCCATTCAATGTACTGCTCTCTTGATTTTTCACCCATAGAGAGAGTTATTGCAATGTCGCATTTTGACTTGACATATTCTATTACTTCTGTTATGTCATTATCATATACATCAACCTCTCCAGACTGAAGCACAATGGTCTTGAAATTGTCATTGTGCGCATCCATGATAATCTTTTTCAAATCCTCTTTGCCTATGTGATATCTTTTTACATTTTTATTACCGCGCCTTATCCCGCAGTACAGGCAATTCTTTGCACAGACATTAGAGAATTCTATTATGCCTCTCACGAAGATTGATTTGCCGAAGAGCTTCTCCGTGAGAGAGTTAGCCTCTTCATAAAGAGCGAACGCCTCCTCTTCTTCAAGAAGAAGCATCTCTTTTATTTCGCTTAATGAATAAACCTTATTTACCGTCAATGAATATCTCCTGATAGAGTGTGTAAACATCCTCAAAGACCCTTATAGTCCTTCCGAGCGCTCCATGTATGTGGGATATTATTATCCCGTAGTTTGTAACAGGAATGTCATAACTCTTTGCCGTATCAATCCTGCATAAAACCTCTTTTCTGTTTACCATGCATGAGCCGCATAGTATCACAAGTTTTGCATTGCTCAAATCCTTATGAATCATCTGCCCGGGATTCATCACAAAATTGAGTTTTTTGCCTGTGTATTTTTCAATCCATTTCGGGAGCTTCACTCTTCCTATATCATCGGCCTGCGAATGGTGAGTGCATGCCTCTGCAATGAATATCGTGTCTCCGTCCTGAAGCTCTTTGAGGACTTTCAGTCCTCTCACATACTCTTTCAAATCTCCCTTTAACCTTGAAAAGACTATTGAGTATGTTGTAATATCTATATCCGCAGGCACTATCCTCGCCACATCCTCAATCGCCTGAGAATCTGTTATCACGAGCTTCGGTCTTCTTGCAAGTGATTTCAATGCAGAATCAAGCTCCGATGTCTGCACTACAACCGAAATGGAATTTGCGTCAAGGCAGTCTCTTAAAACCTGCTCCTGAGGAAGTATCACTCTTCCTTTTGGAGCCGCAGAATCTATGGGAATAACCTGCACGCAGATATCATCCTTCCCGACAATGTCCCTGATTATTACATCAGAAGTTATCACCTCGGGAAGCATCTTTGCAAGAGTCTCTCTTAATGCGAGTATGTTCTCATTTGTCTTTGCGGAAACGGAAATGAATGGAATTTTTTTGTCATTAAGATTTATAATAATTTCATTACTTGGTTTTGCTTCATCGGATTTTGAAAACACAACCAGTATCTTTTCATTTTTTTTCTTCATTGAATCAATGAATTCCATGTCAATTTTTGAAAAATCATCAGAGGCGGAGACAAGTACTATCAGATCGGTTCTTCCCAAAACCTCCAAAGATTTCTTGACTCTCTTGTCACCCAATTCCCCGCTGTCATCAAGACCTGCAGTGTCAACTATGAATACCGGACCCAGCGGAAGTATCTCCATAGCCCTTCCCACAGGGTCAGTGGTAGTGCCCGGGGTATCAGATACGATTGCCGTATTTTGCCCTGTAAGAGCATTTATCAGAGATGATTTCCCAGCATTTCTCTTTCCGAATATGCCTATGTGAGGCCTCATTGACACAAGTTCCTTTTTCATATCCTCTCCTTAAAAATAAAGGTCTCTCATGCCTGCTTTTGTATTTTCGTATTTTTCCATGAATGACTTTCTTATTGCGTTATTGTCAAGTTTCTTTATTTCTCTCTCTATGAATTCATATCCTGCGTTCTTTGTCTTCTCTGAGCCATAGTCCTCAAGATATTCAAGAAATGTGAGAATCGCATTGGGATGGCAGAATGTGTGAATGTGACCCGGCTTCGCCTCCTGCATGAATGCCTGACCTGTTCTTCCCTTTCTGTAGCATGATGTGCAGAATGATGGTATGTAACCCTGTTCTATGACATCAAGAAGAACTTCATCAAGAGTCCGCGTGTCTCCTATTGTGAACTGCTGCATATCCGGCTTATTGCACTTTGCATCATGATATGCTCCCGGGTATGTGCGCGAGCCTGCGCTTATCTGCGAGACTCCGAGCTTGAAGAATTCGCGCCTCAAATCAGCCTGCTCCCTTGTGGTCAAAATAAGCCCCGTGTAAGGAACTGCAATTCTCAATACAGACACAATTCTTCTAAAATCTTTATCAGTCACATCAACAGGGGGATGCTCTGACATGTCAGACCCCAAAGCCGGCTCTATGCGCGGGAATGATATTGTGTGTGGACCCACTCCGAAGACTTTTTCAAGATGCTCTGCATGCTGAAGAAGAGCCATAACCTCAAATCTGTAATCATAGAGGCCGAAGAGAACTCCCATTGCAACATCATCTATTCCTGCCTCCTGCGCCCTGTCCAGTGAATATAATCTGTAAAGGTAATCTTTTTTCTTTCCGGCTATATGAACTTTCTCGTAGGTTTTTTTATGATATGTCTCTTGAAAACACTGATATGTTCCTATATCGGAGCTTTTGAGTATTTTGAAATCATCAACACCCATCGGAGCAATGTTTACATTTATTCTTCTCATCTCTCCGTTTCCCGATTTAACTGAGTATGCCGCTTCAACAGTCTCTTTTATCCATTTTGCCCCAAACTGAGGATGCTCTCCGTAAACCATCAAAACCCTCTTGTGCCCTTCATTCTCAAGAATCTTTATCTCTTCTTTTATCTCCTCATTTGTCAAAGTGCGCCTGTGCAGGTCTTTATTATCCGCTCTGAATCCGCAGTATGCGCAGATATTTCCGCACACATTCGTCACATAGAGAGGCGCAAAAATCACAAGTCTGTTTCCGTAAATTTCATTCTTTATTTTTCCTGCAAGAGTGTATATCTCCTCTATCATATCCTTGTCTTTTGTCTGCATAAGCACAAATGCCTCTTCCGGAGTTATGCCCTTTTTCTCAGAAGCTTTTTTAAGCACATCTTTTACTTCCGACTTTGACGGCATCCTGTTCTCCTTTAATAGAGAATCAAGATAATCCTGTTTTATGAAATCAGTATATGTCATTTTATCTCCTTTTTTATAAATGTTGATGAAACTTTTACGCCTTTTATCTTACCGAGTCTTCCTGTCATTGCTCCAATATCTTCATTCGTTCCTTCCACAATGAGTGATATTGCGCACACATTCTCAGTAAGATTCGGTATTCCCATTCTGCCGCGCACAATAAAGCCGTAATCAGTCAAAATATTATTTACTGCATTGGCTGACTCTGCGCGGTTTTCAACAATGATGCCTACAACACCTACGCGTGTGTCCATTTCGCCTCCTTTGAAGGCAGATTTGTCTGATTCGCTTAATTTGAGTTTTCCTCGGACTCAGACAACCTTGTCCTTAGTTTGATTTTGGACCCTCGGCTTCGGGTTTAACGCCTCGCCTCAGGTTTGTTATTTATTTCACAATCTATTTAATTATAACTCTTTCTACGTTGTTGTCAAGTATGTATTTTCTGGATGGGGACACTCCGAAGGGGTGTCCCCATAACACACAGGTCGACCCCTACGATAATCTGTATTAACATTTGATTAAATAACTTGGCTTACAGCGGATTTTCAAACTTTTGGTCAACCCGTTGCGAGCGCAGACGAGCCAAAGTCAAGCAATGTGTTTGAAAATCTGTTATCAATTAAATGCTTATTGATGCACGAAGGCTCAAAGCCGGCGAGGACGCTTTGCGCAGACGCCCATCGAGGTCTGCCGAGATACAGCGGCGAAGCGAAGTGTGTGAGCCGACGCTACACCTCTTCGTGCCCCCAGATAAAACGCCGTATGCCGTATACCGTATGCCGTATACCGTATGCCGTATACCGTGCGCCGTGAGCAGAAAAAGAGTTAATAGTTTATAGTTGATAGTTAATAGTTAAAATGCGGGTGCATGCAAGAATAAATACATTCAATTAACAATAACTTTTTGTCATTGCGCGGAGTCTTCGACAAAGCAATCTCTTTATTTCTATTCACTCTTTAAATATTGACTGCTTCAAACTGCACTTTGTAATAATTTTCTGTCGGGCGGACACACAGGTACGCCCCTACGATATTTGTATTAACCTTTGATTAAATTCCTTATCTTTAAAATCATATTTTCAAACTTTTGGTCAACCCGATAATTCAATCATGGCTGCTTGCAGAAATTACACCCCAACCAATGTGTTTGAAAATCTGTAATCAAGTAAAAACTTATTGAAAGTGAAAGCTCAAAGTCGGCGAGGACGCTTTACGCAGACGCACATCAAGTGGTTGTCCCCTTGCTATGCTAACCCATCTTGATACAGCGGCTAAGCGAAGTGTTTGAGCCGACGCTACTCTTGCGTGCCGCGAGATGTGAACGCCGTATGCCGTG